>NZ_CP009291.1:2522500-2886751 GCF_000767465.1 Novosphingobium pentaromativorans US6-1
GGCCATCTCCGCCAGTTCAGCGCCCCCGGCGACGCGCAGCCCGAGATAGGCGAGATCGTCCCCTTCGCCGATGTGCAGTGTGATCCGGTGATGCCAGTTGTCCATCCGCAAATGGATCCGGTCGCCCTCGCCCTCATCCAACCATTCCAGGCCGATGATCTGCGTCGCAAAGACCTTCCAGGCATCCGCGTCGCTGATTGTCAGCCCGAGATAGCCGAGCTCCGTGATCTGAACCATCCGATTTTCCTTCGAAGCCAGAGTGCCGTTTGCGCACCCGCGGTCGCCGACCGGCGCGGGAACGCCTGATTACGCCGCGTTTTTCAACTCGGCGAAGCCCATGCCCGTCAGCCAGGCCTCCATCGCCTCATAAGCGATGATCTCGCCCTTCGCCTGGGGCAGGGCGCCGAGTGCGCAGTACCAGTTCTTGATTTCCATGCCCCCGTTGCCGCTCTCTCGCAGGATTTCCTCGTCGCTGATGGCCAGCAAGGCATCGACATCGCCCTTAACGAACAGATCGAGCATGCGAAGATCGAAGGCGGCATTGACATGGCCCATGCCCGGACAGCCAACCCAGTGGCTCATGCCGCCCGTGCCGAAGATGACAACCCGTTCGTTGCCCGGCCAGCTTTCCACCGCGCGGCGGATGCTCTCCCCGATCTCATAGGCGCGCTGGTTCGACACGAACGGCCGCTGGGTACAATTGAGATAGACGGGAATCGTCTTCAGCCCGGGGTTGGCCTTGACTGCGAATTCATAAGGAATGGCGATAGCGTGCTCGACGGTCAGTGCCTTGGCGAAGGACCAGTCGATCCGGTCGATGCCACCTTGTGCGAGGATGTGCCGGGCCAATGGCTCGTTGTTCGGGATCATGCCCTTTTCGAGCGGGATCCAGTCCTCGATCGGCCCGTCGAGGTCGCCGACCGCGATCAGGCAGCTCGGGATGCAGTGCGGCCCGAAATTGGTGTAATGGTCATCGCTGATGATGATGACGGTATCGGCCCGAAGCTCGACCAGGCGCGCTGCGATGTGCTCGAACGCCTTGAATACGGTGTCTTCCTGCGCCTGGTCCGCCAAGCCCTTCAGCATACCCGAAAGCGCCGGGTTATGCGGCATCAGGAAACCGCCCACTATTTCAGCCATGATCCAATTCCTTCTTCATATCCGTTTGAGTGCTGGTGCGGTGGGGCCCAGCCTCAGGCGGGCGCCCGGTAGTCCTGATTTATCTTCTCGAGATATTCCGGCATCCGCCGTGCCCCGTTGACGCCGCTGAATACCGACAGGAGGAGCAGCGGACTGACGTCGCGCCGCACGATTTCGGCAACATCCCAGTTGAGGATCAGCTCGCGCTCTTCCTCGCTGATGTTGAATTCGCTCAGATAGCCGGGCGCGTCCGCGCGGAGACGGTCCATTTCCCGGGGTTCGGACAGCGCCTTCCACAGCGCCTTTTCAATGCTGTTCGTGCTCATTCATGCCTCCCTTGGGGTCATACAGCCTGCGCAAGTGCCTCGCGCCGTTCGGTCGACTTCAGCAGGGGGATGACGCGCGTGCCGTACAGGTCCCAGCTGTGGGCGAGCTGCTCGACCGTGGTGTCACCGGCGAAGACGACCTGGAAATGGCCGGCGCCCGTCATCTCGCACTGCTCGCGGATCGTATCGGCCGCCTGCTCGGGCGTTCCGCCGATGAACTCGTCGTCGCCCATCGTGTATCCATGCGTGCCGGGGCTATCGAGCGCCTTGCGCGCCGCGACCGCCATGCGCTTGTCGCTGGCTGCGATCATGCTGCGGAATCCCTCGGCATAGGTGCCCGAGCGGCCGGCGGTCCCTTCTTCCTCGATTTCGAAGATCACCTGGCGGCGCAGCGCCAGCTGGTCCGGCCCGGTCGGGTTGAGGTGGTCCCGCCTTCCTGTACAGGTTTGCGGCTAAGTTAAGCTCATCCGGTTGTTGTTTACGCCGCCATTCTGGTGATCAGATCATGGGGGGCATGCCCCCCATGATCTGAAGCGTCGATTTGCCCATATGCCTCTGCCGGGGTTTTGCCTGCAAGGCGTGAGTGAGGCCGGTGATGGTTGTAATAGGCGAACCAGCGGGACAGGCCTGCGCGCAGTTCGGAACCCGTCTCGAAGGCGTGCAGATAGACGCACTCGTACTTCACCGAGCGCCACAGGCGCTCGATGAAGACGTTGTCCATCCAGCGCCCCTTGCCATCCATGCTGATTTTCACTTCGGCCGCCCGCAGCACGCCGGTGAAGGCCTGCGAAGTGAACTGGCTGCCCTGATCGGTGTTGAAGATGTCCGGCTTGCCAAAGCGGGCCATGGCATCCTCCAGAGCCTCGACGCAAAAAGCCGCGTCCATGGTATTGGACAATCGCCAGGCCAGCACCTTGCGGGTGGCCCAATCCATGATCGCAACGAGATAGAGGAAGCCTCGGCGCATCGGTAGATATGTCACGTCCGCACACCACACCTGATTGGGCCGCTCGATCTTCATGTCCCGCAGCAGATAGGGATAAATCCGATGCTCCGGGTGCGGATCGCTCGTGCGCGGGCGCTGGTAGATCGCCGCCAGCCCCATCTGCGCCATCAGCCGTCGTACCCGGCGGCGGCCCACCGCATGACCAAGCCGCTGCAGGTGCCGCACCATCTGCCGGCTGCCGTACCACGGACAGTCCATGAACGTCTCGTCGATTACCCGCATCAGCGCCAGCGTCTCCTCGCTCTGAGGCGCAGGCGTATAATAATAGGAAGACCGGCTGATCGACAGCAGGCGGCACTGCGCCGCGATCGACAGGCGCTGGTGAGCAGGCTCGATCAGCAATCGCCTCTGGCCCGCGCTCATCGACCGGAGGCTTTCGCCAAAAAATCCCGCTCCACCAGCAATTGCCCGATCTTGGCATGCAGCTTCTCGATTTCCGCTTCGGTCTCCGTCTTCGACGCCTGCTCACCGCCGTCGAACAGGCTGGCCATCCCGTCCACCGCCTGACGCTTCCATCCCCCGATCATCGTATGGTGGACGCCGTGCTTCGCAGCCAGTTCCGCCAGCGTCAGTTCACCACGGATCGCCTCCATCGCAACTTTCGCCTTGAATTCCGCGCTGTAGCGCTTTCTCGTCTTCTTCATTCCCGTCCATTCCTTAGGTCGGGATGAGCTTAACACCCTGTCCAGATTTCCAGCACCACGTCAGGTTGCCCGCCTTGGCGGCCTCCTCGTTATAGGCGTCGAACACCTCCTTGACCTGTTCGTTGGGAAGGAAGCCGGTGGCGATCTTCGCACCGCGCCGGGCGGCCTTGCGCGCTGATTCCACGCTGATGACCGTTGTCCACACCGGGATATTGGCCTGGATCGGCCGCGGCACCAGTGCCAGATCGTCGAAGTTCCAGAACTGGCCGTGATGGGAGATGACCGGATTTTTGAGACCCGCGTCGAGGATCTGCAGCGCCTCGTCGTTGCGGGCGCGTGCTTCGGCGGTCGGAAGGCCGATTTTCTGGAACTCGCCAGGAATACCGGCCGCCGTGCCGACCTCGAGCCGACCGCCCGTCAGAATGTCGAGCATGCCGACCTCTTCAACCAGCCGCCACGCATTATGATAGGGAAGAACCATGCCCATGACGCCGAGGCGCAGCGTATTGGTCCGCGCGGCGATCAGCGGCAGCAGGATGTTGGGAGATGGGCTGTAGCCCCCGCCGAAATGGTGCTCGCTCAGCAGCAGTCCGTCGAATCCCAGTCTCTCGGCGCTCGACCACAGGTCGAGGTATGCGTTGAAATAGGGAATGATCTTGCTTGCGTAGTTCGCGCATGCGGCCTCGCTCGGGTTGCCCCCGGCGCTCATGATGATGTTCTCGATTTCGCGTGACACGAAGAAGAACTCGAATGCCCATGACTTGATCATATCCTGGCTCCCAATGTGCGCCTGCCAGCGCGGCGGCGGCGCGTTCTTCGAAATCGCTTTCTCAGGCTGGCGCTTTTTCTTCCCGCCAGATGCCGAGCTTTTCCTGAACCACCCGGTCCGAGGCGCAGAAGAGGAAACAGTCTTCCTCCGCCTCGAAGGATCGCCACGTCCAGTTGGGGGCGGCGAGGACGTCCTGCGCGGCGAATGGGTGCCTTTGGCCGTCCACGATCATCCGTCCCCTGCCGTAGGGAACGCAGACGACCATCCCGTCCGTCGATCGGACCGGTGCGGTTCGCGTCCCGGCGGGGAGATAAGTCATCCAGGTGGAGATTGTGGGCATCGCCCAGCCACCGTCGGTCGGGTTGGCATAGCGCAGCGAAGCGCCCCAATGCGGATCGAGGGAACCGGCCGACGCGATCGCGACGAGCGCGGCGCGGGTCCGCTCGAATGGATAATTGAAAACCGGCGATGTTGCTCCGAAACGCGGTTCGGGCTCGATCGGCAGCATAGCGGTCCCGAAACGCGCGAGCGCATCGCCCTCCGGCCGGGCCGGTCCGTGGGTGGCCTCATTGTAATGTTCGAAGAAGCTCGTCTCGAAGAAGTTGACGATATGCGCGTCCAAGATGTCCACCCAGACAACCGGCTCATCGGAATCATTGCCGTGGTCGTGCCAGGTCCAGGACGGCGTGATGACGAAGTCGCCGCGGGCCATGGTCGTTCTTTCGCCGGCCACCACCGTGTAGCCGCCGGAGCTTTCCAGCACGAAGCGCAGCGCCGATGCCACGTGGCGATGGGCGGGCGCGGTTTCGCCGGGCAGAACCAGCTGGACGCCGGCGTACAGCGTGCCGCTGGCCCTGCCTTCGCCGACGAAGGCCGGGTTTTCGAGGATCAGTACCCGCCGTTCGGCCTCGGCTGCCGAAATCAGGTCACCGGCCTCCATCAGACAGGGGCGCACCTCTGCATAGGGCCAGACATGCGCGACCGTTCTGGGCGCGGGCTGGGGCGGCGCCATCTGGGCGATCTTGCCCCACAGCGGTGCCATGTACCGGGTGCCCAGCTTCTGGCCGAACGCCTCATTCCGGTCGTGAAAATCGGGCGCGCTGATGCCCGTGGTTGAAGTAGTGGCCATGATCCTTGCCTTGTTGACTGATTGCGCCGGGCCGGGGCCCGAACGCCCCTCACAGGAAGAACAGAAGGTTCTTGCTGCTGACTACGCGTTCCAGCAGGTCGATGCGGCGACTGACGATGCGGAATGCGCCGTCGCCAAGCTGGCGAACCCGGTCGGTTCGGCGGTAGACGACCTCGCTCTGTTCATAACCGCGACGGTAACGATAAGCCTTGCCGCAGCTGAGCACTTCGATCAGCTCGCCGACAGGATCGTGAAACGCTTCGACATTGGAGACAAAGCGAATGAGTTTCTGCGGCGGGTCCATCATCCACTGCAGTCCCGTCTCAAACTGGCGGACACGCATCTCCAATGCGTCCAGTTCATCGTCATAGACGAAGACCTCGCGCTGATCTTCCGGCGTCTTGTCCTTCAGATAGCGTTCGTCGCGAACGACCATTTGGTAATGGATCGCCGGATCGATCATGGTGTCGATCCACTCGCGGAACCGCTCCTGATCCAGCGTGCGCGCCTCGCGATAGAGGAACCGCTCGATATCCTGATGCAGCTCCCTCGAAACGGGCGGCCGTTCATGCTCCTGGGCATCGTGCCCTTGCGGAATGGTTGCCACGGTCATCAGAGTAACTGCTCCTTCCAGTTTTCGCTGTTGTGCTGGATTTCCTGCCAGTTTTTCGATTTCAGGCAGTCGGCATAGAAGCGGTAGTAGCCTCGGATCGACAGCTCGCTGACCATATCGCTGACGACCCCCGGGTAATCGGGATCCAAACGCGCGAGCCCATGGCCGAGCTGGGCATTGAGCGTGCCCTGTCGCGTGAAATAGCCCTGGTTCGGTTGCGTGGAGTGCTCGAAATTGTCCATGTCGTCGCCTTCGAGGATACCGGCCATGCCGAAGGTGCGGTTGACGGAGATCTTCATCCGGCGCTTGGCCTCCTCGGACATGCGCTTTTCCGCGATGACCCACGACACTACCTCGATCTTGTCGGGGCCGATCGGGTGCCAGACCTTGAAGACGTTCAAACCGATCAGATAGGAACAGTTGGGAAAGATCGTCCCGTCCCACATCGACGTATAGAGGTTGGCGTAGGCCTCGCCCTTTTCCGGCGCGACATCTTCTACCCTGCGCGGGGGGACCATGTCGGCCAGCTCCGGGGAGATCTGGTCGCGCATGGACGAGTGGTGACTGAACTGCGCCGCGTGGCCCGAACCGTAACGCGACGTGGCCTGCATCCCCATGCCCGACTTGAAATCGACGACCGGCGCGCCGAGCACCTTGAGGATGGACCCGTGGGTCATGCCCAGATGATAGACATCTCCAACGAATCCCTCAGGCGGCAGCTTCCAGTTGGTGTGAACGATCGATCGGGCCGGCGGTCCGAGCAGCTCTATGCCGCCGGGGATGTCGGTCCAGATGTCGATGTACCACTTCTCGTCGCCGAGATAGTCCGGCAAGGTCGGCGCGTCCGGGTCCATGCAGCCGAATACGAAGCCCTTGTAGCTTTCCACGCGCGGCACTTCGCGCAGGCCCCATTGGCGCTTATCGAATCTCGGACCGTAAACCGATTGCTCGAGCGGAACGGTCTTGAGGCTGCCGTCGGCGGCAAACTGCCAGCCGTGATATATGCAGGCGTGCGAGCGGGCGTTCCCTGCCTCGGCCTGGCATAGCCGCATGCCGCGGTGGCGACACTGGTTGAGAAAGGCCTTTATGCTTCCATCTTCCTGACGCCAGACGATGACCTCGTCCTCAGCCATTTTCGTGACCACGTAGTCGCCTGCCTTGGCCAGTTGGCTTTCATGGGCGAGGAACAGCCAGCAGCGGCCGAAAACCCGCTCCAGTTCAAGCTCGTAAACGTCCCTGTCCCAAAAAATCCGGCGGTTCTGAGTGCCAGCTTCCGCATCCACCAAATCGGCTATATTCACGACAAACCCTCCGCGCGACATCTTATTCCATGTTGCATTCCACCTGTTATAATATGATGCGTGCGATTGGTTTGATCTGCGTCAATTGGGTGTTTTGTTTTTGCCGGTGCCGGGCTGCGGAATGGACAGATTCGGCATGGATTGCGCGCCCCGGGCTCGGAACGCCGAGGGAGCCGCCGTCGCACCGCGCGCGATACCTGCAGACCGGACCATGGCCGGATGCTTTCGGAGATACGCCGCCGCTAAATCTGGCCTCACGCCAGACCGGTGCCTGGAAGAACGCGCCATGCGTCCATTCCCAACCGACAAGGCTTCAAGCGACAAGGCTTCAACCGGCGGCGCCCAAATCGGCAAGGCGAGCGCCATGCCCCCGATTTATCGCCCAAGACACCACATGCCATTGTGAGCCACGACCAAGGGTGCACGGGCCAGTTCGCTTACAGGCAACCTGCGCTCGGCGAAGCAATTCCGATAACGCTGTGAACCAGCCATGCTGGACCAAGGCGATGAAGGTGGGGCGTCGATGCTGGCCCGAGACACCGCTTTCCTGGCTGCCTCAGAAGATCTGCTGCGCGCCGTTGCCGCGAAGCCGAACGATCCGACGAAGGGTTATGGCGGAGGAGGCGACTCAGTCCGAGCAGGCTGCGCCCACGCCGCAATGACGAAGGTAATGGCCAACCATCGCAAAAAGTTAGCCACCGACCCCAGCGAGAACACCGGGAATTAGCCAAAATGTTCAGGAAAGTGGATGCCCCGCGAGGATTCGAACCTCGATAGACGGAATCAGAATCCGTAGTCTTACCATTAGACGACGGGGCAACGAGGGGGCGCCTCTAACTCGCATGCTCGAAGGGGTCAAGGCCCCAGCGCAAGTAAATTTGCGGTCGGGTTCCAAGGCGGAGAAAGCGACTGCGCAGCGGAATGCGCGTAAGGTGCGTCCGCATGTGCGCACATGCCGTTCGACCGGGTTTTTCCCGGGCCTATTTGCCGGTGAAGTGCGGGGGGCGCTTTTCGAGGAAGGCGTCGATGGCTTCCTCGAAGTCTGCCGTTTCATGGGCCAGTGCCTGCATCGCGGCCGACATTTCCAGTACTTCGTTGAGGCGCATGTTCTGGGCATCGGTGAGCAGCCGCTTGGCCATGCGCAACGACCTTGCGGGATTTGCGGCGATTTTCTCGGCGATCGCCATGGCTTCGTCCATCAGCGATTCGTGCGGGACGACGCGCGAGACGAGACCCATGGCCCTTGCCTGCTCGGCATCGAGCGTCTCGCCGGTGAAGAGCATTTCGGCGGCATTGGCGAACCCGACCGCACGGGGCAGCGCCCAGGCCCCGCCGTCGCCCGGAATCAGGCCCATCTTGATGAAGCCGGCGGAGAACTTCGCCTTGTCCGAGGCGATGCGGATGTCGCAGAAGCAGGCGAGATCGTTGCCAAGGCCGATGGCGAAGCCGTTGACCGCGGCGATCATCGGCACTTCGCATTCCTGGAAAGCGCGCGGGATGCGCTGCACGCCGCGGCGGTAGTTGAGCCGCGTCGCGGTGGGCGAGTCGAGCGGTCCGATGCCGTTGCGGTCCTTCATCGCCTGCAGGTTGCCGCCTGCGGAGAAGGCCTTGCCTGCGCCTGTGAGGATGCCGACGCTGATGGTTTCGTCCGCAGCCAGGTCCTCGAGCGCGGCGACGAAGTCGGCACAGTCCTGGTGTTCGCCGATGGCATTGAGCCTTTCGGGGTGGTTCAAGGTCAGGACGGCAATGCGCCCGCGCTTCTCGATCTTGACGAAATCGCCCATTTTCAAACCCTCGTCCATCAGCCAGCGGCAATCGGGCCGCCCCGTCCTGTCCTGTTCCCGGCATATGCGCCAAGGCCTTGCAGAGCCTTTCGCGCCGCCCCGGCGGTTCGTCAAGCAAGGCCGGGTAACCTCTCTTGCCCCTTTGGTTACGGCACGTTAGCATTGGCCTCAGGTGCCCGCCGCCTTGGCGGGAAGATATGAACGAGATTTGATACCATGGCGGAGCAAGATCCGCCGGCCGCGAAAGTCAAAGTGTCGGGTCGCCCGGGAAGGCGGCGGAAGGGACGAAAGGGCAAGTCACGCTCGAAAGTCGCCGGCACGGCCAAGGGGAAGGTGCGCCCGGCGGGTGCGCCTAAGCCAGAGGCAGGCGCAGCGCCGCGCGAAGAGAACGACAATAACGAGCAGGCGTCATCGCGTCGGCAAACGGTGCGGCAGGTTTCACAACGACCTTATCCTCAACGTACTGCCGGTCCGCGGCCGGGCGGCGGTCGGCAGTCCTATGCGGCGATCGACCTGGGTACCAACAACTGCCGTCTTTTGATCGCCCGACCTTCGGGCGAGAACTTCACCGTGATCGATGCTTTCAGCCGCGTCGTTCGTCTTGGCGAAGGGCTGGCTCAGTCCGGCCGTCTCTCGGACGAGGCGATGGACCGTACGCTTGCGGCCCTGCGCGTGTGTGCCGACAAGCTCATGCGCCGCAACGTTTATCTCGCGCGCTCCGTCGCCACCGAGGCCTGCCGCCGTGCCGAGAACGGCCCGGAATTCATCGAGAGGGTGCGCGAAGAGACCGGCATTGCCCTCGACATCATCAGCGCGCGCGAGGAAGCCCGGCTGGCGGTGCTGGGCTGCCATGTCCTGCTCGAGGCAGGGTTGGGGCCAGCGATGATCTTCGATATCGGCGGCGGCTCGACAGAGCTCGTCCTGATCGAGAGCACCGGCACCGTGCCGCGCATTCTCGACTGGCAGAGCGTGCCCTGGGGCGTTGTCTCGTTGAGCGAGAGCTGCGGCCCGGAAGGCGTGAGCGAGGCGGATCGTCTCAACCGCTATCGCCACATGCACGGCCTCGTGACCGAGAGCTTCGCTGGATTTTCCGACAGGATCTCGGGCGCGCGCAAGTCGGTTGCAAGCAGCGGCGAACTGCGCCTGCTGGGCACCAGCGGCACCGTGACGACGCTGGCGAGCCTGCACCTGCAACTGCCGCAGTACGACCGGCGGATGGTCGACGGCCTGATCGTGCCGGCCGAATCGATGCGCGAAATCAGCACACGCCTCTCGACCATGGCAGTCGAGGATCGCCGCGAGCTCAATTGCATCGGCCGGGAGCGTGCCGATCTTGTCGTTGCGGGCTGCGCCATTCTCGAGGCCATCCTCGACCTCTGGCCGGCAGCAAGACTGGGCGTTGCCGATCGCGGCATTCGCGAAGGCATCCTGCGCAGCCTGATTGCATCCAATGGCCATGGCAGCCCCCACGCGGGACAGGTCATCGCCGCAAGTGAAGGAAACGTACAGCAAGTGGAAACCGGTCGATGAGCCGTTCGGGACGCGATCCGGGCGAAAAACTGCGTACGGCGAAGAAGCGTTCGACGAGTTCGGCACGCTGGCTCCAGCGCCAGCTCAACGATCCTTACGTCAAGAAGGCCAAGGCCGACGGTTATCGCAGCCGTGCGGCCTACAAGCTGATCGAACTGGACGAGAAGTTCGGCCTGTTCAAGGGCGTAACCCGTGCAGTCGACCTCGGCATTGCGCCGGGCGGCTGGAGCCAGGTGCTGCGGCTCAAGTGCCCCAGGGCCAAGGTCGTGGGCATCGACCTGCTGCCCACCGATCCCATCGAGGGCGTGACGATCTTCGAGATGGACTTCATGGCCGACGAGGCCCCTGCGGCGCTGGAAGGGGCGCTAGACGGCGCGCCGGAACTGGTGCTGTCGGACATGGCGGCCAATACGGTCGGTCACAAGCAGACCGATCATCTGCGCACGATGGGGCTGGTCGAGACGGCGGCCGATTTCGCGATCCAGACGCTGGCACCCGGCGGTACTTTCGTGGCCAAGGTCCTTGCAGGAGGCACCGATACAGAGCTGCTGAACCTGCTCAAGCGCCACTTTACCAGCGTCAAGCATGCCAAGCCGCCGGCGAGTCGCAAGGATTCGTCCGAGTGGTACGTCATCGCCAAGGGCTTCAAGGGCTAGGGCGAGCCTCTCGTCGTTCCCGCGACTGCGGGAAGACGCTGTTTTCGGCGACCTTGCAAGTCAGCCGGCCCGGGTAGTGTCGGCCGGGCGGATTGGCCTGTTTTTCCTGCCCTGAAGACGGAAACGGCCCGAAGGCGACTCGGTGACGCCTGCGGACCGCTTCCTGCCGGCAATGCCGGATTCGTCGAATTTTCGGGATTATTCGGCCGCGGCGGCTTCGCCCTCGGCCGGAGCGGCCTCGTCCGCGCCTTCTGCCGGAGCGGCAGCGGCGTCACCCTCGGCCGGTGCCTCGTCGGCGGCCGGCGGGGTGGGCAGCGGCAGGTTCGAGCCCTGCGTGTTCAGATAGGCGATGAGGTTCGCGCGATCTTCCGGCTTGGAAAGTCCGGCGAAAGTCATCTTGGTGCCGGGCGCGAAGGCCTTGGGGCTCTTCAGCCAGTCGTTGAGCTTGTCGAAGGTCCATTCACCGCCAACGCTCTTGAGTGCATCGGAGAACGCGAAACCGCCTACGCCCTTGCCGATGGCTTCGCCCACGACGCCATGAAGGTTCGGGCCGATGCCGTTGGCACCGCCGGCGTTGATCGTGTGGCACGAGGCGCACTTGGCGAAAGTCGCCTCGCCCTTGGCGACATCGGCGCTGGCCAGAAGCGTTGCGATCGGCACTTCGCCGGCGCCTTCGCCTTCTTCCTGCACGCCTTCGATGGCGTATCCCATCGTCTCGGGACGATGCGGTTTGTCAGCCTTGAAATAATGCGAGCTGACGGTCGTCAGGCCGAGCCCAACGATGCCTGCGAACAGCGTCCAGCCTGCAATGGTATTGAAACGATCATCCATTCGAAGTTGCCCCGCCGGTGAATCTAGCCCATTCGGTTGCGCTGCGCTCTAGTGGCGGGCGGTGCTTAGTGCAAGAGCCATTGCGGATATCGCAGTTGCAGCCTAATCGCGCAGGCACCATGCATTCCTATCCCAAACCCGCCCTCGCCCTTGTGGCAGAGATGGAAGCCGCAGCGGCTTCTGACCCTTCGCGCGCCATGGCCTTGCAGGGCGCACCAGGCTGCAACGGGCATCGTGCCGCCCTCGAATTCGATCCCGATTGCCTGCCGCTGCCGTGCTTTTCCTTCGAGGATGCGCTCGATGCGGTGAAGGAAGGCAAGGCCGAGCGGGCGATCATCCCGATCGAGAATTCGCAGCACGGGCGGGTCGCCGACATCCATTTCCTGCTGCCGGAAAGCGGGCTTTCGATCGTCGGCGAACATTTCATGTCGATTCACCACGCGCTGATGGCGCTGGGGGACGGACCTTTCACCGGTGCCTACAGTCACCCGCAGGCGCTGGGTCAGTCCCGCCATTACCTGCGTGAGCGCGGGATCGTGCCGATGTCCTATGCCGATACCGCGGGCGCGGCGGCGTTCGTGCGCGAGCAGGGCGACATGACGGCCTGCGCCGTGGCGCCCAAGCTGGCTGCCGAGCTCTACGGCCTCAAGATCATCGAACAGAATGTAGAGGATGCCGCGGACAACACGACGCGATTCGTCGTGCTCGCCAAGGAACCGCTCGATCCGTTCTATCTCCAGGGCGAGACGGCGATGACGACCTTCATCTTCGAGGTGAAGAACATTCCTGCCGCGCTCTACAAGGCGCTGGGCGGCTTCGCCACGAACGGCGTCAACATGACCAAGCTGGAAAGCTATCAGACCGGGGCAAGCTTTGCCGCCACGACCTTCTATGCCGACATCGAAGGCGTGCCGGGCGATCCGCGTGTCGACATGGCGCTGCAGGAACTGGCTTTCCACTGCAAGTACGTGCGGCCGCTGGGCAGCTACCGGCAGGCGCGCGCCCGCGGCTGATCCTGCGCGAAGCGTGCTTGCGGCCCGTCGGATGGCGGTGCTGCCTGAAAAGTCGGGAATTTTCAGGCCTGCTTGCGCGGCGGTCCCGCTGGCAATCGCTTGCACGTCACGGCTGCACATGCCAATCAGGCCGGCGTGACGGTTGGTGGGCCTCAGATTGCGGGTGCGGCCGCTGCCCGGGACGCCGCGAGCGACTGGGAGGCCGTGCGCGCCGCGTCCGATATCCAGTACGCGCCTTTGCCGCCGCTCCAGCAGCCGCCCGTCTCCGAAGTACCGGGCTGGCTGCGCGCCCTTTCCAGGTTGATGGAAGCCATCTTCGCGCCGATCGGGCGCCTGCTCGGCATGTCCTGGCCGGTGTTCCAGTACGTCCTGATCGCACTGGCGGCAGCGATGGCGCTGTTTCTGCTCTGGCGGATTTTCGGCCCGGCCATCGCCGTCTGGCGCAATCGCCGTGACCGGGAGGAGGACGCCGTCTGGACGCCGAACCGGGCCCAGGCCGTCGCCCTGCTCGAGGATGCCGACCGGCTTGCCGCGCAAGGGCGATTCGGTGAAGCCGCGCACCTCCTGCTTCAGCGCAGCGTCCACCAGATCAACGATGCCCGGCCCGACTGGCTGATCCCGGCCAGCACCGCGCGCGAAATTTCCGTCCTGCCGATGCTGCCCGAAAGCGGCCGCCGCGCCTTCGCGACCATTGCGGAGCGGGTGGAGCGCAGCCTGTTCGCCCTGCGCGATCTCGACGCGCAGGACTGGTCAGCGGCCCGCGCCGCCTATGCCGATTTCGCCCGGCTGGAGCTTCGCGCATGAGCGCGGCGGCGTCCGCTGCAGGCCCGGTTGCCGGCACCGCCATTCCGGTCGGCGCCAACCCTTTCTCCCGCCGCGCCGTCCTGGGGATCGTGCTCCTCGGCTCCGCCCTGTTCATCGCGCTGCTGTGGATGATCGGGACCGGCAACGGGATGGGCACCAGCAACGACGGCCAGGCCCATGCGCAGGGCAAGGGACTCAATGGCTATGCGGCCATGGCCGATTTCCTCGACCGGCGCGGCTTTGCCGTGCGCAGGGTCAAGAACGAGGGTGCGCTTGCGAAGCAGGGGCTGCTGGTCCTGACACCGCCTGCCTTTGCCGAGGGAGAGGAGATCGACCGCATCGTCAGTGCCCGGCGCTACATCGGGCCGACGCTGGTGGTCACGCCCAAGTGGATGGCAGGCCCGGTCAATCGCCAGCAGAAGGGCGCGCGGCGCGGCTGGGTGCAGCTCATGGGCGCTTCTGGTCCCAACTGGCCGGGCTTTCTCGACGATGTCGGCGTCACCCTGTCCTCAATGGGGAAGGACGGCGCGCAGCCGCGCTGGCGCGGCATGGGCCTTGGCGGCGTACTGCCCGAGGGCAAGCAGGTGCTGTCGGGGCAGGGCGCCCGGCTGGTCCCACTGGTGGAAGGTCAGGACGGCCGGATCCTCGCGGCTGTTCTCGACGACGGCGGCTACTACCCCGAGCTGGAAGACCGCGCGCTTGCACCGATGAAGTCCGAGGTCGAGGATGACGACCTCTATCCGCTGGTGCTGGTGTTCGAGCCGGACCTGCTCGACAACTACGGCATGGCGCGGCTTGAGAATGCGCGCCTTGCCGAGACGCTGGTCCGGGCCAGCGGGATTTCGCCGGGCGATCCGGTGATCTTCGACATGACGCTCAATGGCTTCGGCCAGTCGCGCAACCTGCTCACGCTTGCTTTCACTCCGCCGTTTCTCGCCGCCACATTGTGCCTGCTGCTCGCCGCGGTGCTGATCGGATGGCGCGCCTTTCTGCGGTTCGGACCGCCAGCCAGCACGGAACGCGCCATCGCCTTCGGCAAGCGCGCCCTCGTCAGCAATTCCGCCGGCCTCGTGCGCCGTGCCCGCCGCCTGCACCTGATCGGCGGACCATATGCCGACCGCATCCGCGAGCGTCTCGTGCAGGGGCTTGGCCTGCCGCGTTACCTCGATACCGTTCACGCCGAAGAGGCCATCGACCGCGCCCTTGCCGCGCGCGATCCCGAAGCCGAACCCTATTCCGTCATTGCCGCGCGCCTCAAGCGCTCGCGCAAGGCCCATGACCTCCTGAAAGCCGCGCGCGAACTCCACGCGCTCGAAAGGAAGCTGATCCGATGAGTGAGACCGAGACCCTCAGCCTGCCCGATGTCGCGCAGATCGCCGGGGCCATACGCGAACAGGTCGGCAAGGCCATCGTTGGCCAGGCCGGGACCATCGACCACTTGCTGATCGCGCTGATGGCGCGCGGCCACGTGCTGCTTGAAGGGCCGCCGGGCACGGCGAAAACTTTCCTCGCGCAGTGCTTCGCGGCGACGCTGGGGCTCGATTTCGGGCGTATCCAGTTCACGCCGGACCTGATGCCGGGCGATATCCTCGGCTCCAACCTGTTCAACTTCCAGACCAGCCAGTTCACCCTGACCCACGGGCCGATCTTCTGTGACCTGCTGCTGGCCGACGAAATCAACCGTACCCCGCCCAAGACGCAGGCCGCCCTGCTTGAGGCGATGCAGGAACGCCGCGTCACGCTGGACGGTGCCGCCCATGCGCTGCCGCCGCATTTCATGGTCGTCGCCACGCAGAACCCGATCGAGAGCCAGGGCGTCTATCCGTTGCCCGAGGCGCAGCTCGACCGTTTCCTGTTCAAGCTGCTGGTCGACTATCCCAGCGCCGAGGAGGAGATCCGCATCGTCGCCCGCTACGGCGAGAATCGCGGTGCGCCTTCGCCTATGGAGCTGGGCATCGAAGCGGTGGCATCGCCGCAGGTGCTTTCCGCCGCGACCCGCGCTGTTGCGACCGTGACCCTCGCCGATAGTGTGACCGACTACATCGTGCGGCTCGTGCGCGCCACGCGTGACAGCGCTGACCTTGCCTGCGGGGCGAGCCCGCGTGCGGCGGTGCTGCTGGCCGGGGCGGCCCGCGCCCGCGCGGCGCTGGAGGGCCGCGACTATGTTGTGCCAGATGATGTGAAGGCACTGGCGACCGGCGTGCTGCGCCACCGTCTGCTGCTCAGTCCTGCGGCGGAGATCGAGGGCAAGCAGGTTGAGGCGCTTGTCGCCCAGCTTGTCGAACAGACCGAGGCGCCGCGCTGACGCGATGAGCACGCGGCTTGCCCCGATCGTACCGACCGCGCGCGCCGTGGTGCTGCTGGCGCTTGGTGCGCCGGTAGCGCTCGTCATCGGCGCAACGCAGCCGGAAGCATGGGTCATCGCGCCGCTGTTCGGGCTTGTAGTGCTGGTGCTGATCGTCGTTGACGGTCTGTTGGGAGGGCGGCTCGAGGATTTGCAGGTGACCGTGCCCGGCGATGCCGAAGTCGGGGCCGAGACGCAGTTTTCAGCCCGGGCCGCGCTCCATGCAGGCAATCCCTCTGCCGTCGAGATCGCGCTGGAATGCGATGCGCGGCTGTCGCCCGGCGGGCGCTGCCAGTTCGCGCTGCACCGTCGGGACGGCGAATGGCGCGGGCAGGCGCAAGTCAGCCCTTCGCGTCGGGGCACCGGCCGGGTCACGCGGTGCTGGCTGCGCTGGACCGGGCCACTGGGACTGGGCGCGCGGCAATTGCTGGGCGATCTCGACGAACAGGTCCGGGTCTGGCCGAACATTGCCGCGGTGCGTTCTCCGGCCCTGCAGACTTTCCTCAAGGATGCGCAATACGGGCTTATCGCGCGGCGAATTCGCGGCGAGGGTACGCAGTTCGAATCGCTGGCTGAGTACGAGCCCGGGATGGATCGCCGCCGCATCGACTGGAAGGCCTCGGCCCGCCACGTCCATCTCTACGCCAAGGAATTCGAGACCGAACGCAACAACCAGATCGTCTTCGCCTTCGATTGCGGGCAGGCGATGTGCGAACCGATTGCAGGGATGCCCCGGCTCGACCGCGCCGTTTCCGCCGCGCTGGCGACCTCCTATGTTGCGCTGAAGGGCGGGGACCGGGTATCGCTGTTCGGCTTCGCCTCCCGGCCCGAAGTTTCCACGCCTTTCATCACCGCTTCGCGCGACTTTCACCGTCTGCAGCGCGCGGCCGCCGGGCTTGAGTACCGCGCCGAGGAGCCCAATTTCACGCTCGCCCTGGCGACCCTTGCCAACCGGTTGCAGCGCCGCTCGCTTATCGTCGTGTTCAGCGACTTTTCCGACCCGACCAGCGCCGAACTGATGATCGAGAGCATCGGCCGTCTCGTCTCCCGCCACGTCGTGCTGTTCGTGACGATGGAGGATGAGGAGCTCGAGGAAATTTCGGCCGAGCCTCCCGAAGATCTCGAAGTGCTCTCGATGGCGGTTTCGGCCGACTTGCTGCTGCGCCAGCGCGCGCTTGTGACCCGGCGGCTGCAGCAGATCGGCGTCGACGTCATCGAGGCCCGCTACGACCGGATCGGTACCCGATTGCTCGACGCCTACCTTGCCATCAAGCGATCCGGAGCGATCGGATGACCGCCACCCTCGATGCCATCGAAAGCGCCGCCTTGCGTTCGGACCGTTTCCGGCTCGAGCGCGAGGCGGACTGGAAGCGGCTGGAAGCCATCGTCACGCGCATGGAAAAGGGCCGGATCAGGGGCATTTCCGACGAGGACCTGCCGGCGCTTCCCGGCCTCTACCGCACCGTCGCCTCCAGCCTGTCGATCGCGCGGGAAACTTCGCTCGATGCGGCAACGCTCGCCTACCTCGAAGCGCTGGTCCAGCGCGCGTGGTTCGTCGTCTATGGCCCGCGGACCAGCCTGTGGGAATGGTTCCGCGGCTTCCTTGGCGGTGGCTGGAGCGCCGCGGTGCGGGCGATCTGGGTCGATATTCTCATCGCCTTCGCGGTGATGGTGGCGGGAACGGCGGTCGGCTGGCTGCTCGTCTCGCACGATCCGGAATGGTATTTCGCGCTGGTGCCCAAGCAGTTCGGCGACGCGCGCGTGCCCGGGGCAAGCGCCGAGGCGCTCAAGGCGACGATCTTCGGTAATTCCGGGCAGAACGGGATGAGCGTGTTCGCCGCCCAGCTGTTCAGCAACAATGCGCAGGTCTCGATCCTCGCCTTCGCGCTCGGCTTCGCCTTCGGCGTGCCCTCGCTGCTGCTGCTGGTGCACAACATGGCCGTGCTGGGCGCCATGCTCTGGCTCTACAATGGGGCGGGGCTCACAACGGATTTCGCCGGTTGGATTGCGGTCCACGGCACGACCGAGATCTTCGCGATCCTGCTGGCGGGGGCAGCCGGACTGCACATCGGACGCTCGCTGGCATTTCCGGGGCGCAGGCCGGTGCTGCAGGCCACTGCGCAGGCCGGACGGCGCGCCGCTCTGGTCATGGCCGGCGTCGTGCTCATGCTTGTCGTCGCGGCCCTGCTCGAAGGCTTTGCGCGTCAGCTCGTCGACGAGACGGCGGGGCGCTTCGCCATCGGCGGATCGATGCTGCTGATCTGGCTCGGCTATTTCTTCGCCTTTCGCGGCAATGACGGCCACGCGGCGAGCCGGGACACCCCTCGATGACCGCGATGCCGACCCGCCTGCGCCGTTCCTCGCGCGACCGCGTGCTCGTCACGCCCGAGGGGATCGCCCTGCCGGTCACCGTGGCCAGCCGGGGCGCTCGGGCCGGTGCGCTGATGCTCGACCTCGTCTTCATATTCCTGCTGATCCTGGGATCGACGATGGCGCTGTTCTCCATCGCAGGCGGTGCATCGGCCTTCATGCGGGAGGTGGAAAGCGACACGGCTGCAGGGCATGTCCTGCAATTCATCTTCATCGTCTGGATCGTGATCCTGTTCCTCTTCCGCAACGCCTACTTCCTGTTCTTCGAGCTCGGCCCGCGCGGGGCCACGCCAGGAAAACGGCTGGCGGGCATCCGCATCGCCGCGCGCGACGGCGGGCGGCTCTCGGCGGAAATGGTCATTGCCCGCAACCTCCTGCGCGATGTCGAGCTGTTCCTGCCGCTGGTTTTTCTGGCGTCTGCGGGCGTGGAAAGCGGAGCGGCGTGGCTGGCCGCGACGGGCTGGTTCCTGATCTTCATGCTGTTCCCGATGTTCAACCGCGACGGCCTGCGCGCCGGGGACATCATCGCCGGAAGCTGGGTGCTCGAAAGACCGCGGCAGAAGCTGGAGGCGGCGATGTCAGTCGCGCGCGGAGCGCAGACCGCCGTGGCTGCGCCGCATCGCAAGTACCACTTCGACGATGCGGAACTGGCTGTTTACGGAGAGTACGAGCTTCAGGCGCTGGAACGCGTACTGCGCGGCAAGCGGGATCAGTCGATCGAATCCGTCTATCAGACGATCGCCGCCAAGATCGGCCGCAATGACGGCTGGAACGACGAGCGCCGGTTCCTCGAGGCCTATTACACCCAGTTGCGCGCGCGGCTGGAGGCAGGCATGCGCATGGGGCGGCGCAAGGCCGACAAGTTCTCGGACGAAGGCTGATGATCGACGCCTTGAGGATCGTGCCCGATGACCTGTCCGGCGATCAGGTTCTCGCCCTGCTGCAGTTCCATCTCGACGAGATGCACAAGTGGTCTCCGGCCTGCAAGGTTCACGCGATGCCGGCAGAGCGCCTGCGGCAGGCGGACGTTGCGTTCTATTCCGCATGGGATGGCGAGCGGCTCGCCGGTTGCGGCGCGATCAAGCATCTGGACGAGGGCCACGGGGAACTCAAATCGATGCGCGCCGCGCCCGATTATCGCGGGAAGGGGGTGGGCAAGGCGATCCTGCTTCATCTGCTCACGGTCGCGCGTGAGCGCGGCTATACCCGCGTCAGCCTCGAGACCGGCAAGCCGGAGGCCTTCCGCGCCGCCCGGCAGCTCTACCTTGCGAACGGCTTTGTCGAGTGCCCGCCGTTCGGCGACTATGTCTCCGACGCCTTTTCCATGTGCATGACCCGCGCGCTGTAACGGGAAACGGCCGCCTCCTTGCGAGCGCGGCTGCAAAGACTTGCGCTGAATCGGACGGAATTGACGGGCGCGGGCAAGTGAACCAGGAAACGGCAATGGAATTGAGACTCGCCGCGCCAGCCGATGCAGCCGCCCTTGCCGATCTGGGCGCGCGCAGCTTCGTGGAGAAGTTCGGGTATCTTTACCGTCCAGAGGATCTCTCTGCCTTTCTGGCCGGTTCCCATGGCGAAGTCGTCGTCGCAGGGCAGATTGCAGATCCGGGCATGCGGATCATGCTGGCCGTCGACGGGACCCGCCTGCTGGGATTTTGCAAGATGGTCATGGCCTGCGGCTGGCCGGAGCACGCCCGCGGCAGCAAGGTGGTCGAGCTCAAGCAGCTTTACACCGACCCCGACGCGACCGGGCAGGGCATCGGCGCAAGGCTGATGCACTGGGCGATGGACGAGGCGCGCGATTTCGGCGCGGACGAAGTCCAGCTCTCGGTGTGGAGCGAGAATTTCGGCGCTCACAAGTTCTATGCGCGCCAGGGCTTCGAAAAGGTCGCCGACATTCACTTCATGGTCGGCGAACAGCGTGACGAGGAATTCCTCTACGCGCGCCTGCTGCTGGGCTGACGGCGCTCTACCCGAACCACTTCCAGCGCCAGAACATCAGCAACTGCATCACCAGGATCGCAACGCACATGGCGACGACCAGCCAGAAGGCGTCCGGGTTCGAGGCGCCGGGCATCCCGCCGACGTTGATGCCGAGCAGCCCGGTCACGAATCCGAGCGGAAGGAAGATCGCCGCAACGATCGTCAGCAGGTAGCTGGTGCGGTTCGACTGGGCGACGGCGCGGGCGCGCAGGTCGTCCTGCAGGACGACCGCGCTTTCCTTGCTGATGTCGAGATCGTCGATATAGCGGCGCATGCGGTCGATCGTCTCGGCGATCTCGCGGCGGTCGTGGTCCTCGAACCAGGCCGGGGCATCGCGCGAGATGCGCTCCAGCGCGACGTGCTGCGGCGACATGTGGCGCTTGAGAGCGAGGCAATTGCGCCGGATCGTCGAGATCTTGTCGAGCATGCTTTCCGGATCGTCGTCGGGATCGGTGTCCTCCAGCTGGTCGATCACCTCGTTCATGTCGACGATGGAGCGGTTCATGCGGGCAATCATGTGCTCGACCAGCGAAGTGATGGCAGCGCCTGCATCGACCGGGCCGCGCCCGCCATCGAGATCGTGCATCACCGAACGCGGCGTCTGCAAGGGCCGCCGGCGCAGGGTGATCAGCCGTTGCCCGTCGCACCAGACCTGCATCGAGACCATGTCTTCCGGCTCTGCTCCAGGGTTGAAGTTGATCCCGCGCAGCGTCGCCACCAGCGCGCCGTCCTCGCTGAAGGCGCGCGGGCGGGTATCCTCGCTGGTGAGCAGTTCCGCCGTGGGTTCGGGCAGGCCCAGCGTCTGCTCCAGCCACTCGGCGACGCCCGGACGGTCGCGCCGCAAGTGCATCCACAAGACTTCCCCCGGTGTGCCGGGCTGCCAGGCATTCGCTTCCTGCCAGGTCACGGTGCGCCCGCCGCCGCGACCGTCCAGCACGCGACCGAACAGCAGCGGCGTTTCGGCTTCGAGGTCGTCGGTACGGGTATCGTCGAGCATTCGCCATGCATGCCCGAAAATCCGCACGGGCAAAAGAGCGCCCTCGAATCCGCGGCTTGACCCGGCAGAATGCAAACGTGCTTCAAACCGTCACGCCAAGCGCCTATAGGAGCGGCCATGTCTTCCATTCGACCCTGGCGCGATATCGAGCGCCGCAAGAGCCGCCAGATCATGGTCGGCAGCGTTCCCGTCGGCGGGGATGCCCCGATCACCGTGCAGACCATGACCAATACGCCGACCTCGGACGCGCGCGCGACGATCGACCAGATCCGCCGCTGCGAGGACGCGGGCGCCGATCTCATCCGCGTCTCGTGCCCCGATGTCGAGAGCACCACGGCGTTCCGCGAGATCGCCCGGGCAGCGCAGGTTCCGCTGATCGCGGACATTCATTTCCACTACAAGCGCGCGCTCGAGGCAGCGGACGCGGGCGCGGCCTGCCTGCGCATCAACCCGGGCAACATCGGCTCGGACGAGCGCGTCGCCGAAGTCGTGCGCGCGGCCAAGGCCAACGGCTGCGCCATCCGCATCGGCGTCAACGCGGGCAGCCTCGAGAAGGACCTGCTCGAAAAGTACGGGGAGCCGTGCCCGGAAGCTCTGGTCGAATCGGCGCTCGATCACATCAAGCTGCTGCAGGACCATGACTTCCACGAGTACAAGGTGGCCGTGAAGGCCTCGGACGTTTTCCTTGCCGTCGCCGCCTACCAGGGGCTGGCCGACGCGGTGGACTGCCCGCTGCATCTGGGCATCACCGAAGCAGGCGGCCTGATCGGTGGTACGGTCAAGTCGGCCATCGGCATCGGCAACCTGCTCTGGGCCGGTATCGGCGATACCTTGCGCGTCTCCCTTTCGGCAGAGCCGGAAGAGGAAGTGCGCGTCGGCTTCGAGATCCTCAAGGCGCTCGGCCTGCGCACCCGCGGCGTACGCGTCGTTTCCTGCCCGTCCTGCGCGCGCCAGGGCTTCGACGTGATCCGCACGGTCGAGGCGCTCGAGGCGCGTCTGCAGCACATCAAGACGCCGCTTTCGCTTTCCGTGCTGGGCTGCGTGGTCAATGGCCCGGGCGAAGCCCGCGAGACCGACATCGGCATTACCGGCGGCGGCAATGGCAAGCACATGGTCTATCTCTCCGGGGTGACCGACCACCATGTGCAGAGCGACGACATGCTCGATCACATCGTTTCGCTGGTGGAAGCCAAGGCGGCGGAGATCGAGGCTGCCGAGGCGCAGGCCCAGGCGGCCGAGTAAGTCCGCTCCTGCGTCGCTTCGCCGCGCGCTTTACGCCGGTTTAAGGCTTTGGCGCATAGCCTGCACGGGCCATGCGCAAGGGACCGATCATCCTTCTCGTCGGGACGGCCGCCGTCGTCGGCTGGATTGCGCCTGGACTGGAGGCAGGCAACGGGCGCCGTCCTGCCGCCAGCGTCAATCCTGTCGAGGTTGCGAGCCGCGAAGTTCGGCAGGATCGCCGCGATGCCTGGCTGGCCGGCGAAACCGTGCTGCCGCGCGAACCTGACGGTCATTTCTATGCCGATGCGATGGTCGGCAATGCGCGCACGCATTTTCTCGTCGATACGGGCGCCAGCATTGTCGCTCTCACCGGCGCCGATGCGCAGGCGATCGGCCTCGAGTGGGACGATTCGGATCTCGTCGGGGTCGGGCGCGGGGCAAGCGGTCCGGTCTATGGCGTACCGGTCCGGCTGGAGCGCCTGGAACTGGGCGGCTTCGAAGCGCGTGACGTCGAGGCGGCGATCATTCCCGAGGGGCTCGACGTTTCGCTTCTCGGCCAGTCGTTCCTCTCGAAGCTGAGCGGGGTGCGGATCGAGGACGATCGCCTGGTTATCGGACCGGTAAGCTGATCCCCGGCTCGCTCACGCGCCCAGCAGCGCTGCGGTACTGCTGAACGCCCCGCTGAACTCTGCAAGGCCGGACCACACCACGAAGGCCAGCATGGCAATCACCGAGGCGGCTGCGGCGCTGCTGACAGGGGACTCGTGACGTTTCATCGGTTCCGGCCTTGCGAGAGCGGGGGCGCGCGCCTCTATGCCGCTCCGCCCGCTCGAAGGCCATGTCACCGGTCGAACCCGATATGTCGCCCGTCGAAGCCCTCATTGTGCAGGGCCCGATAAAGCAAAGGCCCCGCCGGATCGCTCCGGCGGGGCCCTGCTTTTCGCCTGTCAGGCTGGAGGGGTGAGGCTCAGGCCTCGCCTTCCTCGTCGCCCTTGATCAGGTATTCGCCCGCATCGGCGTCGGTGCCGTGGGTTTCACCCTCGACTGCCGCCAGCGGATCGTCGCCCAGGTCGTCAAGCGGGTCGCGCTTGAGCTCTGCGGCATGCTCTTCCTCGGCCGTGTCGGCAGCGATGAGCGCTTCCTGCATCTTGCGATAGGAGGCGCGCAGGGCTGCGTCGCGGCTCGACGCGGCAACGCGCACGCGGTTCATGCCCGCGCCGGTGCCCGCCGGGATGAGGCGGCCGACGATGACGTTTTCCTTGAGACCGATGAGCGAGTCCTTCTTGCCCTCGACCGCGGCCTGGGTGAGGACGCGGGTGGTCTCCTGGAACGACGCAGCCGAGATGAACGAACGGGTCTGCAGCGAGGCCTTGGTGATGCCCAGCAGCACCGGCTTGCCTTCGGCCGGCTTCTTGCCGCCGGTGAGCTTGCTGTTGACCTCGAGCATTTCCTCGAAGTCGACCTGTTCGCCCGGCAGCAGCGTGGTGTCGCCGCCGTCGGTGATCTCGACCTTCTGCAGCATCTGGCGAACGATCACCTCGATGTGCTTGTCGTTGATCTTCACGCCCTGGAGTCGATAGACTTCCTGGATTTCCGACACGAGGTATTCCGCCAGGGCCTCGACGCCGAGGACCTCGAGGATGTCGTGCGGATCCGGCGAGCCGGAGATCAGGTTGTCGCCCTTCTTGACGAAGTCGCCTTCCTGAACGTCGATCACCTTGCTCTTGGGGATCAGGTACTCGACGGGTTCGCCTTCCTCGGGAATGATCGCGATCTTGCGCTTGGCCTTGTAGTCGCGAACGAACTCGATGCGACCCGAGACCTTGGCGATAACCGCATTGTCCTTCGGCTTGCGGGCCTCGAACAGCTCGGCAACACGCGGCAGACCGCCGGTGATGTCGCGGGTCTTGGCAGCTTCGCGCGATGCACGGGCGATGATGTCGCCGGCCTCGACGGTCTGGCCATCCTCGACCGAGAGCGTCGCACCCGGCGCCAGCATGTAGCGCGCGGCCTCGCCCGAGGAGTCGTCGAGAAGGGTGATGCGCGGACGCAGGTCTTCCTTCTTCTTCGACCGGCTGGACGAACGGTCCTCGGTGACGACGCGGCTGGTCATGCCGGTGGCATCGTCGACCTGTTCGGTCAGCGTGCGGGTGTCGATCAGGTCCTGATACTTCACCACACCTGCGGTTTCGGTGATGATCGGCAGGGTGAACGGGTCCCACTCGGCCAGGCGTTCGCCTTCCTTCACGGTCGCGCCGTCGGTGTGCAGCAGCACCGTACCGTAAGGAACGCGGTGCATGGCGCGCTCGCGGCCTTCGGTATCGATCACCACGACTTCGCCGTTGCGGGCCAGCGACAGGCGACGGCCGCGCTTGTCGACGATGGTCGGGATGTCGCGATACTGCACGGTACCGTCGCAGATCGATTCCAGGTGGCTGGTTTCGTTGAGCTGCGCGGCGCCGCCGATGTGGAAGGTACGCATGGTCAGCTGCGTGCCCGGTTCACCGATCGACTGGGCGGCAATGACGCCCACCGCTTCGCCGATGTTCACCGGCGTACCGCGAGCGAGGTCACGGCCGTAGCACTTGCCGCAGACGCCCTGGGTCGCTTCGCAGACCAGCGGCGAACGGATGCGGGCCGCCTGCACGCCGGCGCCTTCGATCGCCTTCACGCCGGCTTCGTCGAGCAGGGTGCCGTTGGCGACGACGACGTTACCTTCCTTGTCGACGATGTCCTCGGCCAGAGTACGGCCCAGGATGCGCTCGGCAAGGCTGGCGATGACCGAACCACCCTGGACGATCGCGCGCATTTCCAGCGCACGTTCGGTGCCGCAGTCCTCGACGACGACGACGCAGTCCTGCGAGACATCGACCAGACGGCGGGTCAGGTAACCCGAGTTCGCCGTCTTGAGCGCGGTGTCGGCCAGACCCTTGCGGGCGCCGTGGGTGGAGTTGAAGTACTCAAGGACGGTCAGGCCTTCCTTGAAGTTCGAGATGATCGGCGTTTCGATGATCTCGCCCGACGGCTTGGCCATGAGGCCGCGCATACCGCCAAGCTGCTTCATCTGGGCCGGGCTACCACGAGCGCCCGAGTGGCTCATCATGTAGATCGAGTTGATCTGAGCCTGACGGCCGGTTTCGGGGTCGACCGGAAGCGCCTTGAGCTCTTCCATCATGGCGTTCGCGACCTGGTCGCCGCAGCGGCTCCAGGCGTCGATCACCTTGTTGTACTTTTCCTGCTGGGTGATGAGGCCGTCCTGGTACTGCTGCTCGTAGTCGGCAACCAGGTCCTTGGTCTCGCCCACCAGGGCTTCCTTCGATTCCGGAATGATCATGTCATCCTTGCCGAAGGAGATGCCGGCCTTGAACGCGTTGCGGAAGCCGAGCGTCATGATGGCGTCGGCGAACAGCACCGTGTCCTTCTGGCCGGTGTGGCGGTACACCTGGTCGATGACGTCGCCGATTTCCTTCTTGGTGAGAAGGCGGTTGACGACTTCGAAGGGCACCTTGTGGCTCTTGGGCAGGCATTCGCCGATGAGCATGCGGCCCGGCGTGGTCTCGAACCGCTTCATGTACTGGTTCCCGTCCTCGTCGGTCTGCGGCACGCGGGCCTCGATCTTCGAGTGCAGGGTGACGGCGCCGGTGAAGAGTGCCTGGTGCACTTCGGCCATGTCGCCGAACTTCATGCCTTCGCCAGGATCGCCGGAGCGGTCCATCGACAGGTAGTACAGGCCCAGCACCATGTCCTGCGAAGGCACGATGATCGGCTTGCCGTTTGCAGGCGAGAGGATGTTGTTGGTCGACATCATCAGCACGCGCGCTTCGAGCTGGGCTTCCAGCGAGAGCGGAACGTGGACGGCCATCTGGTCACCGTCGAAGTCGGCGTTGAAGGCCGAGCAGACGAGCGGGTGCAGCTGAATCGCCTTGCCCTCGATGAGGACTGGTTCAAAGGCCTGGATACCCAGTCGGTGCAGCGTCGGCGCGCGGTTCAGCAGAACCGGGTGCTCGCGGATCACCTCGTCGAGGATGTCCCAGACTTCCTTGCGTTCCTTCTCGACCCACTTCTTGGCCTGCTTGAGGGTCATCGAGAGACCCTTGGCATCGAGGCGGGCGTAGATGAACGGCTTGAACAGTTCGAGCGCCATCTTCTTGGGCAGGCCGCACTGGTGCAGCTTGAGCTCCGGACCGGTCACGATGACCGAACGGCCCGAATAGTCGACGCGCTTGCCGAGCAGGTTCTGGCGGAAGCGGCCCTGCTTGCCCTTGAGCATGTCGGACAGCGACTTGAGCGGACGCTTGTTGGCGCCGGTGATGACGCGGCCGCGGCGGCCGTTGTCGAACAGGGCGTCGACCGCTTCCTGCAGCATGCGCTTTTCGTTGCGCACGATGATGTCCGGCGCGCGCAGTTCGATCAGGCGCTTCAGGCGATTGTTGCGGTTGATGACGCGGCGATAGAGATCGTTGAGGTCCGAGGTCGCGAAGCGGCCGCCGTCCAGCGGAACCAGCGGGCGCAGTTCCGGCGGAATGACCGGCACGACTTCGAGGATCATCCATTCGGGGCGGTTGCCCGAATCGATGAACGATTCGACGACCTTGAGGCGCTTGATGATCTTCTTGGGCTTGAGTTCCGACTTGGTCGTCTCAAGCTCCTGGAGAAGGTCGGCACGCTCCTGCTCGAGGTCGAGCTCCATGAGCATGGTCTTGACCGCCTCGGCGCCGATACCGGCCGAGAAGGCGTCCTCGCCGTACTCGTCCTGGGCGTCGAGCATCTCGTCTTCGGTGAGGAGCTGGTACTTCTCGAGCGGGGTCAGGCCCGGCTCGATGACGATGTAGCTCTCGAAGTAGAGGACGCGCTCAAGCTGCTTGAGCTGCATGTCGAGCAGCAGGCCGATGCGCGAGGGCAGCGACTTGAGGAACCAGATGTGCGCGACCGGCGCGGCCAGCTCGATGTGGCCCATGCGCTCGCGGCGGACCTTGGTGACGGTGACTTCGACGCCGCACTTTTCGCACACGACGCCCTTGTACTTCATGCGCTTGTACTTGCCGCAAAGGCACTCGTAGTCCTTCACGGGGCCGAAGATGCGGGCGCAGAACAGGCCGTCACGCTCGGGCTTGAACGTGCGGTAGTTGATGGTTTCCGGCTTCTTGATCTCGCCGAAGGACCAGGAGCGGATGCGCTCGGGGGAGGCGAGACCGATCTGGATCTGATCGAAGGTCTCGGGCTTCGCCATCTGGTTGGTGAATTTGGTCAGGTCGTTCATAGTTCAGTCCCCAACAGGGTGAATTCTCTTGGCAGGTGGAGAGGGCAGGGCGGAGCGCGAAGGCCCCGCCCGATCCCGTTACTCCGCCGCTTCGGCCAGGCCGTCGTCGTCCTCGTCGTCGTGGCTCTTGAGCTCGACGTTGAGGCCCAGCGAGCGCATTTCCTTGACGAGAACGTTGAAGCTCTCGGGAATGCCTGCCTCGAAGGTGTCGTCGCCCTTGACGATCGCTTCATAGACCTTGGTACGGCCGACCACGTCGTCCGACTTCACGGTGAGCATTTCCTGCAGCGTGTAGGCTGCACCGTAGGCCTGGAGAGCCCAGACCTCCATCTCACCGAAGCGCTGGCCGCCGAACTGCGCCTTACCGCCCAGCGGCTGCTGGGTGACGAGCGAGTAGGGGCCGATCGAACGGGCGTGGATCTTGTCGTCGACAAGGTGGTGGAGCTTCAGCACGTACTTGTAGCCGACAGTGACCTTGCGGTCGAAAGCCTCGCCGGTGCGGCCGTCGAGAAGCGTGACCTGGCCCGATTCATCGAGCCCGGCGAGCTTGAGCATGGCCGAGACGTCGGCTTCCACCGCGCCGTCGAACACCGGAGTACCCATCGGCACGCCGGCCCGCACGTTCTGCGCCAGTTCCACGATCTGCTCGGGCGAGCGCGCTTCGATCTCGTCGGCGTAGTTGTCGCCGTAGATCTCCTTGAGCACTTCCTTCACGGCTTCGGGCGGCTGACCGGCAACCGGGTCGGGGTTGGCGGCACGCCATGCGTCGAGCGCGTCGCCGACCTTGCTGCCCAGGCCGCGAGCGGCCCAGCCCAGGTGCGTTTCGAAGATCTGCCCGACGTTCATGCGCGAAGGCACGCCCAACGGGTTGAGCACGAAGTCGACAGGGGTGCCGTCCTCGAGGAAGGGCATGTCTTCCTGCGGCAGGATGCGGCTGATGATACCCTTGTTACCGTGACGGCCGGCCATCTTGTCGCCCGGCTGCAGCTTGCGCTTCACCGCAACGAAGACCTTGACCATCTTGAGTACGCCCGGAGCGAGTTCGTCACCGCGCTCGAGCTTCTCCTTGCGATCCTCGAACTTCTCCTGGATCGCCTTGACGGTCGCGTCGTACTGGGCCTTCACCGCTTCGAGCTGCGACTGCATGTGGTCGTCGGCAACCGCGAACTTCCACCATTCGTGCTTCTCGACTTCGCCGAGCACGGCTTCGTCGATCTCGATGCCCTTCTTCACGCCCTTGGGCGCCGAAGCGGCCACCTGGCCGATCAGCATTTCCTGCAGACGGTTGTAGGTCGCACGGTTGAGGATGGCGCGTTCGTCCTCGCGGTCCTTGGCGAGGCGTTCGATTTCCTCGTTCTGGATTGCGCGGGTACGGTCGTCGATCTCGATGCCGTGGCGGTTGAAGACGCGCACGTCGACGATGGTGCCCGAAACGCCCGGCGGCAGGCGCAGCGAGGTGTCGCGAACGTCAGAGGCCTTCTCACCGAAGATGGCGCGCAGGAGCTTTTCTTCCGGCGTCATCGGGCTTTCGCCCTTCGGGGTGATCTTGCCGACGAGGATGTCACCCGGGTGCACTTCGGCGCCGATGTAGACGATGCCCGCCTCGTCGAGGTTGCGCAGGGCTTCCTCGCCGACGTTCGGGATGTCGCGGGTGATGTCTTCCGGACCCAGCTTGGTGTCGCGGGCCATGACCTCGAACTCGTCGATGTGGATCGACGTGAACACGTCGTCCTTCACGATCCGCTCGGAGATGAGGATGGAGTCCTCGTAGTTGTAGCCGTTCCAGGGCATGAACGCGACGAGCACGTTGCGGCCCAGCGCCAGTTCGCCCAGCTCGGTCGACGGGCCGTCGGCGATGATGTCGCCGGCCTCGACGACGTCGCCCACTTTCACCAGCGGACGCTGGTTGATGCAGGTCGACTGGTTCGAACGCTCGAACTTCTGCAGGCGGTAGATGTCGACGCCAGACTTGCCGGCCTCGATGTCACCCGCGGCGCGGATGACGATACGGGTGGCATCGACCTGGTCGACCACGCCGCCGCGCTGTGCGGAGATCGCGGCGCCGGAATCGCGGGCGACGGTCTCTTCCATGCCGGTGCCGACGTAAGGCGCATCGGCCTTGACGAGCGGAACGGCCTGACGCTGCATGTTCGAGCCCATCAGAGCGCGGTTGGCGTCGTCGTTTTCCAGGAACGGAATGAGCGAGGCGGCCACCGAGACGAGCTGCTTGGGCGAAACGTCCATCAGCGTGATCTGGTCGCGCGGGCTCATCACGAATTCGCCGTTCTGGCGAGCCGAGACGAGTTCCTCGACGAACGAACCGTCGGTGTTGAGTTCGGCCGAAGCCTGCGCGACGGTGTGCTTCTGCTCTTCCATTGCGGAGAGGTACACGACCTCGCCGGAGACCCTTCCGTCCACGACCTTGCGGTACGGGGTTTCGATGAAGCCGTACTTGTTGACGCGGGCGAAGGTCGACAGGGAGTTGATCAGACCGATGTTCGGGCCTTCCGGCGTCTCGATCGGGCAGATGCGGCCGTAGTGGGTCGGGTGAACGTCGCGGACTTCGAAGCCGGCGCGCTCACGGGTCAGACCGCCCGGGCCAAGCGCCGAGACGCGGCGCTTGTGGGTGACTTCCGAAAGCGGGTTGGTCTGGTCCATGAACTGCGAGAGCTGCGAGGAACCGAAGAACTCGCGAACGGCAGCCACGGCGGGCTTGGCGTTGATGAGGTCGTTGGGCATCACGGTCGAGACGTCGACCGAGCTCATGCGTTCCTTGACGGCGCGCTCCATGCGCAGCAGGCCGACGCGGTACTGGTTTTCCAGCAGCTCGCCCACCGAACGCACGCGGCGGTTGCCGAGATTGTCGATGTCGTCGATCTCGCCCTTGCCGTCCTTGAGATTCACCAGTTCCTTGACCACCGCGAGGATGTCATCGGTGCGCAGGGTGGTGACGGTGTCCTCGACCTCGAGGCCGAGGCGCATGTTCAGCTTGACGCGGCCGACGGCCGAAAGGTCATAGCGGTCGCCGTCGAAGAACAGGCCTTCGAAAAGGGCTTCGGCGGTTTCCTTCGTCGGCGGTTCGCCCGGGCGCATGACCTTGTAGATGGCCTCGAGACCCATGTCGCGGTTCTCGGCCTTGTCCACCTTCATGGTGTTGCGGATCCACGGACCGGTGTTGACGTCGTCGATGTCCAGCAGGTTGAGCTGGTCGATGCCGGCGGCGTCGATCACTTCGAGGTTTTCCGGCGTCACTTCGTCACCGGCCTCGATGTAGATGCGGCCGGTGGACTCGTCGATCATGTCCTCGGCGATGAAGCGGCCGAAGATTTCCTCGGTCGGGATGAGGAGTTCCTCAAGACCGTCCTTCTGCGCCTTGTTGGCTGCACGCGGGCTGATCTTGTGACCGGCGCCGAACACGACTTCGCCCGACTTGGCATCGACGATGTCGAAGGCCGGCTTCAGGCCGCGCCAGTGCTCGGGGGTGAAGGGCAGGCGCCAGCCGCCTTCGCCGCGCTTCCAGGTGACGGTGTTGTAGAAGTGGTCGAGGATCTGCTCGCTGTCGAGGCCCAGGGCATAGAGCAGCGAGGTGACCGGCAGCTTGCGCTTGCGGTCGATACGCACGTTGACGTTGTCCTTGGCGTCGAACTCGAAGTCCAGCCACGAACCGCGATACGGGATCACGCGGGCCGCGAAGAGGAACTTGCCCGAGGAGTGCGTCTTGCCGCGGTCATGGTCGAACAGCACGCCCGGCGAACGGTGCATCTGCGAAACGATGACGCGCTCGGTGCCGTTGATGAAGAAGGTGCCGTTCTCGGTCATGAGCGGCATGTCGCCCATGTACACGTCCTGCTCCTTGATATCGAGCACGGAGCGGGTCTCGGTTTCCTGGTCCACCTCGAACACGATCAGGCGCAGAGTGACCTTCATCGGGGCCGCGTAGGTGATGCCGCGCTGGCGGCACTCGGTCACGTCGTACTTCGGCTCTTCGAGTTCGTAGTGAACGAAGTCGAGTTCGCTGGTGCCGGCGAAGTCACGGATCGGGAACACCGAACGCAGCGTCTTTTCCAGGCCCGAAACGTAGCCGACCGAAGGATCGGAACGCAGGAACTGTTCGTAGCTCTCGCGCTGGACCTCGATGAGGTTGGGCATCTGGACGACTTCGTGGATGTCGCCGAAGATCTTGCGGATCCGCTTCTTCGCGGAGCGGCGGGGTTCGAGGGGCTTGGTCGCCATGTGGGGTTCTTGCCTCTTCGCTTCTCAAAAGGGACCGATTCGCGATGAACGGTCCGGAAAAATTTCGTCTTCGCGAGGACGATTTTCCGCCCGATGGACGGATCACCTGAAACACCAAAAGGCCGCTCGGCATGCCCGGAATCCCGTGAATCGGGGTCCGAAGCGGCCTGCAGCCTCTGCGTCAGATGAATACCCGGACCGCTTCCTTCCTGGACGTGTCCCCGCGCATGGACCCGCCTTGCTCGAAGCGCCGAGCGAGGTGTGCATATAGGAGTGCGCCCCTGCACTGTCAAACGATCCCATGTGCGGCGTGCCGGCGCATGCCGGGGGCGGCGGCGTAGGCCGGGGTGTCCTTGCGGCAGGGGAGCGTACAGGGTCTCGATACGAAGAAACAGGCGGACTGCCTGCACGGCTTTTCGGTGAACGCCAAATGAACGCGCCCTTGTGTGCCGACAAGGCAAATACAGGCCCGGATCGGTCAAGTAACGGTTCGTCGCAAGGGGGATCTCGTCTTGTCCTGTATTGGAAGATGTACCGGTAACTCATCCAAGGTCCCGCGCATTATAAGCGGCATGACACAAGTACGCTCACGTTCGCCTCACGCCCTGACGGCCATTGCTGCCGTCCTGGCGATTGGTTCCACACCGGTCCTGGCGCAGGACAGTGGGGCGTCCGCGCCCGCGCTGACCCTGCCGCAGGACGTGAATAGCGCTTCGCCTGTCGATGCGGCGAAATCGACGGTCCCGGTCACGGGTGCCGCCGAGCAGCCGACTATCGTGCTTCCGCAGGCCGAGCCCGATGCGACGGTTTCGCAGCCGCTCGCGATGCCCGTGGCGCCAGTCGCGCAGCCAGAGACTTCAACCATCAACACTTCTGCAGCTTCCAATGCCGCCGATACGAACGATGCTGGCGAAACTGGGGCTGCCGCCCCTGCGGAGCGTAGCCCTGAGCAGCGCCCGGATGTGCGCGAAACCAGTGCCGCCGCGGCAAACAATCGCCGCGAGGCCGCGCCTGTCACAGTTCCCGATGCGGCCGATGCGGGGACGGCAGCAGACGGTGCTCTGGCGCAAGGCGATGTCTCCGACCCGGCTCAGGCATCGCCGCTCAAGGCTGCTTCGCCGGCCGATGAAAGGGCGCAGCCGGACGCGGCCCCGGCGAACGAGAACAACGGGAACGAGGACAGCGATCTGCCCATCGAGGGCATCCTCGGCCTGCTTGCGGCTGCCGGCATAGCCGGGGCCGGGATCATGGCCATGCGTTCGCGCCGCAAGCGGGTGCGCCAGCCGCGCTCGCGTGAGGCCATGCCAGGTACCTACAAGCCCGCATCCGTCTATCGCCCGGCTGCGGCTCCGGCCTCGAGTAAACCGGCGACTGCGTCTGCGGCAGCCAGCGGCCCGGCTGAAATGCCGCGTGCCGCCGCACCGGCTCCGGCAAGTCGCCCGCTTGAGCGCAAGGTCCAGGCACCGGTCGCAGGCAGCGGACCGGTTCCCACCGGCGAGGCGCGCCGCGAACTGCTCGAACGCATGGTCGCAGCTGCGCCAGACGCCGCGAATCCCTTCATCTCGCGCAAGGCCCGCATGCGCCGCGCGCGCATCCAGTTGCAGCACCGAGAACACCTGCAGAAGCAGGGTATGGCCCAGTCCTTCGACTGGCGCACCTACCGGCCGACGACCAAGCCCTCCACCCCTACGCCCCCGTTGGTCGAGGCCTGATCGCCCGCCGCCATCCCCTCTGGCGGCAGGTAACAGCGGGGCGGCTCCCAGCGAGCCGCCCCGTCTTTTCGTGCGATCTTCGAAGGCGCTGCCGGACTTTCCCGCCCGCCGCCGGATGACTTTGCTTGACTCCCTACCTGATTTCGGCCAATGGCCCGCTCCGACCGGCAGGCCTCGCGTCTGTCGTTCATCCGTCCGAGACCGCTGCTGAGGGTTTCCCTCTTAATTTGCAGCCTAGACGGGGAACAGGAAATTTTTCCGGCCCCTCGCTCCTTGCAGCGCGGTGCCACTCTCGCGTTTCGGCGCGAAACTCCTTCCCCATCGAACGGACTCGCCCATGGTGCATCAGCGCCATGGTCAAACGTAGCCGGCCGTCCGGGACGCAATTCCCTGGCGGTCACATGTGAAGGAGTAAGGCATGGATCGTTCGCAGAAAGCCGAATCGGTCGCCCAGCTCAACGCGGTCTTCAACGAGGTCGGCGTGGTGGTTGTCACCCGCAACCTCGGCATGTCGGTGGCCCAGTCCACCGAACTGCGCAACAAGATCCGTGAAGCCGGTGCGTCCTACAAGGTTGCGAAGAACCGTCTTGCCAAGCTTGCCATCGCGGACACCGACTATGTCGGTATCGGTGACTTCCTGAACGGCCCGACGGCCATCGCCACTTCGGTGGACCCCGTCGCAGCCGCCAAGGCCGTCGTCGACTTCGCCAAGACGACCGACAAGATCGAGATCGTCGGCGGCGCGATGGGTTCGCAGGTTCTGAACGCGGACGGCGTCAAGGCTCTCGCCTCGATGCCCTCGCTCGACGAACTGCGCGCCAAGCTCATCGGTCTCGTCCAGGCTCCGGCCACGAAGATCGCCCAGCTTTCGACCGCTCCGGCGGCCAAGCTGGCCCGTGTCTTCGGCGCCTACGCCGCCAAGGACGCTGCCTGAGCCAAGCCTCGGTAACACGTTTCGAAACGATTTATCCCGGTTGGTTGCATGAGGCGCCCCGGGACCACAGATCAGGAGTGAAGTACAATGGCCGATATCGCCAAGCTTGTTGAAGAACTGTCGCAGCTGACCGTCCTCGAGGCGGCTGACCTCGCCAAGGCCCTGGAAGAAGCATGGGGCGTTTCCGCCGCTGCTGCCGTTGCCGTTGCTGCTCCCGCCGCTGGCGGTGCAGACGGTGGCGCCGCTGCTGAAGAGCAGACCGAATTCGACGTGATCCTCACCGGCGACGGTGGCAAGAAGATCCAGGTCATCAAGGAAGTCCGCGCCATCACCGGTCTGGGCCTCGCTGAAGCCAAGGCTCTTGTCGAAGGCGCCCCGAAGGCCGTCAAGGAAGGCGTCAGCAAGGCTGAAGCCGAAGAAATCAAGAAGAAGATCGAAGAAGCCGGCGGCACCGTCGAGCTCAAGTAATCTTCTTTCCGGATTTTTCGGAACGAAACAGGGAAGGGCGGCTCCATCGGGGCCGCCCTTTTCCTTTGGCCGCCCTCCTGCCCGCGGTTCCGGCAGGCTTTTCGGGCGGCGCGATGGTAAACCATTGTTCCCTTTTGTCATGAACCTTGGCATGGTTGCGCACCGAAAGCGCGGCAGCTGAAGGGACGCATGGCCTACCGTCTCAAAGCAAGGGACAGCTCGGTTGAGCATGCCGTGCGCCGCATCGCGCGAGAGCAGGCTGCCCGCGCCCTCGGTGCCATCGAGCATGAGCCCTCGGCCATCGCCACCCATGAAGTGCGCAAATCCTGCAAGAAGATTCGTGCGCTCATCCGCCTCGTGCGTCCCTCGTTCCCCGCTTATTCGACTGAAAACGCGCGGTTTCGCGATATGGCCCGGCTCATGGCCGGCGCGCGCGACGCCAAGGTCGTAGCCGACACCTGCAAGCTGCTGATCGCGATGGCCCCGGACGATCTGGGGGAGGGCTTCTTCGCGCCCGTGCTGGAAGATCTGGAAGCGGCTGCCGATGGGCTTGTGCAGGGCGAAGTGGAAGACGCGCATCTGGAAAAGGTTCGCGTGCTGCTGGAAGAGAGCCGCGAGCGGGCCGCAGACTGGTCCATCGGCGAAAATGGCTGGGATGCGATCGGCGCAGGGCTGGGCAAGGTCCTTCGTCGCGCCGGGAAGGCCGCGCAAGTCGCGGCGGATGATCCGAGCGCGGAGAACTTCCACGATCTGCGCAAGCGGATGAAGTACCACTGGTATCACACGCGCCTGCTCGTGCAGATCTGGCCCGAAGTAATGCAGGCGCGGGCCGACCAGCTCAGTCTGCTGGCCGACAACCTGGGGCTTCATCACGATATCGCCGTATTCGAGCAGCGGTTGGCCGACCTCCGAACCGCGCGCGCGCATCCCCACGCGGTAGAGTGCCTGCAGACGCTTGCCTCGCAGCGCCGCGAAACGCTCGAAAGGGAAAGCAGACCCCTTATCGACCGGCTTCTGGCGCAATCGCCGGAGGACCTTGAGGGGCATTGGCGCTCCCTTTGGCAGATCTGGCGCGCCGGAACCGCGCACAAGAGGGACTGAGCCGAGCATGGCCATCGAAATCGAGCGCAAGTTCCTTGTCGAGGGTGACAGCTGGCGCAGCGCAGTCGCCTCGAAGAAACGGATTCGCCAGGCCTACCTCTCGAATGGCGGGAAGGCGGGCGTGCGCATCCGCATCATCGATGAGGAGAGGGCCAAGCTGACGATCAAGTCGAAGGCCAAGGCGGGCGTAAAGGCGCTTTCGCGCTCCGAGTTCGAATACCAGGTGCCGCTCGAGGATGCACGGGCGATGCTGGAGCTACGGCGCGGCCTGATCATCGACAAGGTACGTCACCTCGTTCCGGCGGGTGGCGGCCGGACCTGGGAGATCGACGTCTTCGCCGGCGAGCACGAAGGACTGGTCCTTGCCGAGATCGAGCTGGGCTCTGCCGACGAGGCGGTGACCCTGCCGGAATGGATCGGGCGCGAGGTGACTTCGGACCCCCGTTACAGCAACGCAGCGCTCGCGCAGGGCAGCTGAACATCGGGTAATCTGCGGTTCAGGTGGAAGGGATAAGTTTCGGTTTCGAAACGGGTTGAGTCACAGGAGATCCCTCCATGCGCATTGCCTCCACCGATGATTTGGTCGGCGCCGGAACGAACCGCGCGGCGATGCCTGCCGTCATTCCCGCCCAAGGCCGAGGCGTCGGCAAGGGCGCCTGAAGGACCCGGCCAGAAAGTCTGAAGTCCCCCGCAAGAAAACCCCTGCAAGTAAAGTGTCCCTGACTGAAAAGGGGCGGCCCGGAACCCTTCCGCGCCGCCCCTCTTTTCATCGGGCAATGATCCGCGCCGCCGAAACCTATTTCAGCGTTTCGAGATAATCGATGATTTCCTTGCGCTTGGCGGCGTTGGGCTGGCTGATGACCATCTTGGTGCCGGGAACCATCTTCATCGGGCTTGCCAGCCAGGTGTCGAGCGTGCTGCGATTCCAGGTGATCCCGGACTTCGCCAGGGCGGGCGAGAAGCTGTAGCCCTCGACTTCACCGGCCTTGCTGCCGACGATGCCGAAAAGAGTCGGGCCGACGCCGTTCTTGCCGGGTTCGACCGCGTGGCACACCTTGCACTGCGTGAACGAGGGCGGGGGTGCGACGGGCGCCGATGCAGCGGCCGGCACCATCTTGGCGGTAGGTGTCGTGGCTGGTGTCGTGGCAGGTGTCGCGGCGGCCATCTTCTCGACCGCTGGCGGCTGGCCCGGATCCTCGCCCGCAGGAGAGGAAGCGTCCTGCATCGTGCTGTCCGGCATCGCGGACGCAGTCGCCGAAGCCTCGCTCGAAGCCTGTTCCGCAGGTTCGGTGCCGGCATCCTGCGTTGCGGTATCGGCTGCAGTGTCGGGCCCGGAACCGCCGCAGGCGGCGAGGAGCGCCAAAGGGGCAAGGGCAAGCGGGAAGCAGGAACGCATCGACAATTCTCCTTTGCGGCCTTGCGTACCGCACGAAACAGGGCATGGAAAGCTGGTACATGTAGGCGGGTGAATGCGCGGCGAAGGGAATTCGCTTCCGTTGTCCCGCCGCTGGGCCTATCGCGCCGCTCCGCGATGACGAAGACTGTCCGCCCCTCGACCCTGCGCGGCGAATTGCGCGCCACCCTGCGTCTTGCGGGGCCCCTGGCGCTGGCCAACCTGCTACAGATGGCGGTCTTTGCCACCGACGTCATTTTCGTGGCGCGGCTGGGCCAGCAGGCGCTTGCCGCGTCGAGCCTTGCCATCGCCCTGATCGCAGTGATGATGATGGGGCTGAACGGGGTTACCAGCGCGGTCGCGCCGCTGATCGCCGCCGAACTGGGGCGGCGCAGCAATGCGGTGCGCGAAGTTCGCCGCTCGGCGCGCATGGCGCTGTGGGTGGCGGTCATTCTGGGCCTTGCCGGATTTCTCGTCAGCCTGAAGGGTGAGTGGCTGATGCTGGCGACCGGTCAGGACCCCGAAGTCTCTGCGCTTGCGGGCCATTTCCTCGTCATCGTGTCGATCGCAATGACGCCGATGGCGGTGTCCAACGTGCTGCGCACCTTCGTTTCGGCGCTGGGGCGGCCGGTTTTCGCGACGCTGATCACCGCGCTGTCGATCCTCGTGAATGCGCTGGGCAACTATACGCTGGTCTTCGGCCATTTCGGGGCGCCGGCTCTGGGGCTGACGGGCTCGGCACTGTCGAGCATCATCACCGCCTGCATTGCGGTGCTGGCCTACTCCATCGCAATCGCGCGGGACCGCAACCTGCGGCGCTTCCACATCTTCGGTCGCTGGTGGCGGCCGGAGTGGAGCCGCCTGCGCCAGATTCTCGCGCTCGGGCTGCCGATCGCGCTGACGCTGATTGCGGAAGGCGGCCTGTTCAGCGGGGCGGCCTTCCTGATGGGCCGCATCGGCGAGGCGCAACTGGCCGCGCACACCCTTGCGCTGCAGATCGCTTCCTTCGCTTTTCAGGTGCCGTTCGGCATCGGCCAGGCCGCGACGATCCGGGTCGGTTATCACTACGGTGCGGCCAATCGCCTCGCCATCGGCCATGCCGGCTGGGCGGCGATCATCATCGGCCTGGCGTTCACCTCGGCCTCGGCCGGCGCGATGCTGGCGTTCCCGAAGCTGATCCTCGCGGCCTACATCGACGTGTCGGCGCCCGCGAATGCGGCGCTGATCGCCTTTGCCCTGCGCTACCTGTTCGTCGCCGCGATCTTCCAGCTTACCGACGGACTGCAGGCCGTAGGCGCGGGGGCGCTGCGCGGCATCCAGGACACCCGGGTGCCGATGACCATCGCCATCTTCGGCTATTGGGCGGCCGGTTTCGGGGTGTCGGTGGTCCTTGCGTTCTGGACCCCGCTGGAGGGCGTGGGCGTCTGGATCGGCCTTGCCGTCGGCCTGACCGTGGCGGCGATACTGCTGCTCGCCCGCTGGCACTGGCGCGATCGCTTCGGTCTCGTGCCCGCGTAACGCGCACTCTTCGCCCTGCCGGGGCCCGGTGCGACCGATACCGGGACCGCCTTGCAAATTTTTTAGCATCGAGCCGCTTGACGCCTCCGGGGCGCGAGACCATATCCCCGCCGTTGGCACTCTCAGAGCGGGAGTGCCAATTCCAGATTCTTGCTCATAGGATTAGGGAGTATCCAATGACTTTCCGCCCGCTGCACGATCGAGTTCTCGTGCGCCGCGTTGAGGCCGAAGAAAAGACGGCCGGTGGCATCATCATCCCCGACAGCGCCAAGGAAAAGCCCGCAGAGGGTGAAGTGGTCGCTGCCGGCAACGGCGCCCGCGCCGAAAACGGTACGGTTACCCCGCTCGACGTCAAGGTCGGCGATCGCGTGCTCTTCGGCAAGTGGTCCGGCACCGAAGTCAAGGTCGACGGTGAAGACCTGCTGATCATGAAGGAAAGCGACATTCTCGGCGTCATCGCCTGAGCCTGTACGCAACCATCCATCTGATATTCTAAAAGGAATTCTACAATGGCAGCCAAGGACGTAAAGTTCTCGCGCGACGCCCGCGAGCGCATTCTCGCCGGTGTCGACACCCTCGCCAATGCCGTCAAGGTGACCCTGGGCCCCAAGGGCCGCAATGTCGTCATCGAGAAGAGCTTCGGCGCTCCGCGCATCACCAAGGACGGCGTCACCGTCGCCAAGGAAATCGAACTCAAGGACAAGTTCGAGAACATGGGCGCGCAGATGATCCGCGAAGTGGCCTCGAAGGCCAACGACGCGGCCGGTGACGGCACCACCACCGCCACCGTTCTTGCCCAGGCGATCGTTCGCGAAGGCATGAAGTCGGTTGCTGCCGGCATGAACCCGATGGACCTCAAGCGCGGTATCGACCTCGCCGTGACCAAGGTCGTCGAGAACCTCAAGAGCCGTTCGAAGGACGTCTCGGGCACCGCGGAAATCGCCCAGGTCGGCGTGATCTCGGCCAATGGCGACCGTGAAGTCGGCGAGAAGATCGCCGAAGCCATGGAAAAGGTCGGCAAGGAAGGCGTGATCACCGTGGAAGAGGCCAAGGGCCTCGAATTCGAACTCGATGTCGTCGAAGGCATGCAGTTCGACCGCGGCTACCTGTCGCCCTACTTCGTCACCAACCCGGACAAGATGACTGTCGAACTCGACAATCCCTACATCCTGATCCACGAAAAGAAGCTGTCGAACCTGCAGGCGATGCTTCCGATCCTCGAAGCCGTTGTTCAGTCGGGCCGTCCCCTGCTGATCATCGCAGAGGACATCGAAGGCGAAGCCCTGGCCACTCTGGTGGTCAACAAGCTGCGCGGCGGCCTCAAGGTTGCTGCCGTCAAGGCTCCGGGCTTCGGCGATCGCCGCAAGGCCATGCTGGGCGACATCGCCACGCTGACCGCCGGTGAGATGATCTCGGAAGACCTCGGCATCAAGCTCGAGAACGTGACGCTCAACATGCTGGGCGAAGCCAAGAAGGTCACGATCGACAAGGACAACACGACCATCGTCGATGGTTCGGGTTCGGCCGAAGAGATCAAGGCCCGCGTCGAGCAGATCCGTGCGCAGATCGAAGTCACCACTTCGGACTACGACCGCGAGAAGCTGCAGGAGCGTCTTGCCAAGCTGGCTGGCGGCGTTGCCGTGATCAAGGTCGGCGGCGCTTCGGAAGTCGAAGTGAAGGAGCGCAAGGACCGCGTCGACGACGCTCTCCACGCTACCCGCGCTGCCGTTGAAGAAGGCATCGTCCCCGGTGGCGGTACCGCGCTGCTCTACGCCACCAAGGCTCTCGAAGGCCTCAAGGGCGAGAACGACGACCAGACCCGCGGTGTGGACATCATCCGCCAGTCGATCATGGCTCCGGTTCGCCAGATCGCGACCAACGCCGGCTTCGACGGTGCGGTCGTCTCGGGCAACCTGCTGCGTGAAAACGACGAGACCCAGGGCTTCAACGCGGCTACCGACACCTACGAGAATCTCGTGGCTGCCGGCGTCATCGACCCGACTAAGGTCGTTCGCACTGCCCTGCAGGACGCGGCTTCGGTCGCCGGCCTGCTGATCACCACCGAAGCGGCGATCAGCGAAGCCAAGGAAGACAAGCCCGCCATGCCGATGCCCGACATGGGCGGCATGGGCGGCATGGGTGGCATGGGCGGCTTCTAAGCCAGCCCGGCCATCTGCCGAACGAAAACGGGCCGGGAGGAGCGATCCTCCCGGCCCTTTTCTTTGGGGTTCATGGCGGCGAAAAGGTGTGAAGGGTTCCGCTCGCGGCCGTTCCGGGCGGGTCCGGCAACATTTCCCCCAGATGAACGAATCCGTCGCAAAGGCGGCGTAAAACTGCGGCTTTGCGCAACTACTCGCAGCATGCCGGCAATTCATCGCGAATGGCTGGCGGTTCGCCGCCGTTTCCTTCATATTTGCGGAACTGGGACGCTTTAGGCTTCAAGAGATATGACCGGGTCTAGCACATTCATCGCAAGGTGCCTGCGTGGCGCCACTCGTCTGACCGCCGCTGCCGCGATGGCGCTGGCGGCGACGATGCCGCTTGCGCCTGCCTATGCGGGCGATACCGCGACGGTGCAGGATATCGGTGAAGTACGCCAGACGTTCGATTCGCTGTTCGGGACGGAGCTGCGCGGTCCGCCGACGTACTCGACCCAGTTCGAAAAGCAGCTGGCCTCGGTGGCCGAAGCGTCCAAGGGCCGCATCGGCGTTGCGGCGGTGGATCTTGCGACTGGCCGCACCATCGAAGTGCTGGGCGACCAGCGCTTCCCGATGGCCAGCACCAGCAAGATCGCGATTGCCGCCACTTTCCTGGCCGGTGTCGAGAAGGGCAAGTGGAGCCTGACCAGCGAATTCCCGCTGATGGTTCCGGTCGCCTCGGCGCCGTTCTCCACCCCGATCGCGCCGGTTCGGCCCGGCGCCTATCTATCGGCGCGCGATCTCATCGAACAGATGATAACCCGCTCCAACAACTACGCGACCGACGCCCTGCTCAAGGTCGTGGGCGGACCCAAGGCCGTGAACGACTGGGTGCACAATGTCGCGGGGATCGAGGAATGGCACCTCGATCGCGACATCGCCACGCTGGTTCGCGATGACGGCGCGATCGATCCGGCACAGGTGATCGACAAGCGCGACAGCGCCACGCCGCTGGCGATGGTGAAGCTGCTGAACGGCATCTACGACGGCAAGTGGATGAAGGCGGAAAGCCGCGACGTCATCCTCGGGGCGATGAGCCGTTGCCGCACCGGCCGGCGCCGCATCCCGGCAATGATGCCCGATGGCGTGACCGTTTCGCACAAGACCGGCTCGCTCAACAACACGTCCAGCGACGTCGGCATTATCCAGACGCCCGACGGCCATGCCTTCGCCGTGGCCATCTATGTGACCGGGCAGGGCAGCCGCCCCAACCGCGAGGCGCGCATCGCCCAGATCGCCCGCACCGTCTATGACGGCTACCTGACCGAAAGCTCCAGCTACCGCCGCACTGCCTCGCGCTGAGGAATGCGCCGGCGCAGGCCCGGTCCATCCGGATCTGGCTTTCGCGCGCATTGCGCCCGGGCCGGCAAGACGCTCCAGGCAAAAGGAAAGGCCCGCCGGACCGAAGTCCGACGGGCCTTTGCCGTCACTCCAGACTGAGCGTTCGGGCTCAGTTGGTGTGGTTGTCCATTTCCGCTTCCGCGTCCTTGGCAGCCTGCTCGGCGCTCGATGCGGCGTCGCCCGCTGCGTCGGCAGCATCTGCACCGGCATCCTTGGCGGCATCGGCGGCGTCGTTTGCAGCACCGGCCATCGCATCGCCCGCATCGTCGACAGCGCCGGCGGCGTCGGTTGCCATCGCGCTCATGTCATCGGCAGCGGAGGAGGCTGCGGCCTCGGTCGCGTCCTGGGTCTTTTCAGAGCAGGCGGCGAGCGAGAGGGCCGCAACAGCGGCGGTGGTTGCAATAACGATCTTGCGCATCTTTCAGTAATCCCTCGTTGGCAAGTTGAACCCCGATGGCGAAAGCCACGAAGCAGGCCCGGAATCTTGAACCGGGCCGGTCCCCCATGGATTAGGAGGGGGCACGCGGCGTTTCAAGCACTCGGGGCAAAACGCGCATCGGGCCGGGCGGTTCCCGAGAAAGTTCACGACCTTCGTCGACCTGCCTGCTGACGCCCCGCTTCGGCACTGCTAGGGGACTGTCCATGGATCCCAAGCAGCACCTCTATCTCGTCGACGGCTCGGCCTACATTTTCCGCGCCTATCACCGCCTGCCGCCGCTGACGAACCCGGAAGGCACGCCGGTCGGTGCGGTCTACGGCTACACGACGATGCTGTGGAAGCTGGCAGACGATCTCAACAAGGCAGACGGGCCGACGCACCTGGCCGTCATCCTCGATGCCGGGAGCAAGTCGTTCCGCAACGACATCTACGAGGAATACAAGGCCAACCGTCCGCCGCCGCCCGAAGACCTGCGTCCGCAGTTCCCGCTGATCCGCGATGCGACGCGCGCCTTTTCGCTGCCATGCATCGAGGAACAGGGTTTCGAGGCCGACGACCTGATCGCCTCCTATGCCCGCGCCGCGGCCGAGCAGGGCTGGAACGTCACCATCGTCTCCTCGGACAAGGACCTTATGCAGCTGGTCGGTACTTGCGAGAAGGGCGGCGGCAAGATCGACATGCTGGACACGATGAAGAACCAGCGCATCGACATCGACGAGGTGGTCGAGAAATTCGGCGTGCCGCCTGAAAAGGTCGGCGATGTGCTGGCGCTGATGGGCGACTCGGTGGACAACGTACCCGGGGTCTATGGCGTCGGCCCCAAGACCGCGACCAAGCTGATCCAGGATTACGGCGATCTCGAAGCGGCGCTGGCTGCTGCGCCCGAGATGAAGAAGTCGAAGCTGCAGGAACGGCTGATCGAACAGGCCGAGCAGGCCCGCCTTTCGAAGGTGCTGGTCACGCTCAAGGAAGACTGCAACCTGCCGATGCCGATCGAGGACTTCAAGCTCGACGCGATCCCGCCCGAGCCTTTGGCAGCATTCCTCTCGACGCATGGTTTCACCAGCCTCCTGAAGCGCCTCAATGGCGGTGCGGGCAGCCCCGAGCGCGCGACCCAGCTCAACCCGGCCAAGCCGGTCACGGCGGGCGCCGGTCCCGCCGAAGGCGCCGCGCGCCAGTCGCCGCCGGAATTTCCCGCGCTCGACTATGCCGCCTACGAATGCGTGCAGACGCTCGAGGCTCTGCAGGCCTGGGTGGACAAGGCAGCCGCGGCCCATCTCGTCGCCGTCGATACCGAGACATCCGCGCTCGATGCCATGCAGGCCGACCTGACCGGCGTCAGCCTGGCGATCGGGCCGAACGAGGCCTGCTACATTCCCCTTGGGCACGGCGGCAGCGACATGTTCGCCGAAAAGCCGCAGCAGGTGCCGCTCGACAAGGCCATCGAGGCGCTCAAGCCGCTTCTGGAAAACGATGCGGTGCTCAAGGTCGGCCAGAACATCAAGTACGACCTCAACGTACTCGCCCGCTACGGCATCGCCGTGGCGCCGGTCGACGATACGATGATCGAGAGCTTCTGCCTCGATGCCGGTCGCTCCATCGACGGGATCGGCGGCGGTCACGGCATGGATGAACTCTCCGAGCGTCACCTCGGCCACAAGCCGATGGCGTTCAAGGATCTTTGCGGCACCGGCAAGAAGGCGATCCCCTTCGGCGAAGTTCCGCTCGACAAGGCGACCCACTATGCGGCCGAAGATGCCGACGTCACCTGGCGACTGCACGCCGTGCTCAAGCCGCGTCTCTCCGAAGAAGGCGGCACCCGCATCTACGAGCGGGTCGATCGCCCGCTGATCCCCGTCGTCGCGCAGATGGAGCGCCACGGGATCAAGGTCGACCGCGAGAAGCTGGCCGGTCTTTCCAGCCAGTTCGCCGAGACGATCGGCGCGCTCGAAGCCGAGATCCACGAGGCCGCAGGGCAGGAATTCACCATCGGCAGCCCCAAGCAGCTGGGCGAAGTACTGTTCGACAAGCTCGGCTACAAGGGCGGCAAGAAGGGCAAGTCGGGGCAGTATTCCACCGACCAGTCGGTGCTCGAGAAGCTCGCCGGCGAAGGTGCGCAGGTCGCGACCAAGGTTCTCGAATGGCGACAGCTCTCCAAGCTGCGCTCGACTTATACCGAGGCGCTGCAGGCAGCCATCAACCCGAAGACGGGCCGTGTTCATACCAGCTATTCGCTGGTCGGCGCGCAGACCGGCCGCTTGTCCTCGACCGATCCCAACCTGCAGAACATTCCGATCCGCACCGAGATCGGCCGCCAGATCCGCGACTGCTTCGTCGCTGACAGCGGCAATGTCCTGCTCGCGGCCGACTACTCGCAAATCGAGCTGCGGCTGGCAGCGTTCATGGCGGACGTGCCGAGCCTGAAGGAAGCCTTCGCCAATGGCGAGGACATCCACGCGCGCACGGCGCAGGAGATGTTCGGCACGGTCGATCGCGACACGCGCGGCCGGGCCAAGACGATCAACTTCGCGATCCTCTACGGCATTTCGCGCTGGGGCCTTGCGGGCCGTCTCGGCGTCGAGGCGGACGAGGCGCAGGCCATGATCGACCGCTACTTCGAACGCTTCCCCGGCATCCAGCGCTATATCGCCTATACGCTCGAGCAGGTCCGCGAGCGCGGCTATTCGGAGACGCTGTTCGGCCGCAAGACCTGGTTCCCGCGCATCACCTCGAAGAACCAGGCCGAGCGGCAGGGTAGCGAGCGCGCCGCGATCAATGCGCCGATCCAGGGTACCTGCGCCGATATCATCAAGCGCGCGATGGTGCGCATGCAGCCCGAACTGGAACAGGCGGGCCTCGGCCACGTGCGCATGCTGCTGCAGGTGCACGACGAACTGGTCTTCGAACTGCCCGAAGCCGATGTTGCGGCGGCCTCGCAAGTCATCGAAAGGGTCATGGCGAGCGCGGCGGAACCGGCAGTCAAGCTGGACGTGCCGCTGGGCGTGGAGATCGGTTCGGGATCGAGCTGGGGCGCGGCGCACTGACCGCCCGCATCGCGGCGCGTGAAATTACGCCCTTGATTATGCTGCAATGCGGCATACCCTCGTGCGGATGATCCAGTTCATCGAGCGCAACCTCGTCGCCTTGCCCCTCTGGGCGGAGCAGCCCCTGCTTGCGGTGATTGCCGCTGCCATCGGCATTGCCATGGCACTGGTGATCCACTGGTTCCTCTTCCGCCTCCTGCGCCGGGTCGCCCGGTCGAGCAGCAACGATGCCGACGACATCGTCGTCAAGCGGCTGGCGCGGCCGACCCGTTATGCTTTCGTGGCGCTGGGCATCGTTATGGCCGCGCGCGAGATGCCGGTGCTCGATGCGGTCTGGTCGCGCTTCTCGGGCTTCGTCATGCCGCTGCTGACGGGATGGATCGCGGTTGCGGTACTGCGCGCATTCGTCGAGGCGATGATCCTGCGAAACGACATCTCGGTCGAGGACAACCGCAATGCCCGGCGCAGGCGCACCCGGCTGGCGATCTTCAGCCGCATCGGCACATTCCTGATCCTCTTCCTGACGGTCGCGGGCATGCTCGCCTCGATCCCCGGAGTGCGCGAGATCGGGGTGACGCTGATGGCCTCGGCCGGCCTTGCCGCCCTGGCGGTCGGCGCGGCGGCCCAGCCCGCGCTCAAGGCCCTCATCGCCGGATTCCAGATGGCCCTGACCGAGCCGATAGCGATCGACGACGTGGTGATCATCGACGGCGAGTGGGGCCGGATCGAGGATATCCGCACGACCTACGTGATCGTGCGCGTCTGGGACGACCGCCGGCTGGTGGTGCCGTCCAACCGTTTTCTCGAGGATACTTTCCAGAACTGGACCAAGACCAGTTCCGAACTGCTCGGCACGGTCATGATCTACCTCGACCACGGGGCCGAGATCGCGCCGATCCGCGCCGAATATTCCCGGCAGATCGCCGCGCATCGGCTCTGGGACAAGCGCGCGCAGGTGCTGCAGGTCACGGATTGCGACAACGAGGCTATCGAGGTGCGCCTGTTGATGAGCGCAAAGGACGGACCCACGCTGTTCGACTTGCGCTGCGAAATTCGCGAATCGATGCTCGACTGGATTCGCCGCGAAATGCCGCAGGCCCTGGTTCGCCGCCGCACCCTGCCGGTCGCCCCGGTGGAGCTTGCCGCCGGCCCGTCGATGGCCGAGGCCATGGCCGGTGAGGGCAGGGGTTTGCTACCTTAGGGGGCTTGCTGCCTTAGGGGCTGGCCGGCGCCGCACCTGCCAGGATTTGCGAGCGAACGCGCGGAGAGCCCAGATAGGCAGGCGCCAGTCGGGTAGATGACCTGGCCCTGGCCCCAAGGAAAAAGCCCGGCCTGTGCAGACCGGGCTTTCCCTGAGCTTCGAGCCGGGAATGATCAGTCCCCGTGCTTCCGGTCCCTGGTCGATTCCACCATGCCGGGGGTGATGAAGCCGATGGGGGCCACTTCCATCGCGCGTTTCTTCAACTCGCCCTTCATGCGGGAATATTCGTTCTCCATTTCCTCTGTCACCGTGGCGCGGCTATCTTCCAGGGCTTCCTCGAAGTCGGCCATGCTCACCGACTGCACTTCGGCGCCGCCCTTGCGGATGGCGATGAGGCCTGCACGGCGCACCACGTCTTCGAGGTCTGCGCCGGTGAAGCGCTCGGTCCGCTCGGCGATGTCCGCCAGCGAGACGTCGTCCGTAAGCGGCATCTTCGAGGTATGGATCCCCAGGATGTGCTCGCGTCCGGCCGTGTCGGGCGTGCCGACATAGACCAGCTCGTCGAAGCGGCCGGGGCGCAGCAGCGCCGGGTCGACGAGCGTCGGGCGGTTGGTTGCGCCGATCAGGACGACCGACTGCAGTTCCTCCATCCCGTCCATCTCGGCCAGGATCGTGTTGACCACGCGGGCGGTAACCTGGGGCTCCCCGAAACCGCCGCCCGAACCGCGGGCGGGTACGAGGCTGTCGATCTCGTCGATGAAGATGACGCAGGGGGCAACCTGGCGTGCACGGGCGAAGAGCCGGGCGATCTGCTGCTCGCTCTCCCCGTACCATTTGGACAGCAGGTCCGAGGACTTGATCGAGATGAAGTTCGCCTCGGCTTCCTTGGCGACGGCCTTTGCCAGCAGCGTCTTGCCGGTGCCCGGCGGGCCGTAGAGCAGGAAGCCCTTGGCCGGACGGATGCCCAGCTTGTGGAACGCCTCGGGGTTCTTCAGCGGCAGTTCGATGCCTTCCTTGAGCTTGAGTTGCGCCTCGTCGAGCCCGCCGATATCGGCCCAGCCGATATTGGGCACCTGCACCATGACTTCGCGCATTGCCGAAGGCTGGATGCGCTTGAGCGCCTCGATGAAGTCCTCGCGGGTGACCGAGAGGTTCTCCAGCACCTCGGGCGGGATCGTGCGCGCTTCGAGGTCGATCTGCGGCATGATCCGGCGCACTGCCTCGATCGCGGCCTCGCGGGCGAGCGCGGCGATGTCGGCGCCGACGAAGCCATGCGTGGTACGCGCCAGTTCCTTGAGGTCCACCTTGTCGCCCAGCGGCATGCCGCGGGTGTGGATGGCGAGGATCTCGCGCCGCCCGCTCTCGTCGGGCACGCCAATCACGATTTCGCGGTCGAAGCGTCCGGGGCGGCGAAGCGCCTCGTCGATCGCCTCGGGCCGGTTGGTTGCTGCGATGACGACCACGTGGGCGCGGCTGTTGAGGCCGTCCATCAGCGTGAGCAGCTGGGCGACGAGACGCTTTTCCGCCTCGCCGTGGACCTGGCTGCGCTTGGGCGCGATCGAATCGATCTCGTCGATGAAGATGATCGCCGGGGCCGCCTTGGTCGCCTCGTCGAAGACCTCGCGCAGCGCCTTTTCGCTGTCGCCGTAGCCCGAGCCCATGATCTCGGGCCCGTTGATCGAGAAGAAGTTGGCCTCGCTCTCGTTGGCGACGGCCTGCGCCAGGCGGGTCTTGCCGGTTCCCGGCGGGCCATGGAGCAATACGCCCTTGGGCGGCGCAACGCCGAGGCGGGTGAACAGCTCGGGATAGCGTAGCGGCAGCTCCACCATTTCGCGCAGCTGGCGGATGGTATCGCCCATGCCGCCCACGTCATCGTAGTTGATGTCGCCGCGCCGGGCTTCGGCTTCCTCGAAGACCTCGCGCAGTTCGACTTCGGTATTCTCGTCGATGTGGACGATGCCGCGCGGCGTGGTCGAGACGACGTTCAGGCGAATCTGCGTCAGGGCATAAGCCGGCGCGTTGAACATCCGGCGCAGTTGCGGGGGAATGTCGGCAACTTGCTGCTGCCCGGTCGTTGCGACGAGATCGCCCTGGACCATCGGGCGGCCGGAAAAGTTGCGCTTGAGCGCGACCGGCGGCCCCTGCAGGCGCATTTCCCTTTGCGCGGGAGCGAAAACCACGCGTTGGGCGGGCCGCGATTCTCCCTTGCGCACGGTGACATGGTCGCCCGAACCGACTTCGGCGTTTACCCGCTGGAGTCCGTCCAGGCGGATGACTTCCAGCCCCTCGTCTTCCGGATAGGCCAAGACGGCCTGGGCGACCGTGACCGACTTGCCGGTGATCTCCAGGACATCGCCTTCCAGTGCGCCGATCGCCGAAAGCGCTGCACGCGACATCCGGGCAATGCCCTGGCCGCTCTCCTCCTGCCGGGCGGCCGCGACTTGCAGCCTGACCGTCCGTTCATCCACCTGGGATGGGGCCTCCGCCATGTGATTCCTTTCCTTCGCCCAATTCCCTCATGCGCCGCGCGTCGACCTTGCGACATCCTGGGGCTGGTCCTGAGCTAGGTATCGCCACGAGGGATTTCAAACGAACGATGATCGCGGTTGCAAGTTCCGCGCGAGGGATCGCAGCGCAGGCCCCCGAAGTGGTGAGCCGATCTCTTGATAGCGCTCACAGTTTGCAGACAAAAAAAGGCCCGGACGTTGCCGTCCGGGCCGTGGAAGTTTTGGGAGAGGATGCCTGAAAGGCAGTTTCGTTATGACCCCAGGCGCTCTTTTGTGCAAGTGCGAAAAGGGGTGCGCATGGATGCAAAAAACGCAATACTTGTTGCGATTACGCGAAGTCATTCGATAAACTCGCGGTAATGCGCGGGAAATCAGGTTAAATCTTATCCGAATCAGGTTTCATATTGCATTGAAAATATTGCAGGATCCGGTGTCGACGGGTGGCTTTCGAGTTGCGACTGCTGCGACGCGATATCTACTAAGCTACCTCAGGATCTTATCGCGCTGTCGCTAAACTTATCGCTGCGCGAATGGGCGGCGAGGAGCAGAACGCTCCACGCGACAGCTCGAATCGAAGCGCGAATCGGAATTGGCGGCATGGCCTCCGGTTCAACGAGAGCGATGAATCGCCTTCGCCGGACAACGCGAGGTCACATCTCGGGGCAGGATCAACCTGGAAGCGCGGCCGTGACACAGGCCCCCGCCCCGCAACCGGTCCAGTGCGGCGCGGCAGGGCGCAGCCAGACTTTCGCGCGTGCGACTAATGCACCATCAGCAGCGCCGGGGACTTTGCCTCGTTCAGGAAATAGGCAGTGACGCCGCCGAACAGGAATTCGCGCATCCGGCTCTTGCCATAGGCGCCCATGACCAGAAGCTCGGCATGGTTCTGCGCCACGGCGCTTGCCAGCGTCTCTTCGGTCGAACCGCGTCGCTGATGCTCCTCGAATTCGGCATGGATGCCATGGCGTGAAAGGTAGCGCAGGGCTTCCGTGCCCGGATAGCCGCCCGGCTTTTCGGCGACCGAGATCACTTTCACCATCTGGCAGTCGGTCAGGAGCGGCACCGAGGCCCGCAAGGCCGCTGCGGCCTGCTCCCCGCCGTCCCAGGCAATGCAGGCCCGGCGGATCGGGATGTCCAGCGCCTTGCCGTCGGGCAGGGCAAGGACGGGGGTGCTGGAAATCAGCGCCACTTCGCCCGCCAGTCCGCCAGAGCGGGAGACGATCACGAGATCGGACAGGCGCGCGGCGCCGGCCAGGGCGTTGACCGGGTCGTCCTCGCTGCGCAGGACGTTGAACGAGACATCGTCGCGTGCCAGGCGCGCCTCGATCGCTTCGGCAGCGGCGTCGTCTTCGCCGCGCGCCTGTTCAAGCGCATCCGAGATCACGTAGCTGCCGCCCATGGGGTCCATGGCGATGTAGCGGGTTACCGGCGTATCGACGAGGACGGTAACGTGACCGTTGGCTCGCCGTGCAAGGTCGAGCGCCGTGTTGATACGGGCTTCGCTGTCCGGCTTACGGTCCGCATTGACGAGAATCGAGCGCATGTCCATTTCTCCCACTGATTTTCGAACCTTAGGACGAGGGTACGCCTTCGCCATGACAGAGATCAAACATTAATCGCGTTTGTTGCCGCGATTGGGGTCTCCATGCCTTTTCAATGCGGCAGCTGCGCTGCGTGTTCCGGATTTGCGTCGATCTTGAGCCGTCCGGCGCGCTCGAACAGCTCAAGGATCACGGGTTCGCGTTCGCGGGTGCGAATCGCCGCTTCAAAGTGAATCCTCTGCTCTGGCCGCGGCAGGATCTCGACGAGAGACCCGCTTCGAAGGTGCTCTCTCACCATGGTCTCGGGCAGCACCGCCGCGCCTTGGCCGCCGCAGACGATCTCGATCATGGTGCGCACGTTGTTGCAGGTATGCAGCGCCCGCGGGGCAAGGCCGTGGACCGCCAGCGTGTGCAGGGCGACGGCGTGGATCGGCGAGTGGTCGGGCAGCGACCAGACCGGCAGGTCCTGCGCAAAGCCGCCTGCGCGGGCAACGGCTGGACCGGCGGCCCAGACGAGATCGACCGAGCCGATCGGGGCAGTGCGAATGCCGGGGCTGGCAACGGGGCCGGCAAGAAAGACGATGTCGCGCGTGCCCGACAAAAGCTGCTGGAGCAGGCGCGCGGTCAGGTCGAGGTCGATTTCCATGGTCACGCCGGGGCGATCGCGTTCGATCGCGCCGATGAAGGCGGGCAGGCAGCTTGCCGCCGCTATCTCGCCCGAGCCGATGCGCACCGCGCCCGTTGCGCCGGCGAAATCGCTCGCTTCCAGCAGCACCTGTTCCAGCCCGCTGCGCAGCGGTTCGCAGGCCTGCACAAGCCTGCGCCCGCGGGCGGTGAGAACCATTCGGCGTCCGTCGCGTTGGAACAGCGAGAGCCCTAGTTGCTCCTCGATCTCGCGCACCCGGGCGGAAATGGCCGGCTGGGTCGTGTTCAGCCGCTGCGCGGCCGCCGCGAAAGTGCCCAGGCGGTCGATCCACATGAGCGTCTCGAGATGGTAGAGCGCAATCCGTTTCATAGAACCTGCTTATCGAAACAGATAAAAAACAATCGCTATTCGTAATGTCATTGCATGTCTAGGGTGTCGCGCAAGCGAGAGGAGATCCGATGAACAAACTCTATCCCAGTGCTGAAGCTGCCCTCGACGGGCTGCTCAGGGACGGCCTGCTGATCGCCGCCGGCGGTTTCGGCCTTTGCGGCATTCCCGAGCGCCTGCTCGACGCGGTGCGCGACAGCGGGGTGAAGGACCTGACCTTCGCCTCGAACAATGCCGGCATCGACAATGAGGGCATCGGCAAGCTCCTGCGTACGCGGCAGGTGAAGAAGATGATCTCCTCCTACGTGGGCGAGAACAAGGAGTTCGAGCGCCAGTTCCTTTCGGGCGAGCTGGAGGTCGAATTCAGCCCCCAGGGTACCCTGGCCGAGCGCATGCGCGCGGGCGGCGCGGGCATCCCGGGCTTCTATACCAAGACCGGCGTCGGCACCCAGGTGGCCGAGGGCAAGCCGACCATGGACTTCGACGGACAGGAATACGTCCTCGAGCGCGGCATCTTCGCCGACCTTTCGCTGGTCAAGGCGTGGAAGGCCGACGAGAGCGGAAATGTCGTGTTCCGCAAGACGGCCCGCAACTTCAACGTGCCCGCCGCAACCTGCGGCAAGGTCTGCATCGTCGAAGTGGAAGAGATCGTGCCGACCGGCTCGCTCGATCCGGATCACATCCACCTGCCCGGAGTTTACGTCCAGCGCCTCGTGCTTGGCGCGCCCTACGACAAGAAGATCGAATTCACGACGACCCGCGAAAGGGAGACCGCCTGATGTCCGAGGAAACCAAGAAGGGCTGGGATCGCAACCAGATGGCCGCCCGCGCGGCGCAGGAACTGGAAGACGGTTTCTACGTCAACCTGGGCATCGGCATTCCGACGCTGGTCGCCAACCACGTGCCCAAGGGCGTCACTGTCACCCTGCAGTCGGAAAACGGCATGCTCGGCATCGGGCCGTTCCCCTATCCGGACGAGGTCGACCCCGACCTGATCAACGCCGGCAAGCAGACGGTCAGCGAACTGCCGCAGACCGCCTTCTTCGACAGCGCCACCAGCTTTGCGATGATCCGCGGCGGGCATATCGACCTGGCCGTTCTGGGCGCAATGGAAGTGGCCGAGAACGGCGATATCGCCAACTGGATGATCCCGGGCAAGATGATCAAGGGCATGGGCGGCGCGATGGACCTTGTCGCCGGCGTGAAGAAGATCATCGTCGTCATGGAGCACACCTCCAAGAACGGCGATCCCAAGTTCATTCCCGCCTGCACCCTGCCGCTGACCGGCAAGAACGTGGTGGACATGATCGTCACCGACCTGTGCGTGTTCCAGCGTCCGGACCACAACTCCCCGTTCAAGCTGGTCGAACTCGCCCCTGGTGTCACGGCTGAGGAAGTGGCGGCCAAGACCTCGGGCAAGTACGAGGTCTGACAAGAGTTTAAGCGCATTTGCCCCGGCATGACTTGCAGCGGTCATGCCGGGGCCGCATATCTCCCATCGCAAACCAAGCCACACGGGAGAATTCGGAGATGACCGATCTTGCTGCCATTCCGCTGACGCGCATCGACGGTGCCGGCGACAGCCTTGCCAACCACGAAGGCAAGGTCCTGCTCGTGGTCAATGTCGCTTCCAAGTGCGGCCTGACCCCGCAGTACGAGGGGCTGGAAAAGCTCTACAACGCATACAAGGACAAGGGTTTCGAAGTCCTCGGCTTCCCGGCCAACGATTTCGGTGCGCAGGAGCCGGGCAGCCATGAGGAGATCATGGAATTCTGCTCGCTCAACTACGGCGTCTCCTTCCCGCTTTTCGCCAAGGCCGACGTCACCGGCGAGGGCAAGCAGCCGCTTTATGCCGCGCTGATCGAGGCGCAGCCTGAAAAGGTTGGTCCCGCCGAGGAATTCCGCGAAAAGCTTAAGGGTTTCGGCATGACGCCGACGCAGGATCCGGAAGTGCTGTGGAACTTCGAAAAGTTCCTGATCGCCCGCGACGGGAGCGTCGCCGGCCGCTTTGCTCCGGGCGTTGAGCCTGGCGCGCCCGAGCTTGTCGGCGCCATCGAATCCGAACTCGCGAAGTAGCTTGCCAAGTGCTCATGCCCCGGCCTAGCGGTCGGGGCATGAGCTATGTCCTGATCACCGCCAACCGCAATTATTCCAGCTGGTCGCTGCGGCCTTGGGCGCTGATGAAAGCCCTCGGCATCGCTTTCGAGGACCGCGTCGAGCCGTTCACCAAGCCGGTGAACTTCGAGGAATTCCGCAGCTTCTCCCCCACAGGACAGGTGCCGGCGCTGATCGATGGTGAGCGCATCGTCTGGGATTCGCTGGGGATCGCGCTCTACCTTGCCGACTGTCACCCCGGCGTGTGGCCGCAGGACGAGGCTGCGCGCGCCTTCGCACAGAGCATCGTTGCCGAAATGCACGGCGGCTTCGCGGCCCTGCGCAACGACTGCACGATGAACGTGGGCGTGCGCGTTCGCCTGCGCCCGATGTCGCAAGCGCTCAGCCGGGACGTGGCCCGCCTGCGCGAGATGTTCGAGGAAGGGCTGGCGCGTTTCGGCGGCCCGTGGCTCGCCGGACCCGAATTCACTGCGGCCGATGCTTTCTATGCGCCGGTAGCCTTCCGCATCCGTACCTATGGTCTGGATGTGGGCGGCGGGCAGGAATGGGTCGATCGTGTGCTCGACCATCCGGCCATGCGGCAATGGGAAGCCGAAGCGCTGACCGAGACCTGGCGCGAGGAAGCGCACGAAGCGGAACTCGCCGAATGCGGCGAGATCGTCGCGGACTACCGCAAGAGCTGAATCGGCCGCAGGGGCCGCTCAGGCCTCTCCGGTTTCGACCGGACGGGAGGGATGGCTGATCCACTCGCTCCACGATCCGGGATAGAGCCGCGCGCCGGGCAAGCCTGCGATTTCCAAGGCGAGCGCATTGTGGCAGGCGGTCACGCCCGATCCGCAGCTGAGCACGGCAGGTTTGCCCTCGAGCAGCGCCGAGAAGGTTGCGGCCAGTTCCTCGGCCGAGCGGAAGCGCCCGTCGCCGTCGAGGTTGTCGCGAAAGAAGCGGTTGCGTGCCCCCGGAATGTGCCCGGCGACCGGATCGAGCGGGTTGGGATTGCCCCGAAAGCGCGAAGGATCGCGGGCATCGAGCACTTGCGCCGCGCCGCCGTCGATGCCCGCAAGCACGTCCTGCGCGCTGACGATCCCGCCCACCAGCGGTTGGCCCGGAGTGAAATCGCCTTCGACGCCCGCCCCGGGCACTTCGCTGGTGAGGCGATGTCCGGCGACAACCCAGGCCGGCTTGCCACCGTCGAGCACCGCGACCGCGCGGTGTCCCATCCAGCGCAGCAGCCACCAGGCCCGCGCCGCCCACGCTCCGCCGTTCGAATCGTAGGCGACGACCTGCTGGCCCTTGCGCAGGCCGAGGCTGCGCAGCCAGGCGGCAAAGGTATCTCGGTCGGGCAAGGGGTGGCGGCCGTTCGATCCGTCGGGTACGCTGGCTAGGTCGTTGTCCAGGTGGGCATATCGGGCACCCGGCAGGTGCCCCTGCGCATAGACCGTGCGGCCCTTTTCCGGCGAGGCCAGGTCGAACTCGCAGTCGAGAAGAAGGACCGACGTGCCGCATTCCAGCAGGGCCTGCAGCTCCGCGACCGAAATCAGTGTTTCGAAGGGCGTCTTGTCGTTCATGGTGCCTCGCACGTCCGGTTCCCTGCCTGCACCGCAGTAGGGACCGGCAGGCGCAATGTCGACGCATGTCGGTAGATCGGGCCAATCAGCCCGGCAGGTGCTCGATCCGCTCGATGGCGCGGGTGCGGGTAGGCGAGGGGTCATGAACCCCTCGCCCCCGGACCGGATCAGGCCAGCGCGGCCTTGAGGTCGTCCACCAGGTCGGTGCGTTCCCAGGGGAACAGGTCGCCGCTGGGCTGACGGCCGAAGTGGCCGTAGGCCGCCGTGCAGGCGTAGATCGGCTTGTTGAGGCCAAGCCCGACGCGGATCCCGCGCGGGGTGAGGCCGCCCAGGCGCTCCTTGGCGACCTTGGTGATCGCGGCTTCCAGCGCTTCCTCGCTGACCGTGCCGGTATCATGCAGGTTCACGTAGAGCGAAAGCGGCTCGGAAATGCCGATCGCGTAGGACACCTGGATCGTGCAGCGCTTGGCAAGGCCCGCCGCGACGACGTTCTTGGCAAGGTAGCGGGTGACGTAGGCTGCAGAACGGTCGACCTTGGTCGGGTCCTTGCCCGAGAATGCACCGCCGCCGTGCGGGGCTGCGCCGCCGTAAGTGTCGACGATGATCTTGCGGCCGGTGAGGCCGGCATCGCCGTCGGGGCCGCCGATCTCGAACTTGCCGGTCGGGTTGATGTGGAACACCGTCTCGCCGGTCACGAAGCCTTCGGGCAGGATCTCGGTGACGACGCGCTTCACGTAGTCCTTGAGCTGCGCTTCCTTCTCGCCCTCGTGGTAGCCCGGCTTGTGCTGGGTCGAGACGACCACGGCAGTTGCGGCGACCGGCACGCCGTTATGGAAGCGCAGGGTGACCTGGCTCTTGGCGTCGGGTTCGAGGAAAGCCGCTTCGCCCGACTTGCGGTCGGTCGCGAGGCGCTGGAGGATCTTGTGGCTGTAGTCGAGCGTCGCCGGCATCAGGTCCGGCGTTTCGTCACAGGCGAAGCCGAACATGATGCCCTGGTCGCCCGCGCCTTCGTCCTTGTTGCCGGCCGAATCGACGCCCTGCGCGATGTCGGCGCTCTGCGGGTGCAGGTGGTTTTCGAAGGTCAGGTCCTTCCAGTGGAAGCCGTCCTGAGCGTAGCCGATGCGGTGCACGGTTTCGCGAACGACGCGCTGGATTTCCTCCTGCGCGCCTTCTTCCCAGTGACCGTTCCGGTCGATCATGCCCTTGCCGCGCACTTCTCCCGCCAGCACGACGCGCTGGGTGGTAGTGAGGGTCTCGCACGCGACGCGCGCTTCGGGGTCGCGCGAGAGGAAGAGATCGACGATGGCATCGGAAATCTGGTCCGAAACCTTGTCGGGATGGCCTTCCGAGACGCTCTCGGAGGTGAAGACGTAGTCACTGCGCATGTTGGGCACCGGGATATAAAGATTGCTTTATGTCTGTTGCCGTTTACCTCCCGCGGCGGCCGAGTGCAACCACGGAAAGCGCCAGAAGGGCAAGGAATGCGCTGAAGGCGAGCGGGAGGGCATTGCCGTAGCGGGCGAAAAGCGTGGGTTCATGCGGCGGCGGGATGCGGCCGTCGAGGCGTCCGGCGCGGCGCCAGGGGACGAACTTGCGCACGATCCCGTCGGCATCGACGACGGCGCTGATGCCGGTGGTGGTCGAACGCAGGACCGGCAGCCCTTCCTCGATCGCCCGCAGACGGGCCTGTGCCAAGTGCTGCGGCGGGCCCCAGGTGCCGAACCATCCGTCGTTCGAGGGATTGAAGATGTAGTCCGGGCGATTGCGGGGATCGACGACCTGGCCGCTGAAGATGATTTCGTAGCAGATCTGGATGCCGGCCTCGCCATAGCTGCCGAGATCGTACGTGCGTGGCCCCGGGCCGGGCCAGAAGTCCAGCGATCCGGCCACCAGACGGCGGGCGCCCAGCGGTTCCAGCAGCCAGCGCATGGCGAGATATTCGCCGTAGGGCACGAGGTGCGCCTTGGAATAGCTGGCAAGGATGTGCCCTTCGCCATCGAAGGCGGTGACGGTGTTGCGCGCGCCCACGCTCTCGCCGTCCCTCATCACCAGATCGACCGCGCCGGTCAGCAGCACGCTGTACGGGCCGATCATGCGGCCGATGCGCTGGCGGGCCAGCAGCGGATCCCCGGCATAAGTGTACATGCGGTAGAGGTAATCCGGGTACCCGTCGCGCAAGTAGTCGCCCAGCCCCGATTCCGGCCAGAACACCACGCGCTTCTCGCCCGGTCGGCGCTGCAGAGACAGCATGGCGAGCTTGATGAAATTCGCTTCGTATTCGCGCGGATCGTCGATGACTTCCTGCCGCAGGTCGGGCTGGACGAGTGTGTAGCGGATCTCGCCTTCTTCGCGCTTGGCCCAGCGGTCGGGCCCGGTCATCACCAGTACGAGCGGTGCGGCGAGCGCGAGGAGGGCAAGCGCGCAGGCCCAGCGGCCATGGCCGCTGCGAGCAGAGCCCAGACGGGCAAGGTAGCCGGGCAGGCAGGCCAGCAGGACCAGTACGCCGGACAGGCCGTAGGTCCCGATCCAGGGGGCCAGCAATGCCAGCCCGCGCGTGTCGAACTGGCCGAGCAGCGCGACCCCCAGCGGATTCCACGAGAACCCGGTGAAGACCCATGCGCGCAGCCACTCGGTCACGATCCAGGCGGCCGGGAGCGCGAAAAGGACGATCAGGAAGGCTGCGGGGCCTGCCGCTGAGGTGACCTTTTCCAAGCCATTTCCCTTGACCTTGCGCCCAGCCTTGAGCGCCAGCCATGCGCACAGCGCGGCAAGGGCGGGATAGATCGCGAGGTAGAGCGAGAGCAGGAACACGGCGATGCCGCCCAGCCATGCGGGCATTTCCGCCTGGTAGGTGAAGGCGGTCGCGATCCAGTTGTTGCCGAGGGTGAAGTGGCCAATGCCGAAGCACCAGCCAAGCAGGAAGGCGCTGCGTCCGCTGCCGGCCCGCACGACGAGCTCGGCGAGAATGGCGACCCCCGCAAGGGTCAGCGGCCAGAGCGAGAGAGGCTGGAAACCGCAGGCGGCCACTGCGCCCGCGAGGATCGCAAGCAGGCCCGCGGCAAGGCGCGGGAAGCGGTCGAGGATCGACAGGGGATTGCGGGAGGCCGGAGCGTGCCGAGGGAAATTCATCGGCGCCGGTATGTAAGCCAGCCCGGCCGCGACGCAAGCGAAGTTGCGCGCGGCCGGATTGGTTGTCGTATCAGTCTACGGTTTCCAGCGCGCTGCCGCTGCTGCCGTCTTCGTTCGAAGCGCTGGTCTTGCGGGTCCGGCGGCGCTTGGGCTTTTCCTCGCCCTCCGCGCTCGCTTCGGGCTTGGCCTTGGCGCGGGTACGGCGCTTGGGCTTTTCTTCCGCCTTGGCCGCGATCGGCGGCGGCAGGGTTGCCGGATCGAAACCGTCGGAGGCATTCTGCGCGTCCTCGGCCTGGCCCTGCTGTGCTTCGGCGCCTTCGCTGGCTTCGGATTCTTCGTTGCCGTCGCCCGCGTCATTGCCGCGGCGCGACTTGCGCTGCTTCAGTCCGCCACGGGCGCCGCGATTGTCGCGCACGAAGGGATTCTGCGGCGGTTCGTAGATCGAGCCGTCGTTGCCTTCGGCCTCTTCCTTTGCTTCGACCGGCTCGGCAGGAGCCTCGTTGCCGCGCTGGTAGCGCTGGCCGCGATCCTGCTGGTGATAGCGCGGGGCTTCGCCCTCGTTCTCGTCCTCGGAACCGGCGTCGTCGCCGTAATCCTGCGAACGATCGTCGCGGCGCGGCTGGCGCGATTCTTCCTGTCGCTGCTTCTGGTCGGCAATGACACGGAAGTAGTGGTCAGCAAACTGGAGGTAGTATTCCTCCTGGACACGGTCCCCATTGAGGTGCGCGTCATGGGCCAGCTTCCGATACTTCTCCAGCAGCTGCGGTGCATTGCCCCGCGCCCTGCTGTCGATCCGGTTCATCTGCTGTCCGCCCTGCTGACGGTTATTGCCGCGGCCACGCCTGCGGTTATTACCACGATTGTTATTCAAGGATTACGTTCCTCAAAACCCCTGGCTGCCGTCCAGAATGCCTGGCGGTTCAGCCGCACGTCGCAAGTTCACGGTTCGCTGTGATTGCCGTGATTTCCAAATCTGCTCAGTCGAGGCGCCGTAAGCTGCACCGATTGCAAATTGTGGAGGTGAACCGTGCATGGGAAGTTTCATCCATGTCCGGGTTCGTTATTAGGCTTAGGCACTCCAGCGCCGGATTCCAAGCGAAATCTTGAGTTATTCACCAAAATCCCAGGACTCGTGGCCGATCAGCCAGGTCGCGATGGAGCCGTACCGAAAGCCCGGCGGCGCGGCCAATTGCGCTGACGGCATCGGCCTGGGCATGGCCGATCTCGACCAGCGCCATCCCGGAGGGTGCGAGCAGGTCACGCAGCTGGGGAATGAGCACGCGGTAGTCGTCGAGCCCTTCAGGCCCGGAAAACAGCGCGCCGGCCGGTTCGAATGCGCGGACGGAAAGGTCGAGCGGGGCATCGTCCTCGACATAGGGCGGATTGGCCAGGATCAGGTCGAAAGGCCCGCCCAGTGCCTCGGCCCAGCCCGGGACATGCCAGTCGGCCAGGGCCAGTGCGGCGCGTCCGGCAAGGCCCAGTGCCTCGGCATTGGCCCGGGCCACGGCAAGGGCCGAAGAGGAACAGTCGATGCCGACGCCGCGCGCGCCGGGAAGCTGCGAGAGCACGGCCAGCAGCAGTGCGCCCGATCCGGTGCCGCAATCGAGGATCCTGCGTGCCTGCGGCCGCTCGGCGATCGCGGTCTCGACGAGGACCTCGCTATCGCCGCGCGGGATCAGGACGTCGCTGGATACCGCGAAGGGCAGGCCGAAGAATTCCTGCTGCCCGGTGATGTAGGCGACCGGTTCCTGCGCCATGCGACGCGCAACCATCGCTTCGTAGCTTTCAGGCACCGGCGCACCCATGTGGCGCAGCAGCACTTCGGACCGGGTGGCGCCAAGGGCGTGGGCCATCAGCACTTCGGCGTCGAGCCGGGCCGTGTCGCTGCTCGCGCCCAGTTTCAGGGCAGCCTCGCGGATCGCCGCGGCGACGGTGTCTTCAGGCATCCATGGCGGCAAGGCGCTTGGCCTCGTCCTCGGCGATCAGCGCGTCGACGAGTTCGCCCAGGCCCGGGCCTTCGAGGATCTCGGGCAGCCGGTGCAGGGTCAGGTTGATGCGGTGGTCGGTCACGCGGCCCTGCGGGAAGTTGTAGGTGCGGATGCGTTCGGAGCGGTCGCCCGATCCGACCATCGCCTTGCGCGCTTCGGCCTCGGCGCCCTGCGCTTCGTCACGCATCTTTTCATAGAGCCGCGCACGCAGGACCTGCATCGCCTTGGCCTTGTTCTTGTGCTGGCTGCGCTCGTCCTGGCAGATCACCACGAGACCGGAGGGCAGGTGCGTGATGCGCACCGCGGAATCGGTGGTGTTGACGTGCTGACCGCCCGCGCCGCTTGCACGGTAGATGTCGATCTTGAGGTCCTTGTCCTCGATCTGGACGTCGACCTCGCTGGGTTCGGGCAGGACTGCAACGGTCGCGGCCGAAGTGTGGATGCGCCCGCCGCTCTCGGTCACCGGCACGCGCTGGACCCGGTGGACGCCGCTTTCGAACTTGAGCTTCGCGAAGACGCCGGTGCCCGAGACGTTGGCGACCACTTCCTTGAAGCCGCCGATGTCGCTGGCATTGGCGGAGATCATCTCGACCTTCCAGCCCTGTTCGGCCGCGAAGCGCTCGTACATGCGATAGAGGTCGGCAGCGAACAGCGCGGCCTCGTCGCCGCCGGTGCCGGCGCGGATTTCCAGCATGGCCGGGCGGCTGTCGGCAGCATCGCGCGGCAACATGGCAATGGCGAGCTTGCGCTCGGCCTCGGGCAGTTCGGACTTGATCCGCGCGATTTCCTCGTCCGCCAGCGCCCGCATCTCCGGGTCCGGATCGTCGAGCTTCTGCAGGCTTGCCAGTTCCTCGCGCATCGAGACGACTTCGGCGGAGACGCGCGCTACCGGTTCGAGTTCGGCGTAGTCGCGGCTGGCGGCCACGAAGGCCTCCCCCTCCAGCGTGCCGGAAGCCAGCCGGGCTTCGAGCTCGGCGAAACGGTGCGCGATCTGGGCGAGGCGCTCGTCAGAGACGGACATCGTGCCGTACCTCCCATGCCGCGCGCCGGTCGGTCATCCCCCTGCTCACGGCCGGATCGACTGGATGACCTGCTCGACCGCGAGGTATTCCGCCGTCGGATCGGCCGCGCGCAAGTTGGCGACGGGCACGCCGTCACGCATCACGAACGAGACGAGGACTTTCGCGCCGAGCTTGACCGCCTTGTCGAAGCGCTTGCGGGGCGATCCGGTGGCGATCATCTCGGCGTCGATGCCCTGGTGGCGCAGCGCGGTGATGGCCTTCTGGGCATAGGGCAGGGCGGTATCGTCCTCGACCGCGAGGATCACCGTAAGGGGGGATTCCCCAAGCGCGCCGGCATCGGCGACCAGCATCGAGAGGCGCTCGATGCCCGCTGCCCAGCCGACTGCCGGGGTCGCCGGTCCGCCCAGCGCCTCGAGCAGGCCGTCGTAGCGACCGCCGCCGAGCACGGTGCCCTGGGCGCCGAGCCGGTCTGTCACAAATTCGAACGCAGTGTGGCGATAGTAGTCGAGACCGCGCACAAGGGCCGGCGCGCGCACATAGTCCACCGAGGCCGCGTCGAGCCCTTGTGTCACCTGCCCGAAAAAGTCCTGCGCCTCGGTCGAGAGGAAATCGTCGATCTTCGGTGCATCGGCGGTGAAGGGCTTGTCGCGCGGATCCTTGGAATCGAGGATGCGCAGCGGGTTGCGTTCAAGACGGTCCTGCGAATCCTCGCTGAGCGAGTCCTTGTGGTCGCGGAAGTACTCGATCAGCGCGGCGCGCCAGGCTTCGCGGCTGGCGGCATCGCCCAGGGTGTTGAGCTGAAGCGTCACGCCTTCGGCAATGCCCAGTTCCTTGAGCAACTGGTCGGCCATCACGAGAAGCTCGACATCGACCATCGGCTCGGCTGCGCCGATCACTTCGGCGTCGATCTGGTGGAACTGGCGGTAGCGGCCCTTCTGCGGGCGCTCGTAGCGGAACAGCGGGCCGTGGGTCGCGACCTTGAGCGGGGCGAACTGCTTCCAGCCGTTGGTGAGGTAGGCGCGGGCGATCCCTGCGGTGAATTCGGGGCGCAGGGTCAGCGATTCGCCGCCGCGATCCTCGAAGGAGTACATTTCCTTGGAAACGACGTCGGTCGTCTCGCCCAGCGAACGCGAGAAAACGGCGGTCTTCTCGAAGACCGGCATTTCGACGCGGCGGAAGCGGTAGAGCTTGCGTACGCGTTCGAAGGTTTCGACGACATGCGCGAAAGCCTCGGCGTCGCTGCCGAAAATGTCCTGGGTTCCCCTGATCGCTTTGGGAATGGCCTGTGGTGTGCTGCTCATGACGCGCGCGCTTAGCGGGAATGGCGCTGCGGGGGAAGACCGCTGCTGGACGCGATGGCGCCGGGATGACACCGATTGGCCCCGTCGTGGTAACCGATCCGGTCCAAATCGGGAAGGTTGCAGGGTCCATGCACGCTTGCGGTTGCGCTCGCGCGGCCGGGTTGCCAATACCCGGGCCCATGAAAAATATTCCTGCGGTTGCGACGCTTCTCTCCGCCCTTTGCCTTTCCACCTCGGTCCCGGCCATCAGCGCCGAGCCGCCGCGTATCGAGATGGCCAGCCCTACGGTGCCCGATGCGGTCGACAGTCCCTGGCCGGGCGGAACGATCCAGCTCGACATCGATGCGAGCGACGTGACTCGCGCGACCTACAAGGTGACCGAAACGATTCCGGTTGCGCCCGGGACCGAGCGGCTGACGCTGCTCTTTCCGCAGTGGCTGCCCGGCAACCACGGGCCGCGCGGGCCGCTGGCGGAACTGGTCGACTTGCGCTTCACCGTCGACGGCAAGCCGGTGAAATGGGAGCGTGACCCGATCGAGGTCTATGCTTTCCACGTCGAGCTGCCCGCGAATGCGCGCAAGGTCGTGGCCCGCTTCATCCATACCTCGCCGCTGCAGCCCTCCGAGGGCCGCGTGACGGTGACGCCCGACATGCTCAACCTGCAATGGGAGAAGATGAGCCTCTATCCGGCCGGGCACTACGTCAGCCGGATCAAGGTTCGCCCCAGCGTGACCTTCCCCAAGGGCTGGACCCCGGCAACCGCGCTCGACGGCGAGACTTACGCCGGCGATCGCTACGCCTGGGCCGAGACCAATTACGAGGAACTCGTCGATTCCCCGATCTTTGCCGGCGCCAATTATCGCCGCTTCGATCTGGGCAACAATGTCTCGCTCGATGCCGTGGCGGATTCGCCCGAACTGCTGGAACTCGCCCCGGAGAACCTCGCCAAGCTGCGCGCGCTTTCCGATCAGGCGCTCTACCTGTTCGGCAAGCCGGCCTTCGATCACTACGAATTCCTTGTCGCGCTTTCCGGCAAGATCGGCGGGATCGGCCTTGAGCACCTGCGCTCGAGCGAGAACCAGCTCGAGCCGCGTGCCTTCATCGACTGGAAAGGCATGGACTGGGACCGCAATGTCCTGCCGCACGAGTTCACGCACAGCTGGAACGGCAAGTATCGCCGCCCCGCCAAGCTGTGGACGCCGGACTACCGCACGCCGATGCAGGACAACCTGCTCTGGGTCTACGAAGGCCAGACCCAGTTCTGGGGCCAGGTGCTTGCCGTGCGTTCGGGTGTGCAGGAAAAGGACACCGTGCTGGGTGCGATCGCGCGCGCTGCTGCTGCGCTTGCCGCCAATCCCGGGCGCGGCTGGCGTTCGGTGGAAGATACCACTTTCGATCCGGTCTTCGCCGCCCGCAAGCCCAAGCCCTATGCCTCGATGGCCCGCACCGAGGATTACTACTGGGAAGGCGCGATGGTCTGGCTTGAGGCCGACCAGGTGATTCGCGAGGGCACCAACGGGCGCAAGGGCCTGGACGACTTCGCCAAGGCGTTCTTCTCCTACCGCGATGGCACGGCCCCGACGCTGCGCTACAGCTTCGACGACGTGGTGGCGACGCTCAACGAGATCTATCCGTACGACTGGGCGCGCTTCCTCAAGGACCGCATCTACCAGCCGGGCCGCGGCGCACCTTACGCGGGGATCGAGAAAGCGGGCTACCAGATCGTCTTCAAGGACGAGCCCAACCCCTACGACAAGGCGCTCGTCGACAAGTACGGCAGCCTCTACCTTTCGCACTCGCTGGGCATGACGGTCGACAAGGACGGCGACGTCAGCGGCGTTGTCTGGGACAGTCCGGCCTTCAACGCAGGGATCGTGTCCGGCGCGAAGATCATCGCGGTCGACGGCACGGTCTATTCCGCCGATGCGATGACCAAGGCAATCACCGCGGCCAAGTCGCGCAAGGAGCCCTTGCAGATCGTTGTGCGGCGCGGCGACAAGGTCATGACCGTTCCCGTCGATTATCATGACGGCATGCGCTGGCCATGGCTGGTATCGACGATACCCGGCAGGGAAAACGGCCTGGACCGCCTTCTTGCGGCCCGTCGCAACTAAATCAGTCTACGACCATTAGCCTGTTGCGACGCAGCAGGGGCGAGGCTAAGCCGCGCACCGCAATAGTACCGCGGTCAGCGGACTCACGTCTGCACAAGTAAGGAATAGTATGCGCATCGACATGATTCCCGTCGGCGACAATCCGCCGGAAAGCCTCAACGTCATCATCGAAGTTCCGACTGGCGGCGAACCCGTCAAGTACGAATTCGACAAGGCCTCCGGCGCCCTGTTCGTCGATCGCATTCTGCATACGCCGATGCGTTACCCGGCCAACTACGGTTTCGTGCCGCACACCCTGTCGCCCGATGGCGACCCGCTCGATGCGCTGGTCGTCGCGCGCTCGCCCTTCATTCCGGGCTGCGTCGTGCGCGCCCGTCCGATCGCCGTGCTCAATCTCGAGGACGAACATGGCGGCGACGAGAAGCTGGTCTGCGTGCCGGTGGACTCGACTTTCCCGTACTACTCGGACGTGAAGGAAAAGACCGACCTTCCCGAGATCGTGTTCAGCCAGATTGAGCACTTCTTTACCCACTACAAGGACCTCGAGAAGGAAAAGTGGGTACGCGTCGGGACCTGGGGCGATGCCAACGAAGCGCGGAAAATCGTCGTTGAGGCGATTGAGCGCTATAAGGAATCCACGCGCTAAGCGGCTCTTCTGAGTCGCGCGGACAGCACGAGTTCCACTCCCCCATGTGGAACGGGGGCCGACGGTGCAAATCGTCGGCCCTTTGTCATTCTGGAATCGTGGTTTTTTGCTTTTGAGCTGCCGCGGTAGCTTCCCGGCGTGGCCTTTCCGCCCCCGTTCAGGCGGGCGGGCGCAGGCCAGAAATCGTCCCAAATGCCGATGGCCGAGTCGCAGCAGGATGCCGGGCTCGCGGGCCGGGCGATGGCGATTGCGCCCCGAATTTTCATGAAAATGCCGGCCTCGGGGCGGGTTCTGTCGGATTACCTCGGTCGGGACTGCAAATAGCGTCCGAAGCGGGGCAAATCGTGCTAGAAGAGGTTTCCCAAGCGCGCCGATCAGCGCGTCTGCATTGCTTACGGGAGATGAAGCAATGGCATACTGGAAACTCAAGGGACGCGAACTCGCCAACTGCAATTGCGAGTATGGCTGCAACTGCCAGTTCGGCGGCCTGCCGGACAAGGGCAACTGCCAGGCCGTCTTCGCCATGGCGATAGATCAGGGCATCCACGGCGACACCGACCTTTCCGGGCTCAACATCGCGGCGGTCTTCTCCTGGCCCGGCCCCATCCACGAAGGCCACGGCGAATGCGCTGCCTTCGTCGACGAACGGGCCACAGATGCGCAGCGCAATGCCCTCCTGACGATCATGACCGGGGGCGACACCGATCCCTTCGCTACCGTCTTCGCCGTCTTTGCCTCGACGATCGAGACGATGCACCCGCCGGGATTCGTGCCGATCGAGTTCGATGTCGACGTCGACGGGCGCACGGGGCGGCTGCGCATCGAAGGGCATGTCGAAATGGACGGCGAGCCGATCCGCAGTCCGGTCAACGGCGCCGAAGTGCGCGCCCGCATCAATCTGCCAGATGGCTTCGAATATGAGATCGCCGAAATCGGCTCGGGTTCCAGCAGGTCCTTTGCCCCGATGAAGCTGGAGCATTCGCACAGCTACGGCCAGTTCGCGAACCTGCATCTCGATAGCCACGGGGTCGTGCGCGCCTGATGGCGACCGCCCTTGAGGCCATGCTGGCACGGCATCGCGCCGTCACCGTCGCCATGCTTTTCCTTCTGACGGTCCTTGCGTGGATATGGCTGGCGACCGGGGCGGGTTCGGGCATGGTCCCGGGCCTGTCGTTCCCTGCGATGATGCCGGCCAGCAGCCCGTCGCCGGAGATGATGCGGGGCATCGACAATGCCATGGGCGACCGCACGGGCGCATCGATGGGGGCGATGCCGGGGATGGCCGCAGCCGCTGCGCCCTGGGCCCTGCCGCGCTTCCTGCTCACCTTTGCGATGTGGTGGGTGATGATGGTGGCCATGATGCTGCCGTCCGCGGCCCCCACCATCCTGCTCCATGCCCGCGCCGGAAACGCCTCGGCAACCGGTTCGCCGCCAGCGACCGGCACCTTTCTCGCCGGCTACCTGCTTGTCTGGGGTCTGTTCTCGCTCGCCGCAACGGTCCTGCAGATGGCGCTTGAACGGGCCGGGATCATGGCCGGGATGGACATGGTCTCGGTCAGCCGACCGTTTTCGGCCGCCGTGCTCGTCCTTGCCGGGCTCTACCAGCTATCGCCGTTGAAGGAGGCATGCCTGCGCCATTGCCGCAATCCCGCCCGGTTCCTGGCCCGGCACTATCGCCCCGGGCAGACGGGCGCATTGCGCATGGGGCTGCTGCACGGGGCCTGGTGCGCCGGATGCTGCTGGCTGCTGATGGCGCTGCTGTTCGTCGGCGGGGTTATGAACCTCGTCTGGATCGCGTTCCTGACGCTTGTCGTGGCTGCCGAAAAGCTGCTCCCCGGCGGCCGCGGAATCGCGATCGCCGGAGGGCTGGCCTGCATCGCCTGGGGCGCGTGGATCGTCCTCGCGTGACCTGAGGCGTAATCTCGACCTTGGGTCAGGCGCTGGGCTGGATGCCCATGCACAGGTACTTCACTTCCATGAAGTCATCGAGGCCGTAGTGCGAACCCTCGCGGCCCAGTCCCGATTGCTTGACCCCTCCGAAGGGGGCGACTTCAGTGGAGATCAGGCCGGTGTTGATCCCGACCATGCCCGCCTCCAGCGCTTCGGCGACGCGCCACACGCGGCTGAGGTCGCGTGCATAGAAATAGCTGGCGAGGCCGAATTCGGTGTCGTTGGCCATGGCGATGGCGTCCGCCTCGTCCTTGAAGCGGATGACGCCTGCGAGCGGGCCGAAAGTCTCTTCGCGCGCGATCTTCATGTCGGGCTTCACGCCTGCGACCACGGTCGGGTTGAAGAAGCTGCCGCCCAGCGCATTGCGCTGTCCGCCCGCGAGAACGGTAGCGCCGCCGGCCTTGGCATCCTCGAGATGCTCCTCGACCTTCTCGACCGCCTTCTCGTCGATCAGCGGGCCGATTTCCGTGCCGGAGTCCATGCCGTAGCCGACCTTCATCGCCGAAACCCGCTTGGCCAGCTTGTCGACGAACTCGTCATAGACGCCGTCCTGCACGTAGAAGCGGTTGGTGCACACGCAGGTCTGGCCGCCGTTGCGGAACTTGGAAATCATCGCGCCGTCGATCGCGGCATCGACATCGGCATCGTCGAAGACCAGGAACGGCGCATTGCCGCCCAGTTCCATCGAGCACTTCTTGATCGTCTCGGCGCTCTCGCGCAGCAGGTCGCGGCCGATCTCGGTCGATCCGGTGAAGGTGATCTTGGCGACCTTGGGATTGCCGGTCAGTTCCGAACCGATCTGGCCCGCGCTGCCGGTGACGACGTTGACGACGCCCGCCGGAATGCCCGCCATCTCGCACAGCGCGGCAATGGCAAGCGCCGAGTAGGGCGTGGCCGACGCCGGCTTGATGACGATGGTGCAGCCCGCCGCCAGCGCCGGGCCGAGCTTGCGGGTGATCATCGCATTGGGAAAGTTCCAGGGCGTGATCGCGCCCACGACGCCGACGCCCTGCTTAATCACGACGATGCGGCGATCCGCGGCATGGCTGGGGATGACGTCGCCATAGGCACGCTTGCCCTCTTCGCCGAACCATTCGATGAAGCTGGCGCCATAGGCGATTTCGCCCTTGCCTTCGGCGAAGGGCTTGCCCTGTTCGCGGCTGAGCAGTTCACCCAGGTCGTCCTGATGCTCCATCATCAGTTCGTAGAGCTTGCGCATGAGCTTGGCGCGCTCACCGGCGGTCTTGGCGCGCCAACCGGGCAGGGCGGCTTCCGCGGCATCGATGGCGCGCGCGGTCTCGTCCTTGCCCATCTTCGGCACGGTGCCCAGCACTTTGCCACTGCCGGGATCGGTCACTTCGAAGGTGGCCCCTGAATCTGCGTCGCACCACTTGCCGTCGATGTAGCACTGCTGCTTGAGGAAGTCGGTGTAGGCCATGATTTCAGGTTCCCTGTTTTCCGCCGGCCCCGACAGGCGGGGGCGCTTCTTTTCACGATCGATAGGGTGGCGCTTACCTCGTTGCAACCGCTCACTGCTGCCGGGTGGCGGTGCCCGCCGCGGCAACCTGTCTCTCACGCTCCGCGCGCGGCGTTCCGACCACGCGTGATCGCCGCAAAGGCGAGGGTCAAAGTATTGTCGAGCGTTTTGCGCAGAGCGCTTGATTATAGACTGCATCTATAAAGTACCCCGGAAACTTTCAATTTCCCCACCGGTTTCGCCCTTGGTACATAGATGCCGCAAATCAGAACGAACCGGTGAAGAGGGTTATGCTCCCAGCAGCGACAAGGACGATCCGGGCATGAGTGCGCCTGTCCTCCAGACCAGCATCAATCTCGAAAGCCCTGAGGCCCGGGCCCGCGCCGTGCACAACCGCGTCTTGGCCGCCGAACTGCGTGAGAAGGTCGCCCAGGCGGCGCTTGGCGGCAGCGAGAAATCGCGCCAGCGTCACGTCAGCCGCGGCAAGCTGCTCCCGCGCGAGCGGGTGGAGCGCCTGCTCGATCCGGGTTCGCCGCTGCTTGAACTCGGGCAGCTCGCGGCCAACGGCCTGTATGGAGAGGACATCCCGGGCGCGGGCCTCATCACCGCGATCGGCCGGGTTTCAGGCCGCCAGTGCCTGATCGTGTGCAACGATGCGACCGTCAAAGGCGGGACCTACTACCCGATGACGGTCAAGAAGCACCTGCGGGCGCAGGAGATCGCGCTCGAGAACAACCTGCCGTGCATCTATCTCGTCGATTCCGGCGGCGCCAACCTGCCGCACCAGGCCGAGGTCTTTCCGGACAGGGACCACTTCGGCCGGATTTTCTTCAACCAGGCCAACATGAGCGCCAGGCGCATTGCCCAGATCGCCTGCGTCATGGGATCATGCACCGCAGGCGGCGCCTACGTCCCGGCGATGTCTGACGAGACGGTGATCGTGAAGGAACAGGGCACCATCTTCCTGGCCGGCCCGCCGCTGGTGAAGGCGGCGACGGGTGAAGTCATCTCCGCCGAGGACCTGGGCGGCGGCGATCTCCATTCGCGCAAGTCGGGCGTGACCGACCATCTGGCCGACAACGACGAACATGCGCTGACGATCGTGCGCGACATCGTCAGCCATCTCGGGCCTGAGCACCTTCACGATCTGCGCCTGCAGGAGCCGCGCCCGCCCAGGTACGATCCGGAAGAACTCTACGGGGTGATCCCCGAGGACGTGCGCGCGCCCTATGACGTGCACGAGGTGATTGCCCGCGTCGTCGACGGCAGCGAGTTTCACGAGTTCAAGGCGCTCTACGGCAGCACGCTGGTCTGCGGCTTCGCGCATATCCACGGGATGCCGGTGGCGATCCTTGCCAACAACGGCGTGCTGTTCTCCGAAAGCGCGCAGAAGGGCGCGCACTTCATAGAGCTGGCCTGCCAGCGCAAGATCCCGCTGCTGTTCCTCCAGAACATCTCGGGCTTCATGGTCGGCGGCAAGTACGAGGCAGAGGGCATCGCCAAGCACGGCGCCAAGCTGGTGACGGCAGTGGCAACCGCCAGCGTGCCCAAGATCACTGTGCTTATCGGCGGGTCCTTCGGCGCGGGGAACTACGGAATGTGCGGCAGGGCCTATGCTCCGCGCTTCCTGTTCACTTGGCCCAATGCGCGCATCTCGGTGATGGGCGGAGAGCAGGCGGCAAGCGTGCTCGCGACCGTCCACCGCGATGCCGACCAGTGGGACGAACGCGAGGCCGAGGCCTTCAAGGCGCCGATCCGCCAGAAGTACGAGGACGAGGGCAATCCCTACTACGCCACCGCGCGGCTGTGGGACGACGGCGTGATAGACCCGGCGCAGACCCGTGACGTGCTGGGCCTTGCCCTGGCCGCGGCGCTCGAGGCGCCAATGCCCGAAGCTCCGCAATTCGGCGTGTTCAGGATGTAATGGCCATGATCCAGTCGCTCCTTATCGCCAATCGTGGCGAAATCGCCTGCCGCGTCATCCGCACCGCGCGGGCGCTCGGCATCCGTACGGTGGCGGTCTACTCCGACGCCGATGCCGACGCACTGCACGTTCGCGAGGCGGACGAAGCGGTCCACATCGGTCCGGCGCCGACGCGCGAATCCTATCTTGTGGGCGAGAAGATCATCGCAGCTGCCCGGCAGACCGGGGCAGAGGCGATCCATCCCGGCTACGGCTTCCTGTCCGAAAACGCGGCCTTCGCGCAGGCGGTGATCGATGCCGGGCTCGTCTGGGTCGGGCCCAAGCCCTCCTCGATCACGGCGATGGGCCTCAAGGACGCCGCGAAGAAGCTGATGGCCGAGGCCGGGGTGCCGGTGACGCCGGGCTACATGGGCGAGGACCAGTCCACTTCCTTCCTCGCCGAGGAGGCCGCCAAGGTCGGCTATCCGGTGCTCATCAAGGCCGTCGCAGGCGGCGGCGGCAAGGGCATGCGGCTGGTCGAGAGCGAGGAGGACTTCGCCGACGCGCTGGTTTCCTGCAAGCGCGAAGCGGCGGCGAGCTTCGGCAACGACCACGTCCTGATCGAGAAGTACATCGCCAGCCCGCGCCATATCGAAGTGCAGGTCTTCGGCGACAGCCACGGCAACGTCGTCCACCTGTTCGAGCGCGACTGCTCCCTGCAGCGCCGTCACCAGAAAGTGATCGAGGAAGCGCCCGCGCCGGGCATGGATGCTGCGACCCGCGAGGCGCTTTGTGCTGCAGCGGTGCGTGCAGCAAAAGCCGTCGACTATGTCGGTGCTGGAACCATCGAATTCATCGCCGACGGATCGGGCAAGCTCTCCGCGGACCGGATCTGGTTCATGGAAATGAACACCCGCCTGCAGGTCGAACATCCGGTGACCGAGGCGATTACCGGCGTCGATCTGGTCGAGTGGCAGCTGCGCGTGGCCAGCGGCGAGCCGATACCGATGCGTCAGGAAGACCTCACCATAGACGGGTGGGCGATGGAAGCGCGCCTCTATGCGGAAGATCCCGCGCGCGGCTTCCTGCCGAGCATCGGCACGCTCGAATTGCTGCAGTTCGGCGAGGCGGAAGGCGCCGAGGGCTGGGGCCGCATCGATACCGGCGTCTATGAGGGCGCGGAAGTGTCGCCGCATTACGATCCGATGATCGCCAAGGTCATCGCCTGGGGCGAGGATCGCGACGAGGCGCGCGAGCGGCTGGGCGAAATGCTAGCCGATACTGCGGTCTGGCCGGTCAGGACCAATGCCTCTTTCCTGGTCCGCGCGCTGCAGCATCCGCAGTTCGTGTCCGGCGATGTCGATACCGGGCTGATCGGGCGCGACGGCGAGTCCATGGCGCAGCCCCCGGTGCCTTCGGACGAAGTGCTGCAGGCGGCGGCCAATGCCATGCTGCCGGTCACCGAGATGGCCGGCTTCCGGCTCAATGCTGCACCCGCGCGTGCAGCATGGTTCCTGCTCGACGGCGAGAAGATCGAGATCGCGCTGACCGGAGAAGGCAGCGATGAGCCGGTGCCCAGCGTACTGGTGACGGAGCAGGGCCAGGCCTGGTTGCTTTCTCCCTGGCGGCGCGATGCTGCACATGGCGGGGCCGACGGTTCAGGCGCGATTCACGCGCCGATGCCGGGCAAGGTGATCGCGGTCGACGTTGCGCAGGGCGACGTCGTTACGCGGGGGCAGAAGCTGCTGACGCTCGAGGCAATGAAGATGGAGCACGCCTTGACCGCGCCCTTCGACGGGGTTGTCGCGAAGATCGACGTAGAGGAAGGTGCGCTGGTGCAGGTCGATGCCCTGCTGGTGCAGATCGAGGAGACTGAGTAATGCCGGGCCGCTATTTCGACGAATGGCACGTCGGTGACAAGCTGACCCACCAGCCGAGCCGCACCGTTACCGAGACCGACAACCTGATGTTCTCGGCCATGACCCATAACATGCAGCCGCTGCACCTCGATGCGGAACTGGCGAGGAAGAGCGAATTCGGCCGCATCCTCGTCAATTCGACTTTCACCTTCAGCCTCGCCATCGGCCTGTCGGTCGCGGATACGACGGTGGGTACGCTCGTCGCCAACCTCGGCTTCGACAAGGTGGTGACGCCCAAGCCGACATTCATCGGCGACACGCTCACCTGCACCAGCGAAGTGACCGAGATGCGCGAAAGCAAGTCGCGGCCCGGGCAGGGCATCGTGGTCTTCCGCCATGAACTGACCAACCAGAACGGGGAAGTCGTTCTTTCCTGCCTGCGCAGCGTGCTGCTTAGCGGCAAGCCGCAGTAAGTCCTGTACGCCGCATGTCTGGAACTGCCGGGGAAGGTCTTGGCCCTGACCGCTGAAGGCACCTGCCGCGTACCGTCAAAGGAAGGTACGCGGCAGGCTCCGGTCTCAGCCGGTTTCGCCTGAATAGAGCTTGCGCTGATCCTCGATCCAATCGGGCAGGTCGAGTGGCGGGTTGGGCAACTTGGCTATACCCCGCTCCTGCAGCAGTCGGTCGTAGCCTTCCGGATCGGCGTGCCACGGCGTGGGATCGCCGACCATCACTTCGTATAGCGTGACGCCTTCCGGTCCAGCCGTAAGCGGTCCATAGGGCACGCCGATGTCGAGCGTGATGTGCGTGCCGGCGGGGCATTCGCGATCGCCTACCGTCATCGAGCCGCTCAGCACGAAGATGGTATTGGTCGCGTAATGACCGTGCAGGGACACGGTCATTCCCGGATCCCATTCGGCCAGAAAGGCCATGCAGCGCGGGGTCAGTTCCAGCCACTTTTCACGCACGCTGACGCGCCGGCCGGCATGGTCCTGCGCAAGCACTTCGCGCCACTCGACATCGTCGGCGTGCACGAAGCGCGGCGCTGCGCCTTTCCTGCCGAACCCCATCAGCCGCCCATCTTGACCCCGGCCGCGAGGCCGCCGTCGACAGGCAGGTTCACGCCGGTGACGTTCGCGGCCATGTCGGAGGCCAGGAACAGTGCGGCATTGGCGCAGTCATCCGCTTCGATCAACTTGCCGAGCGGATGGAGCTTTGCGGCGAATTCCCGAGCCTTGTCGGACCATGCATCGGCACCAACGCCGAAATTGGTTGGCATGGCCGCGGGACACACGGCGTTGACGCGAATGCCTTCTCCGGCGACCTGCATCGCCAGGCTGCGGGTGAGGATCGAAACCGCCCCCTTGGTCGCACCGTAATCCGGTCCGCCGAAAGCGGTGATCCCGGCCAGCGATGACGTGTTGACGATCACCCCGCCACCGCCTTGCTTGCGGAACTGTGCGATGGCCGCCCTGCAGCCGTTCGCAACCCCGCCCGCGTTGATGGCCATGATTCGCATCAGTTCGTCGAAGGAGCCATCCATGAACGAACTGGCCTGGCCGTCTGCATTGGCCTTCGTGGCAACGCCGGCGTTGTTGTACATCACATCCAGCCGACCGAATTCGCTCACCGCCAGGGCGATCGCCGCTTCCACATCTTCATGCTTGGTGACGTCGCAGGCGATCGCGACTGCCTCGATGCCCTTGTCCTTTGCCATCGCGACGGTGTCTTCGGCACCCTTGACGTCGATATCGGCCACCACGATCCGCGCCCCTTCGGCACCGAACAGCATGGTTGCGGCACGCCCAACGCCCGCGCCCGCTCCGGTGATGACCACGCATTTGTCTTTCAGAAGGTCTTGCATCGAAATCCTCTCTAGCTTCAATCGTGTCGTGTCACGGCGTCACCGGCTGGCCGCCGGATGCCTTGGTAACCTGGTCGCATGCACGCCGGAGCTGGTCGCCGATTTCCAGGATCTGCGCTCCCGTGAGCCGCTTGGTGAAGCCCATCACTGCCAGCGCAAAGGCGACCTGGCCCGTTTCGTCGAAGATCGGAGCCGATGCGAAAGCCAGATCGTAGGTCTTCGCCTCGTCGAGTTCGGTCACGAGGTAATCGGTCTTGTCCGCGCGATAGGTAAGCGATTGGGCGTGCGCCTGGTCCTTCAGGCGCTCGGTCCGCAGGCCGGTGGCAAAGCCGACCTTACGCGCGAAAGCCAGGCTGGCGTGAATGCGTTCGGGATCGATGGCTTCCCGCCGGTCGGCGGTTGAGGCCAGCCAGCGCTCGATCTCGCGCGGTGTGTTCCACGCAAAGAAGACGGTGCCGAAAGGCGGGGAGAGCGGAAAGCGTTTGCCCAGTTGTGCCGCCCAGCCCAGGTGCGATAGCGAGGATGCGCGTTCGCGCACCACCGCTTCGCCTGCTTCGGGAAAGATCGCCGAACAGATCACGTCGTAGCGGTCAGCCAGTTCGCGCATGACCGACTTGGCCAGCTGCAAGGGGCCGCCGCGCTGTGCGGCCGCGTCGGCCAGCCTCCCCAGCGCCGGACCCAGCGCATAGCGCTTGCTGCTGTCGCGCGACAGGTAATTGGCGGAAACCAGCGTGGACAGGAAATTGAGGCAGGTCGCCGTGCTGATCCGCAGGGCGCGGGCCACTTCGGTCAGGGTGAAGCTTTCTCGGGGATGATCGGCAAAGAAATCGAGGATCGCCACGGTCCGCTGCGCGGCGGGTGAACCGCGCAGCGGAGTGTCTCCATCGTTATTGTCCGCAAGCTTTAGAAAGCTGTCGACCATCAGACTTCAAGCGGAACCAGGATGTCCTGGGGCGTGCCGAGGCCGCGGATCGTCGCATTCTGCTGCGTGGCGATGTTGTTGTTGCCGTTGTTGCCGGGGGCATTGTTGCCTTCCAGCGCGGCCTTGCGCGCGGTGATCAATGCGACCTTGTAACCGGCGAAAAGCTCGTACCATTCGATGTCGGAGACTTCGATACCGGTGATCGCGCTCCACCGATCGAGCGTTTCGGCGCGATCGCCCAGTCCTTCAAGACGGGTGAAGCCGAGCGTGTCCGAATGGAAACGGTCGAACCAGAGCCACCAGCCCATGTCGACCAGCGCGCCGCCGAGGCTCATCTGTTCCCAATCCATCACGCCGGTGCAGGTGAAGTCGTCGCCGAACATCATGTTGCCGATGCGCGCATCGCCCCATGACAGGCCCGCCGGGGGATTTGCCGGACGGTTGGCATCGAGCCATTCGCGCAAGTCGGCAATGGCCGGAAGGTGATCGACCTTGGCCCAGCGGCCCATGCGGTGCCACCACTCGATGTGCTCTTCGAAGCTGCCATCCCCGTCGGTTTCGGCCAGGAAGGCGACCTTGTCGAGCGGCGTGAGCGCGACCTGTGCCAGCTGGTCAACGGCCGTTTCCCATGCCCGGCGACGCTCGGCGACGGTGGCGTCGAACAGCATTCCGGCCGAGTTGTAGGGCGGAAAGCTGACCGGTACGCGCCCGTGCAGCTTTTCCATGATCATGTAGGGTTGGCCGAACGGCTTGCCGCTGTCGTCATACACGAAGGGCTCGGCCACCTTGACGCGGCCATGCGCGTGCAGGGCCTTGAGCAGCCGGTACTGGTCATGCATCCGCGGATCCATGAACAGCTGGAAATCGGCCGGACCGATGCGGAGCACCAGACCGCGACCGACATCGCTGCCATCGGCCTGCCACCGCGCGTCGAACAGGATCGTCTCGTTGGAGGATCCTGCACCGACGGGCAGCTTCAGGTTTTCGATGGTGACGGGCTGACCGCCCGCCAACTGCCCGGAGACGATCGCCTCCAGCTGACGGGCGACGGTTTCCATGTCGCGACCGACGCGCGCTGCTACGTCGGTCTTGCGGAAGGCTGGGTTACGGAGTTCGTAGTCCGCCTGGTTGTCTGTCATCTGAACCTCGCGTGCGAGCGGTTAAGCGCCGATCTTGAACAGTGCCTTGGCGCGGTCGCAGATGATCATCTTCTTGTCTTCTTCAGGCACGCCCACGAAATCCCGGGCGATGACGTCTGCGGAATGCGGGAAGGTGGTTTCCGAGTGCGGATAGTCGGAAGACCACATGATGTTCTTCGCGCCCGGCAGGTCGCGCATCAGGATGCCTGCACGGTCGTTGATGAACGATCCGTAGATGTTCTGGTCCATGTAGAAGCTCGGCCTTTCCTTCAGCGGGCTGCCGATCCAGCCTTTCTGCTTTTCCCAGGTGCGATCCATGTATTCGGCGGCGTGCGCGAACCAGCCCACGCCCGATTCGACCGTGGTGTAGCGCAGCTTCGGGAAGCGGTCGAAGACGCCGCCGTAGATCATGACTGCGATGGGTTCCGCCATTGAGTACTTGGTCATGAGCAGGTCTGGCAGGAAGTGCTTCTTGTCACCGAAGCGGGCGATGCGCGCGCCCAGGTGAATGGTCAGCGTCATGTCCAGGTCCACGGCAGCGGCCCAGAAATCGTCGAATTCCGGGTCGGCCAGTCCGCGATCGCCGAACGGGTCGCCGGTCAGCGCGGCAGCCTGCGCGCCCATCGCCGCGATTGCGCCGGTATCGCCGCTCGTCTTGTTGGCGGCCTTGGCTTGCGGGAAGGCGGGGATGTTGACCGCATTGAAGCCCAGTGCCTTGGCCTCGGTCATCATGCGGATCGATTCCTGCGTATCGCGCAGGGGAATATAACCAACGCCAATCAGGCGGCGCGGATCGGTCTTGCAGAAGTCCGAGAGCCAGCGGTTATAGGCGCCGAAGCTTTCGATATAGAGGTCGACATCCGACGAACCGAGCGGTCCGCCGCCGAACAGGACCGCGGCGTCGATGCCGTCGGAATCCATATCCTCAAGCCGGGTGTGGGGCATCCAGCCGCCGGCAAGCATGTCGGCTCGGCGGCCTTCGGCCTTGAAGTCCTTGTTGCCCGCAGCGCCGCCGCCGCCGAGCAGGTTCAGCTTCTTGCGCCGCCCTTCGAACACGATGTAGTCGGCGTCTTCGCCATGCTCGATCTTCGGGAGCTTGTCGGCCCATTTCTTGTCCATGTAGTGCTCCCAGAAATCGTGGGGCGGATTCACATGGCTGTCGGCGCAGATGACCTTGTAGTCGATGGGCTGCGAAATGTCGGGGCCGCCAGCGGCCTGGGATTCGCGCTTCAGATCTGAAACTTCGTTCACGGCACTCTCCAAAATTCACAATATTGAATTCTTGTGTAGGATTGTGAAAGATGTATCTCAATGAGTCAAGTGTCGGCGCGTCCGCTCGGCAGCAAAACCTACGGGAGATTACCCTTGTCCTTTTCACCTGCTCCGCTCGATGCAGATAAATGCACCTCTTTGGAGTGGCTTTCCGTGGCCTTGAGCCAGGGGCTCGGCCGCCCGGTCAGGCTGACCGGCCGCGAAATCCTCGAATCCAAGGGCCCCTCGGCGCTCAAGATCCGTATGCGCGTGGAGACCGAGGGAGATCGCGGCGATCTTCCAGAGCAGGTGTGCCTGAAGGGCGTGTTCGACCCCGAACTCTCGACCTGGCTCAAGTCCGGAGCGCAGCAGGCGGAAGCCTTTTTCTATCGCGATATCGCCAGCCGGCTATCGGTTCGCGTACCGCGCTGCTTCTATGCCGGCTATGACGGGAAGACCGGGGCCGGGCATATCATCATGGAGGATCTGGTGCCGCAAGGTGTCACCTTCCTCTCCGCGATCTCGCCCTATTCGGTTGAGCAGATGCGCGGCAGCCTCGACCAGCTGGCCCGGCTTCACGGCGGCACATGGAACGCCGATCCTGCAGCGCAGCCGTGGGTGCGCTCCAAGCTCGCCCAGTTTGCCGACGGATCGATCATGCCTCCTGAAGCCCTTGGCGCGCTGATGGCGGACGGTCGCGCGGAAGGCCTGCCCGACCGGCTGCGTGACGGGACGGCGATCTTCGACGCCCTGCGCGCCCTGTCCGACCGCGAGGCAGATCTGCCTCTGGGCTTCATCCACGGCGATTGTCATGCAGGCAATGTCTTCGAAGGCCCGGAAGGCATTGGCCTGATCGACTGGCAGGTGCTGCAGCGCGGGCACTGGTCGCTCGATGTGGCCTACCACATCGCCGCGGCATTGGAGATCGCCGACCGACGCGAGCATGAGCGCGACCTGCTGCGCCACTACTGCGACCGGCTGGCGCAGCACGGCGGCGAGCCGCTGGACTTCGAGGCTGCCTTCGCGGCCTATCGCGCCGCTTTCCCCTACGGCTTGCTGCTATGGGGAATCACGCGCCGTGTGGAACCGGCCATCGTGCACCGCTTCGTCCAGAGGCTGGGAACCGCGGCGGCCGACCACGATAGCCTGGGCTTGCTGGGTGTCTGAGCCCGGGGGCCGGGGGCGGACCTTGACCCTGACCCCTACGCTGACCCTGACCCTGAAACCTGCCTTGGCGACATCACTCCCCGAGAGGGGCGTTGTCGTCCGGCAGGCGGGACAGTCCGTCGATAATCAGCTCGATCAGCCGCCTCGCGCGGGCTTCACCCTCCTTGGTGCGGATCTGCCAGATGAAGCTGAGCAGCAATTGCATATCGCCTGAATCGTAGTCGCGGCGGAAAGCGTCCTGTCGGGCTCCGGCGTCGAGAAGGTGCTCGATTGCCTCGCGCACCGGGCGATAGGCTTCTTCCTGCTCCGCCAATGAAAGAGCGGCCCTGAGCGTCTCTGCAAAGCCGCGCTGGCCCACCACATAATCGATCAGGCGCGTGCACCACTGGCGGAACGCCTCGGTAGCCGGATGGGCGAGGCTGAGTTCGTGGGCGAGATCGATCAGCTTGTTCACTTCCGCCTGATTCACCGCGACGACCAGCGCCTCGCGCGTCGGGAAGTGGCGGTAGAGCGTGCCCGCGCCGACCTGCGCGGCTTTGGCGATGGAATTGAGCGATGCATCGGGGTTTGCGGTCAGGGCGCGCCGGGCAACATCGAGGATGCGCTGACGATTGGCTTGTGCGTCGGATCGCAGCGGGGAAGGCGTGGAACTCATATATCTCTATTGACCTAAGCGGAGACCTCTCCGATAATGTGGGGCGTTGAAAGCGAACGCGTTGGCAAGCCCTCTCAGCCGATAGGCGGTGCCGACTTGCGCTTTCGCGAAATTCGAGCAGGACGCTAGCTCCTGCCTCTAATCGGAGAGGTCTGCCATGTACAACATTCTTATCAAGAACGGCACCGTGGTCGATGGCGCGAACAATCCCCCGCGCAAGGCCGACGTGCGCATTGCCAACGGCAAGATCGTCGGGATCGGCGACTCCCTCGAACGGCAAGGCGCCGAGCGGGTGGTCGATGCCGAAGGATGCTACGTAACCCCCGGCTTCATCGAGACGCACAACCATTACGACGCGCCGATGTGGTGGATGCCCAACATGTTTCCGCTTCCCGGTTACGGCATCACGACCACGATAAACGGCAACTGCGGATTTGCGGCAGCGCCTGTGCCGCGTTCGGAAGATGCGAAGAACGCGATGATCAAGATCTTCTCCTTCTTCGAGGACATCCCGCTCAGCCCGTTTCATTCCGAACTGCCATGGGACTGGCAGACCTGGGGGGAATATCGCGAATCCATGCAGCGCCATCTGAAGGTGCCGGTGAACTTCGAATTCTTCTGCGGGCACCAGTCGCTGCGCCTCGCTGCAATGGGAATGGACGGGGCGAAGCGCGCCGCCACCGACGAGGAGATCGCCACGATGCAGGACATGCTGCGCGAGGCCCTGTCCGCTGGAACGATCGGCTTTTCCAGCAATCTTCTCGATTATGACGACGAGGGCAATCCGGTGCCCTCGCTGTTGGCGCAGGACAAGGAATTCGAAGCGCTGTTCGACGTGCTGGAGGAATTTCCCGGCAAGACCTTCCAGTTCATCATCGGCGTATTCCAGCGCTTCACCGGCGTGCAGGACATGGAGCGCATGGTCCCGTTGCTGAAGGATCGCAAGTTCAAGAGCCAGTGGGGCGGGGTGCCCACCCTGTCATACCAGATGGCGCGCGTCGGCGAACTGGTTGAACGACACGAGGAGTACAAGGCAAAAGGCTATCCGCTCTATACCGGCTGGACGCACGTGCCCCCGGCCACGCAGATCAACTTCAACAGTTCGCTTACCTTCGCGCAGAGCAACATCCTCGTCTGGGCGGAATTCGCTTCGGAAATGAACCAGAACCGCAAGCTGGCCATGCTGCAGGACGAGACCTGGCGCGAGAAGGCCCGGGCGAGCTGGGACCAGGCATACGAGCAGGCGATGTTCCGCCGTCCCGAAGTCGTCATCATGCGCGACAGCCAATTCAAGGTCGGTCCTTACGGCTCGGACGTCACCTTCCGGGACGTGATCGACGCCGCACCCGCCGGCAAGCACCCCTCGGACATCCTGGCGGACTGGATCCTCGACAACGGCCTTGGCTCCACCCTGGGCTACGACATGATAAAGGCGTCGGAAGATCAGATGGTGGGTCTGTTCCATGATCCCAACGCGGTTGGCAATCTGTCCGATTCAGGAGCCCACGCACAGATGCTGTGCGGCATTGGCGATCATATCGACATGATCAAGAAATATGTCGTGCGCGAAAAGAAGATCCCGATCGAGCTGGCGATCCACAACATCACCGGCAAGCTGGCCGCCTTCTTCGGCCTCGACGATCGCGGCGTGATCGAGGAAGGGCGCAATGCCGACATCGCGATCTGGCACATCGACGAGGTCGAGCGCCGCCCGATGATCAAGGAATTCGACGTACCCGACGGATCGGGGGGCAGGGGTTATCGCTATACGCGCGAACCCGCGCCCATGCGCATGACCATCGCCAACGGCGAACCGATCTTCGACGGCGGGTTCTTCACTGGCGCCTATCCGGGCCGCATCGCCGGATACCAGACCAACGAGGCTTTCGCCGAAGCGGCCGAATAAGGGCCGCAACAAAGGCGATCGAGGAGAGAAACGATGGCGACAAAGGCACAGGACAAATCCCTGCCGCAGGACAAGGCGGGAGCGAACGAAACGCGAATGCAGCAAAAGATGGGGATGACTGCGGAAGAAACCGCCTACATGCGCGGCGACAAGCATCCGGTGGCGGGATCCATCCCGATGAGCACCTCGCCCTATCTCAACAGTCCGCTTTTCGTGCATGCCTTCACGCGCATGGCGCTGCGCCGGCACGGGGACGACGTGGCCGTGACTTATGACATTCCCGACATGTCGCGCGGTCTGGCGGACGTTGCCGATTACCGTACGGCGATGGAAGGTCTCGAGATCGAGAAGGCATCGAATCCGGCGCTGGCGGACTTTCTGGAGCGGCGCCCTCGGCATGAATACCGGGCGGACGATCTGCAGGACTACGGCGCGGGAACGCTGGGCGCGGCGATCCGCGCCTTCATCGACAGGACGGGGTATGACCTTGCCTTCGTGAACAAGGGCGCCGATGACCAGAACGACCTGCAATACCTGATCAAGCGCTTCGGCGATTGCCACGATGTGCAGCATATCGCCACCGGGTTCCATCCGAACCTCGCGGGTGAGCTGGCGCTATCGATCATGAATGTCACCTGCAACGCCAAGCACTTCAATCCGAAGCTGGCCCATTTCCTGTCGCAACCCAACATTTTCGTTTCCAGCGCCAGCTATGCCCGTACGGCCTTCAACTATCCGGAAGGCACCGATGTCACTCTGGAAGCGATGGAACGCGGAATTGCGGCGGGGCGGGCGATCAACAAGCCGCTGATCCTGGTCGAATGGGAGAACTACCTCGATTGGCAGCTCGAGGACATTGCCCGGGATCTGGGCTTCGTCATGGGGCCGGGGCACGGCTGGGATTTTTCGAACGAGTGCTGCCGCGGCTAGCGGGCGGCCAGCGCATAGCGAATACGCAAGTCAGGGAGAGGAAGGCGCGGCGACTTCGGTGGCCGCGCCTTTATTGCCGAGAAGTCGTCCGTCAGGGCAATGCGTAACTTGCGATGGTGCTGCCGGGCGCTTCGCTGGCGCTGTGGCACAAGTCGGGATGGACGATGCGGCAGGGCATTTCCGCATCGAACCAACGGTCGACATGGCCCCAGTGATAAGGGTGGCGCATATAGGCGCTGTTCAGGTGGTCGAGGCAGGCAAAGTCCTGCTCCCATATATGCGTCCAGCGGCGACGCCCCATGGACCAAGCAGCCGTGCCCGTGGCCGCATTGCGGATTTCCACGATATAGTCCGGCATGGCGCGCAGTTCGGAGAGGAATTGCTGCTCCGTTAGCGGCGGCGTGCCGTCGTCCACGCTTACCAGCAAGGTGCGGTGAATGCCGTTCGCCAGAGCGGGATCGCGCAGGCATACCAGTTCGGGCTGGTACGCGATGGCGTCGATGTTCGCGACGCTCGATTCCCGAGCAAGTTCCTGCGTCAGGCGCTCAGAGCCGCTTGCAGCCCAACTGTCCCTGTCCGGGTAATCCAGGTGCCATGCGAAATGCCCTGCATTGGCGCCATGCACCACCGCGCGGACGGCATGGCGCATCGCGCCCGTGCGCAGGGACAGCTCTTCCAGAACCCGCCGTCCGGTTTGCGCAACGCTCGAAGCGTCGAACGTGACGAGTGCGAGCTGCTTAAACATTGCCTTGCTGCCCGCCTTCGAAAGGAACGCGCAAGGTGCGGCTGCGATCGACGATCAGCGGGGCGATCCCGGACCAGAATTGCGTCACGCGCTCGTCGCCAGCCCCGCCAAGGCGCATTCGCCACCAACCGGCAAGGTCCGGCACGCTCCATTCGAAAATCAGCGCATTGGTTCCCTTGTCGAGCAGTACCGGAGGACAAAGGGTGGTGCTCTCCAGCGTCATGCCGCGCGCCTGCGCGGTCGGCGCATAGTCATCAAGATAACGGTCCCGAACTTCCTCGGCGCGGGCACCCTCGACACACAGCGTATCGGTGATGAAAATCGGGCCATCCATACTTCAGGCCCGCGCCACGATGATCTCTCGCCCGTCTAGCGAGCGCGTGTCGCGACCGATCTCGTCGAGCCATTTGTACGACCAGGCGAGCTTGCCGGTGCATTCCCGCGGGGGGCGCTCCACCAGAGAAAGGGCGGCTTCGGCGATGTGCTCCACCTTTTCCAGGTACTTTGCCACTTGCGGGGTGAGGATGCCCTGCGCCCTCACGCCGGGCGTGTCGATCACGGCCACCGGCGCCGCGACGTTGACGGCGATATTGTCGGCTGCGAGGCCGATGGCGAGACCTTGCGACAGGCGATGGACCGCGGCCTTCACCGCCCCGTAGAAAGGCAGGGTCGCTCCCGCCCCGCTTTCCAGCGCCTGCGCCACGTCAACGGGGACCGCACTGGACGATCCGATATTGACGATCCAGCCTTCGCCTTGCGCTCGCATCACGTCGGCTGCCCGCAGGGAAAGGTCGAGCGGCCCGAAAAGGTATTGTTCCGCCTGCGACCGGCAGGTCTCCATTTCCATGTCCTGCACGGTTTGCAGGACGGAAGTGCCGGCATTGTTGACCAGGATGTCCAGCCGCCCACATCGGGCCTTGACCCGCTCGATCAGTTCGGCCCGGCTTGCGGCATCCTCGACGTCGCAGGGGAGGGCGATTGCCCTGCCGCCGGCGCATTCGATCGCGGCGACGGTCTCGTTCACGCAGCCTTGCATTCCCGGAGCGCCGCGGACGGTTCGCGCCGCGCAGACCACGGTCGCGCCGGCCGCAGCGAGCCGTTGCGCTATGGCGGCGCCGATCCCGCGGCTGGCGCCGGTTACCAGTGCCACGCGCCTTTCGAGTGCTGTAGCGTCGTCCATGACCTCTCCCGCTGGACTAATTAAGGTATCTGTTTCACATGTCGTGGACGAGAAGGCAAGGAGCGGATGGATGAAACGACTGGCGGGCAAGGCGATTGCGATTATCGGGGCTGGCGGCATCGGCGATGCCCTGGCGCAACGCTTCGTGTCGGAAGGTGCCGATGTCCTGCTGGGCGATCGCGACAGCGCCGCTGCGCGTGCTGGGGCGCAACGGGCCGGGTCGAATTGTTCTGCGATGTCGGTCAATGCAGCCGATGAAGATTCGGTCGCCGCGTTCTTTGGCTGGGCAAGGGAGATGTGGGGCGGGCTCGACGGGGCACACCTGAACTTCGCGGATTTCAGCGCGGCGCATCCGGACCAGGACTTGCTGACCCTTTCCGTCGATGCATTCGACCGGCAAGGCGATACGAATATCCGCGGTACTTTTCTGTGTGCGCGTGCCGCCGTGCCGCTTCTGCTCGATCGGGGTGGCGGCACGATGCTGATCACCGGGTCGGGCGCGGCGGCGAAACCGGACAAGAGCGGGTTCGGCTATGGCATGAGCAAGGCGGCGGGCAATGTCTTGATGCGCCACATTGCCTATCGCTACGGCGCGCAAGGGGTGCGGGCCAATGTCATCCAGTGCGGCATGGTGCTGCATGAAAGGCTGCTGGCCAATGCGCGGCCGGATTTTGCCGAACGCGCACTGGCCGGACAGGTGTGCAAGACGCGCGTGACGCGGCCCGAAGATGTCGCCGCGATGTCGGCCATGCTGATGAGCGACGAGGGAGCCACCATCAGCGGGCAGGTTATCGCCATCGATGGCGGATCGACCATGCGGCTCTAGGCCGGAACCGGCATTCAGGCCTCTTTCAGCGGAAGTGCCCGCCGCTCACCGAAAGGGTCGCTCCGCTGACGAAACCCGAAGCCGGGGTGCTGAGATAGAGGCACGCTTGTGCGACGTCTTCCGGCGTTCCCAGGCGGCGAACGGCGATCGTGCTGGCGGCCCTTTGCTCTGCCGCCTCGTCTGTGAACATGAAATCGGTCATCGGTGTGCGGATGACGCCGGGACAGATTGCATTGGCGCGAACATTCGCGGGCAATTCGCCCGACAAGGCTTCGGTGAAGGCAACCAGCCCAGCCTTCGTTGCCGTATAGACCGCCATGCCCGGTTGCGACTTGATGCCGGACAGCGAGGAAACATTGACGATGGTCGCTTCCTGCGCCTGTTCGAGATGGGGCAGCGCATGGCGGCAGGTCAGGAAGGGGCCGCCGAGGTTCACGCCCACGAGTCTGGAGAAATCCGCGAAGTCGGTCTGGCGCACGGGCTTGGGCACGAGGACGCCGGCCACGTTGACGAGGCCGTCCAGGCCGCCCAGCTCCTCGGCTCCACTGTCGATCGCGCGGCGAACCTGATCGTCGTTCGATACATCGCACACGCGATGAACCTGGCCGGTGCGTTCGGCCACGCCCTCCAATGCATCTTCAGCGATGTCGAGCAGCAGCAGGCGCGCGCCTTCCTGCGCGAAAAGTTCGGCTACGCCTGCGCCCATTCCCGATGATGCGCCGGTCACCACGATGCGGCGGCCTGCCAGTGTATTCCGACTCATTGTGTTCCCCTGACGTGTTTGAATCGATGTCGTGTTTGGATTGAAGTGAGCTGTGCGGGTGCCGATAACGGCGCAGCGGAAGGTTTCTAGCAGCCCCGATGACGAAGCGCGCCATCATGCTCAGTCTTTGAGTTTCCTGGCGAGGATGAACGCCGATTTCGAACGGTCGAACGTCGGGCTGAAGGGCCGGGGCTTGTCGGTCATGTCCTGGAGCAGGGTGTCGATGTCGTCGGTTTCAATCGTGTAGGCGGCGACATAGGGCCATTGCGTGTTGCTCATCACCACCTCGAAGCGCTCCGCCGTCTCGATCCCGTCAAGTGCGAGAAGGTCCGGCAGGTGCGTCGTGCGGTACCATTCGTTGTAGGTTTCCTCGTCGCCCTCGCCAGATGTCGGGCCGTTGAGGGCAAGCAGCAGGTAACGCGCCATGTTCAGTCTCCCACTATTCGAGTTATTGCCATAGGCCTCATTGCCCCTCCGCAATCGCAGCAGCCCCTTGCGGGGTCACGCGGCCGGGGCGCTCCCTCGGGGCCGTGCCGACAAGGGAGGCACGCGATCAGGCCAGCCTGCCGAGGCGGGCGAAATCACCTTCGATCCAGCCGAGCGGCTCGCCCTGGCCGGTATCGGCGCCGGTCACTTCCTCGACTTCGCCGACGAAGAGTTCATGCGTGCCGAAGGCGAGCTTCTCGCTGACCCTGCAGAAGATGTTCGAACAGGCACCCTTCAGGAAAGGCACACCCTCGGCATAGCCCCATTGTTCGCCCTCGAACCGGCGGTCGCGCATGGTGTGGTTTGCGAAGAGCCCGACGAAATTCGTCTGCTCGGTTCCCAGCAGGTTGATGCAGAAGCGTTGCGAGCGCGAAACGACGCCATGCGTTGCGGTGGACTGATTGATTGCCACCAGCATGGATGGCGGTTCCATGCTGACCGGGATGACCGCCGAGGCGACCATGCCCGCGGGCTCTCCACCGCCCGGTTCGCACGTGGTGATGAGCGACACGGGACCGGGAAGCCTCCTCATCGCGAGCTTGAGCTTTGCCGCGATGGCCGCTTGCCGATCCAGGTCGGTGTCCCTCGTGCCCTCGTCACTCATATCCCCGTCACTCATTTCCTCGTTACTTCAGGTGCATTCGACATGGTTGGCCTTGTGGGCCACGCAGGAAACGAGTCGGGCGCACCGATCATGTCGGTGTCGATCTCTGCAATCGAGGGACAGCCAGGCTGCGCCCGGGACGGCGCCTCGCTCTTACTCTACAACTTCCTGAACCGCGGTGCTGCCCTCTGTTTCCTGCTCATCGCGAATCAGCTTCCGCAAAATGCGGCGTGCGCGAATGCCGGCTGCATCGGCCTTGAGTATCAGGGGCTTGTGAGCCAGGAAATCGGTGCTGTTGCCCATCGCTTCCTGCTCTGCCTCGACCATCGGTCCGTCCTGCGTTTCGAAGACCTCGCCCACGCCCTTTTCCATCATGGCGGAAACCTTTTCGTCGTCCTTCGCCATGTTGCGTCCGGTAACCCAGAAATAATGGGTAGACGTTGCGGTTTCCGGCGTCAGGAAGTGGGCCGAAGGCGTGTGGAAACCGCTCGTCTCGATGTCGGCGCCCACTTCGGTGATTGCGGTATTGGCATAGAGCACGCTGGGCGCGTCCCAGCGCACGTCGCCGCGACCGTCGCCGCGTTCGCTGTCCGATCCCCAGAGCATCTTCTGAAAGGCACCGGGCTTCTGGTTGGGGCGTGAAAGGCGCGACCAGACGGTGTTGCCGTCAACTTCGACCCGGTTGTCCCATTCGCTCCAGTGACTGCCGCCCGAGATTTGCGGATGCAGGTAGTTCACGTGGCTGAGGTCGAGCAGGTTGTCGGTGATCAGCTCGTGATGGCCCTGCACCTTCAGGTAGCCGGCTTCGCACTTGAATTCGCCGCTGGTGATGAAGCTGAAATCGGGGATCATCGCAGGCTTGGCATTCTCCGCCTCTCCCATCCATATCCACGCGTAGCCATAGCGTTCCTCGACCGCAAAATGCTGCGTGCAGATCTTGGCAGGATTCTCCTGATCGCCGGCAGGCTTGTCGTCGCACACGCCGTCGGGCCCGAAGCGCAGGCCGTGATAGCCGCAGCGCAGCGAATCGTCTTCCCGCTGCCCCATCGACAAGGGGACGAAGCGGTGCGGGCAGCGATCGTGCAGTGCCGCGATAGAGCCGTCCGACTTGCGATAGAAAGCCACCGGCCTGTCGCAGATTCGCCTGCTGACAACGTCCTCTCCGAAATCGGACGAAGGACCGGCAACATACCAGACGTTTTTCAGGAACATGCGGGACAAACCTCTCTCGAAACGTGGATTATCTAAAATCGTATACCTTTATACCCGAACGCGGCGAGCCGGGCAATAATCTCCAGGGCACGTGCTTGCCACTCGAACTGGCATCTGAAGGCCAGTTTGCAGCGGTAAAGGCTCAGCAAGTGCACTCAGGACGAATCCTTCGCTACAATATATATAAAGATACCTCTATTGCCAAGGCTTCTGTGATGGGGCAAGTCTGCTTGCGATGACAGTGATCGGAGATCTTTCGGGGCGCGCTTTTCTCGTCACCGGCGGTGCGGGCGGATTCGGCAAGGCCAGTGCGCACCTGCTGGTGCGCGATGGCGCGGCCGTTGTGCTGATGGGGCGCACGCACGAAAAGCTGCAACTGGCGCGCAACTCGCTGCGGGCTGCCTGTCCCGGGGCAGCGGTGGTCTGTCATGTCGGCGATGCCAGCCGAAAGGACGACGTGGCGGCAGCCTACCGAACCGTGGCGGAGCTGGGCTCGGTCGGCGGCGCCGTGCTGGTAGTGGGCGGCGCATCGGGTTTCGGGCCGGTCGGCGCGATCGATGCCGATGCTTTCGTGAACGATTACCGGCTCAACGTGGGGTCTGCCCTTGTGGGTGTCCAGGAAGGGCTGGTGCACATGGGGAACGGAGGCTCGATCGTGTGCATTTCTTCCACGGCTGCGAAGCTGACCTTTCCTAACCTGGCATCCTACTGCGCCGCGAAGGCGGGTCTGGAGCAGTTCGTGCGCGCTGCGGCGGACGAACTGGGGCCGCGCGGGGTCCGGGTCAATTGCGTGAGGCCCGGGCTTACCCGTACCGACGGCCTTGAGGCCGCGTTCGCGCGCCCGGGCTATGTCGAGGGGTTCCTTCCTCAAATCCCGCTCGGACGGACCGGCATCCCTGACGAAGTGGCGCAGGCCGTGCGCTATCTTGCCGGGCCTGAATCGCAGTGGGTCACCGGGCAGAGCTTCGCCGTGGACGGCGGCAACGAACTGCGCATGGCGCCCCGCGGCTAGCCGCGCGCAGAAAGAAGAAAAGATCGGAAGAGGAAGTCATATGCATATAACGATGGAAGGCGATGTCGCGCTGGTCACAGGTGGCGGCGCGGGGATCGGGCGCGGGATAGTCACCGCTTTCGTCGAACTGGGCGCCCATGTGATCGTCGCCGAAATCAATGCGGACCATTGCACCGACCTTGAACGCGAATTCGGCAGTGCCGTGTCGGTAGTGGAATGCGACGTCCGCAGGACCGGGGATATGGTGAAGCTGCAGTCTGCGGTGGACGCCTCGGGCGGTCGTCTCGACGTGCTGGTCAACAACGTGGGGCATCATCTGCGCATGTCCGCGCCGTTTGAAGATACCGCGGAAGAAGACTGGGACCGGCTCTACGACATCAATCTGCGTCACATGTTCGTGGTGACGCGGGCGATGATACCGGGTCTTCGCAAGTCGCGGCGCGTGGCTTCGATCATCAACGTCTCTTCGATCGAGGGTTTCCGCTCCTTCCCGGGCAATGTGCCCTACACGGCCTTCAAGCACGCCGTGACCGGCTTCACCCGCGCGCTGGCATTGCAGCTGGCGCCGGACGGGATCCGGGTGAACACGCTTGCGCCCGAGACGACCGATACCGAGCAGGTGCCTCTGGACAAGGTGCTGGACCCCGCATTGCGCCATGAAGCGGATCGAACGATCCCGATGGGCCGCTTCGGCGTGCCGCGCGATCACGCGGGTGTCGCGGTGTTCCTCGCGACCGAGCTTTCGTCGTGGGTGACGGGATCGTCGGTCGTGGTTGACGGTGGCGGTCTGGTCGGTGGACCGTTCCGCCTTTCGCCCGACGACAAGTGGACGAACATGGGCGTCGTTACCGACGTCGCGACCGTCAAGCCGCGCCCGTAGTTCGCGGAAGCCGACAATGCAGCGAGCGGGCTGAAGGATTGATGCCGGCTCCGTGCGCCGTGGGCTGCGCCGCCTTCGGGGGCGACGCGAAAAATCGCAGCGCGTCGGCGCCAACGCGCTTGATTTTGCATCGGCAATTCATGTATCTCAATTAAGAACATGCGATTTGCGAGAGGAACTTTCCAAGATGGCCGCAACACAATCCCATAAGCCCCTTATCGAACTGGCAGGTGGGACATCGCAGTTCATTGACGGCAAGCTCGTTCGCGGGGAAGGGGAAGCCTTCACCGTGGAAAATCCCTCGGACGGCAGCGTGGTGGAGAGCATCGCGGCGGCGTCGATCGACCAGGTCCGCGAAATGATCGCAGCGGCCGGTCGCGCGCAAGTAGAATGGGCCGCGCTGTCGCGAGACGAGCGCATTGCCGCGCTGCGGCCTTTCGTGGCAGCGCTGCGTGCACGCATGCCGGACATGCGCGAGACCCTGATCGCAGAGGCGGGCTGTCCGGGCGGATCCGCACCTTCGGCAGCGGGCATCATGTATTTCCAGACCCATGTCGGCGTGAAGCAGGCCGACGACACGCTCGATCTCTATCGCTCCATGCCCGAATGGGAAGATAACCCGGTTCCGCTCGAGGAACGCACGACTGCGCTGGGTCAGCTGGCACAGAGCGTCATGCACTATTCGCCGGTCGGCGTGGTGGCGGCGATCGCGGCCTATAACTACCCCTTCTATACCGCAATCTGGAAAGTCATTCCCGCTCTGGCAACCGGCAACGCCGTCATCCTGCGGCCAAGCCCGTTGACGCCGATCTCCAGCCTTGTCTTCGCGCAGGCGGCGATCGAGGCGGGCCTTCCCGCCGGCGTTCTCAACGTGATGATCGAGAGCGGGATCGAAGGTGCGCAATTGCTGACCACCGACCCGGGTGTCGACATGGTGGCCTTCACCGGTTCTACGGCTGTGGGTGTACAGGTCGCCAAGCAAGGGGCCGACACGATGAAGCGCCTCCAGCTCGAGCTTGGCGGAAAGTCGGCGCAGATCTTCATGGAAGATGCGCTGGACAAGGTGATTCCAGCTGCGGCGGGCGTCTGTCTTTCGCACGCTGGCCAGGGTTGCGTGCTGGGCACGCGCATCTTCGTGCCGGAGGAAAGAAAGGCCGAGGTGATGCAGGGCATGAAAGCGCTGTTCGAATCGGTCAAGATCGGTCCCGCCTCTGCTGACGATACGGTGCTCGGCCCCCTCATCAGCAGGGCCCAGGTCGAGCGCTGCGAGCGATTTGTCGAGCTGGCGACGCAGGCCGGGGCCAAGGTGGTTTGCGGCGGCAAGCGGCCGGAAGGGCTGGACGGCTACTTCTACGAGGCGACTGTCCTCGATACTCCCGATAACGCCAATCCTGCGGCGCAGGAGGAAATCTTCGGTCCGGTCATCTGCGTGATTGGTTACACCGACATCGATCATGCGATTGCCATGGCGAACGACACGCCCTTCGGTCTGTCTGGCTATGTATTCGGCGCCGACAAGAAAGCCGCTCTGGCGGTGGCGAAGCGGCTCAAGACCGGGACGGTCAACGTCAATGGGGGTCTCAATTCGGCCTATGCTTCCTCGGGCGGTCACCGCATGAGCGGTGTTGGTCGCGAGCGCGGGCCGGACGGACTGCGACTTTACCAGAACGCGACCAACCTCACGATGGCAGCGTGACGATTGCGGGAGCCGGGAGCGGCGCTTCATCCAAAAGGCATGCAGCAGGCGGGGCTCCCGTACGTTTCCCCGAGGCGATGATTGCGGGCAATTGCAAGACATCGCCGACATGCGCAGACAAGACACAGGACGATTGCCGGATGCCTTTTACGTTTATCCATCCTGCACATGATTGGCAGGGTTATCGCGATGACTTCGGACACCCGCAGGCCATGACGGATAGCTCTTTATGACCGGGCAACGGGGACGCTACGCGATCGCCGGACTTGGCCTGACCGAACAGGGCCGGGGTCTGGGCAGGACATCGCGCGAATTGAGGGCGCAGGCGCTGGCCCTGGCGCTTGACGATGCCGGGTTGGAGCGCAGCGCGGTCGACGGTTACATCCATTGCTGGGTGGAACGCGAGGACCTGCGTTTTCTTGGTCTGGCGCCCAATTTTTCGCTGCAGCTGCAAAGCGGCGGAGCCACGCCGGGCATAGCCATCATGACGGCGATGGGCATGATCGAGGCGGGACAGGCGGAATGCGTCGCCATCAATTACGGCTTCGCGCCAAGCGAAGGCTATCTGCGCGGGCAGCCCTTCGGCGATATCGGTTCGCTGGGTTACGGCTATCCGTCGCTCTACGGCCTGATCGGAGCGGCTGCCGCGCACGCCTTGCATGCCCGACGTCATTTCGACCTTTACGGAACGACGTCGGAGCACCTGGGCGCGGTTGCGGTGCAGCAGCGCGCCTATGCAGTGAACCGGCCCGGTACGCTGGGATACGGCAAGCCGTTGACGCTGGACGACCATCAGGCCTCGCCGCTGGTCGCCGATCCGCTGCGCCGCTACGACTGCACCCGTGACACCGACGGCGGCGCTTGCTTGCTGGTGATGTCGGCCGAGCGGGCGAAACAATGCCGATCGCGCCCGGTCTATGTCCTGGGGGCGGGAACCGGGCACAATATCGCGCGGTGGTTCGACAAGACGATCTATGCCCATCACGACAATATAGGCCCGGCCAAGGCGCGCGCCTTCGAGATGGCCCGGGTCGGGCTGGACGACATCGATTGCGCACAGTTCTACGATGCCTTCACCATCGGCACGCTGATGCAGCTGGAACATTACGGTTTCTGCAAGGACGGGCAGGGCGGCCCGTTCGTGGCAGAGGGCGGAATGGGTCCCGATGGCGCGATCCCCACCAATACCGGCGGGGGGCAATTGTCAGCCTATTACACCGCGGGCTTCACCCCGATCGTGGAGGCCATGCTGCAATTGCGCGGCGAGGCGGGGGCCGGACAGCTCGACGGCATGAATATCGCCCTGGTCAGCGGTCATGGCCTGAACGGCGGCGTCCAGAACACCTGGGCGCACGCAACCCTGATCCTGGGGAATGCAGCATGATCGATCCGAAGAAACTGCAAGACATAGTCTATTCGCTGGACGGCGACGTCCTCGACCTGCCCTTCTGGGAAGGGTGCGAGCGGGGTGAGTTCCTGCTGCATCGTTGCGGCAAGTGCGGACGGTCCTATTGGCCTGCTGCCTGCTGCACCGAGCACGGCGCTGACGCAATGGAATGGGTGGCTGCGAGCGGACGGGGTACGGTGCACGTGCATACCGTGATGCGGCGCGGACGCTGTGCCGCGACCGGTGAGAACGCGCCTTATGCGGTTGCCGTCGTCGAACTGGAGGAAGGCCCCTTCTTCCATTCAAACATCGCGGGAGTCCCTTTTGACGAGGTGCGATCAGGCCTTGAGGTCGAGGCGGAATTCGTAACTCATGCCAATGGCATGAAAGTGCCCATCTTCCGCCCGGTCAGGTCATGAGGAAATTGCCGGTACGCCGCGTCATCGCAACGTACCGGCGACGCCCTCAGTCCGGGGTGATTTCCATGGCCACGATGTTGCCGGAATTCGCCTTGTCGAATTCCGGTGGGAACGGGCCCATCGAAGTCATCATGGTTTTCATGAACGCGTCCAGATCGTCCGTCTCGACTTCGTAGGCGGCGAAATAAGGATAAGGCGTGTTGCCGTGCAGGGTGCGGAACCTGCGTGCCGAGACGATCCCTTCAACTGCGCGCAGTTCGGGCAGGTGTGTCTCGTCGTACCAGCGATTGAACGCAGCCTCTGCCGCATCGCCCTGGGTTGGGCCGTTGAGGGCCAGGATCATGTAACGTGCCATCGGAAGGTTCCTCTCTGTCGCGTCGCCATGATTGAGATACCTCATGGCGAGAAATTATCGGACGTATCAGTCGCATGTCGACCATCATATAGTCATTGAGGATAGTCAATTGGTTTGCTACCTCCATGGTCCAGGATGGGAGAAGGCAGAATGAACAGGCATTGCAGGCAGCGCCATCAAGCATTCTGGAGCTGCACGTCAGAGTTCTGGCCGCGGTTCGCGTTGCCCATCGGAAATGGGCAGCGCCGTTCTGCATGCCGTCCGGGTCGGCCGTTCGCGCTGATGTCGAGGCTTGTTCCCGCACCCGTGCGAGAGAATGCTGTCCGGGACCGTCGCGGATTGCTGCAAGGCATTGCGACATGAAGATTCTCGTCATCGGCGGGAACGGCATGGTCGGCGGTCATGCGGCTTTGCGCCTGGCCGCGGCTGGCCACGACGTGACCCTGGCCTCGCGCACGCGCCCTGATAGCGGTCCTTTGGCGCAGCTTGCCTGGAAGGCTGTCGATTACCTTGCGCCCGATGCTCAGGCGGTGCTGCGGGGATTCGATGCGGCGGTCTTCGCAGCAGGACAGGATCCGCGGCACGTTCCCAAGGGGGCAGATGCTGCAAGCCATTACGCGCAGGCGAATGGAGAGGGCGTGCCGCGCTTTTTCGCCGCGGCCAAGGCGGCAGGCGTCGGCAGGGCGGTCCTGATCGGCAGTTTCTATCCGCAGGCGGCACCTGAACTGGTCGAAACCGATCCCTACGTCGCCAGTCGCCTGGCCGCAGATGAAGGGGCTCGCAAGCTGGCCGACGACAACTTCCATGTCGCAGTGCTCAACGCGCCTTTCATCATCGGCGAGGTTCCGGGCCTGATCGTGCCTTCGGCGGATGCCATGGCCCGCTGGGCGCTGGGCGCGCTGGACCTTCCCCGTGTTGCGCCGCCCGGCGGCGTCAATGTGATCACCTGCAATACACTGTCCGATGCGATCGAGGGCGCGCTGGTTCGCGGAGAGAACGGGAAGGCCTGGCTGATCGGCGACGCCAACCTGAGCTATGCGCGCTATCTGGGTATGTTCTTCGAGGCTGCCGGAGATCGGGCGGCGCTTGAACTGAGGGACGAACCCCATCCGCTGATTCCCGATTCCGCCATGCTGCGGGGGCGCGGAAAGACGATCTACTATGACGTAGCCCCCGCCGAACGCGCGACGCTTGGCTATCGGCAGGACGATGTGTGGCCGACGATCCGGCTCATCGTCGAAAATGCCGCAAGGCGCCTGGCATGAACGAGGGGGAACGCGCACTGGCCATCGCCGAAATACGCTCGCTGAAGGCGCGGTACTGGCACTGCGTCGATCTGCGCGATGCCGAAGGGTTGCGGGCCTGCTTCGCCGACGATGCCGTCATTCCGGCCCATGGCGACATCCGCGAAACCCGCGATGCAGATGGCTTCGTCGCCAATCTCGTCGCGTCGCTCAGGGTTACGCGCTCGCTTCACCTGGGTGGCCCGGGCGATATCGCACTGGAGAGTGCGGATAGGGCACGCGGCGTCTGGGCCGTCGAGGACCGGATCTGGGCACTGGACGGTGTCACGAATACCCCATTTCGAACATTGCACGGTTGGGGCCATTACCATGACGAATACGTGCGGACGGCCAAGGGTTGGCGCATCCAGTCCTTCCGGCTGGACCGGGTCCGCGTCGACATCACCTGAATTGAACCGAGGAAGAAACTCATGCGCAAGGTAGTTCTGGCGAAGCGTCCGAATATCGATCCCCGGCCCGACGATTTCGAGATCGTCGATGCCGGGATGCCCGAGCCGAAGGATGGCCAGCTGCTGGTCAAGGTGCTGTGGCAGTCGATCGATCCCTACGTCCGCCTGACATTCGACGATCCGACCATTGCCGGAGCGCCCGGAATGGCCCTGGGCGAGATGCCGCTCGGCCGCGCCGTATCGCAGGTGGTGACATCGCGGCATCCCGATTTTGCCGCCGGCGACATTATCGAAGGGCGCACCCACTGGGGTGAATACGCGGTGGTGGATCCCGCAGTGCGGCCGACCAAGCTGGACTTCGGCGAAATTCCGCTGTCCTACGCGGTCGGTGCGCTGGGGATGCCGGGCCAGACCGCCTATGCCGGCGTCGACAAGGTTCTGAACGTGCAGGCGGGGCAGACGATGCTCGTGTCCGCCGCGGCAGGGGCTGTCGGAACTCTGGCCGGCCAGATCGCCAAGCACCGCGGCGCGCGGGTCGTGGGCATTGCGGGTGGTCCCGACAAGTGCGCCGAGGTCGAGAAGCTGGGCTTCGATGCCTGCGTGGACTACAAGGCCGCCGATTTCTCCGATCGACTGGCTGCTGCCCTCCCCGGAGGGTTCAACGCCTACTTCGAGAACGTTGGCGGCGACATGAGCCGGATCGCGTTCCAGAATGCCAGCTACGGCGCGAAAGTGGCTCTGTGCGGTGTGCTGTCGGTCTATGCCGTGGGGAACGAGACCGGCCCCGATCGCTTGCCCGAGGTCATGCGCCTGCTGTTCACTAAGGGGCTGACGATCCAGTCCTTCTTTGGCGAATTACTGGGCGGGGCCGATGCCACGGTTGCCATGCGCAAGCTGATCGAAGCGGGCGCCATTACCCCGCGCGAGTCCATCATTGAAGGCATCGAAAACCTGCCGGCAGCGTTCAGCGGCATTTTCCGGGGCAACGATCATGTCGGTAAGGTGGTGTTGCATATCGCCGATCCGGACTGACATTCTTTCGCCGGAATAACGGGAAATGGGAAGGGTTCGCGTCCCCGGCCGATGCCGGAGAAGGGCGAACCCTTCAACACTTGAGATACTGCCTTGGCCGGCATGTCGCGAACCGACTGCCTAGTTCCAGGAGTAGTAAGTCGCACAGGCCATGCTTGCGCGAAGGCACCCGCGCCGAGAGCGGCGCGGGTGCAGTTCAGTTTCGCGAGAGCGCGAAGGCGGCTTTCTTGCGATCCCAGGTGTTCTGCGTCACGCCGCGCTCGCGCAGTTTGAACTTCTGCACCTTGTTGGTTGGTGTGCGCGGGAAGTCCGCGACGATTTCGATGTAGCGCGGCACGAAGAAATACGGCGCGTTCTCATTGATGTACCGGGCTATGTCCTCCGGCGTCACATCGGCCCCGGCGTCGGGAATGATATGCGCTGCCAGTTCGCTTTCGCTTTCCAGTTCGTCGGAGGGGATGCCGAAGACGGCCACATCGGTCACGCCAGGATGGCGGCGGATGACGCTTTCGACTTCCATGGTCGATATGTTCCGCCCGGCAAGCCTGACCGCGTCCTTCTTGCGATCGACGAAGAAGTAGTTCCCATCCTCGTCCTGGCGGCCAAGATCGCCCATTCGATACCATCCATCTTCGGTGAAGGCGGCCTTAGTTGCTTCGGGATTGGCGAAATAGCCCTCGAACATCATATGCTCGGCCTTGGGCCTGATGGCGAACTCGCCGGTCTGGCCGGTTGCAACATCCTGTCCGGAATCGTCTATCAGGCGCAGGTCGAGATCGGGATTGGGACGGCCCAGTGCGCCCGGCGGCATGGTGACCGCCAGCTCGTGCGGCAGCGACAGCACTGCCGAAGCCTCGCTTTGCCCGAAACCCTGGCCCACGCGTTCCAGCCCGAAGCGTTCGCAGAACGGAAGCAGCAGGTCCTTGGGCATCGGGGTCATGGCGGCGTCGCGCGCAGGATTGTCCGCATCGTCGGCCCGGCGTTCGGCCTTCCACAGGTACATGTGCATCGCGCCGAGCGTGAAGATATGGGTAGCACCGTAGAACCGGACGCGATCCCAGAACGACGTGACGGAAAAGCTGGGGTCGGTGGCGCACGCGATGCCTTCCACCAGGCAACGGAAGAACGCGGTGGTCCAGGCCGCCGTATTGTACAGCGGCAGGACATTGTAGTGAACGTCTCCCGGCCGCGTGCGATAGCTGGAGCGACCGCCGAGCTCGGCGCTGCGGATCCAGATATTGTGGCTCTGCATCACGCCCTTGGACTTGCCCGTCGTGCCTGATGTCCACAGCACGGCGTTCACGTCGCCGTAGTGGATCGCGCCGTGATCGAAGGCATCGGCCTTTGCCTGCTTCAATTCGTCGAATGGCCGCGCCCAGGCCGGCCAGGCGCCGGAATCATCGCCCATCACGTAGATCGTGCGGCATGCCACCCGATCCTTGATCTCGGCGAGGCGGGCGATCAGCTTGCCGTCCGTGACAATGACTTTCGGATCGCTGTCCGCCAGCGTCTGGGCCAGCCAGTCGCCCTTGTATTCGCCGTTGACCGGGATCCATACGGCCCCGAGCCGGTTCACCGCCAGGGTAAGATAGACGACCTCGATGTCGGAGGCGACAAAGAACGCCACCCGATCCCCCCGCGCAACGCCTTGGCTTGCAAGCCCGTTGGCGATGCGGTTCACCATCTCGTCGGCCTGCGCGAAGGACACGCGTCGGTCCTCCTGCGCCAGGTAGATGCCATCGCCATTGGTTTCCGCCTGCAGCTGCAGGATGCGCGGAAGGTTGCGATCCGCCGGATCGCTCAGGTCGAGCCTGTTCATAGCCTGTCTCCGCTCAGCCGGTGACGGACGCGAACTGCGCGACGTCGGGGGTCGCCGACATGTCCGGCGCCTTGCCGCTTGACGCATAGAACTGCGAAAACCAATCCGAATTGCGCGCGAACGGGCCGTCGCCCTGGCAGACCAGCGGAGGATCGAAGCGGTGGTGGCGGTCGAAGATGACCTTGTCCTGATCGAACTGCCGCGCAACCTCCTTTATCAGGGCGCGCGCCAGCCCGGCGCGAGGGCCGTCGATCTCCGTCTTGGGCTGAGTGAAGGCGAAGCGAGAATGCATCAGGTCGCGTTCGATCGGCGCGCTGCCGGTTACCATCAGCGTGTCGGATATGCCCGAATAGCGCACCCAGCCCTGGCCCGGCCCATACGTGATCGATTCGATCTGGCCCTTCAATTCGCCCTTCGATGTCTGCACCTGGATCTGGGCGGTTATGCGACGCATGATGCCGTCGAACTCGAATTCGTAATCGGGCACGTTCAGGGTGCCGTGAACATACTTGAAGTGGCTGACGTCGACCGCGTTGTCGCTCATGTTTTCCATCGAGTTGGCCGTCTTCCATTCGAAGGTCTGCAGGTCGGTCCAGTCCTCATGCCCGATCTGCGTGAAGCTGGCCGGCTCCCACAGGGGGGCGATGCGGTCGGGGTGGTGCCAAACCATCACGAAGCCGTTGACTTCCCGCGTCGACCAGGCAGGCACGCAGTCGGCGCGCTTCGCCTTGGGCGGAATGACGCGCGAATAGGGGATATCCTTGCAGGCCCCGGTTTCGTCCCATCGCCAGGCGTGGAAAGGGCACTCCAGCAGATTTCCGTGTACCTTGCCGCCAACGGCCATGTTCGCGCCGTAGTGCGCGCAATAGGCGTCGATCACGCGGGCCGTGCCGTCCTCGCCGCGCCAGACCGCCAGGTCGGTACCGAAATAGCGGACCGGCTTCACTTCGCCGATCGCCAGTTCGCTGCTGTAGCAGACCGTGAACCAGCCCATCGGGAACTGCTTCTGCAGGTTCCGTTCGTCCGCGGAAGGATTGTCTGTTGGCACTATCAGGCGCCATGCCTCGATGTCCTCGACATTCAGCTTATTGAGTGCCTGACGTGTCGCTGTCTTTTCGGTCGGCTTCTCGGCGATCTCGGTGTTGCTCATATTTCGGCCTCCGTCCCAAATCTGGATGATAGAGTTATATCAATTGCTGCATTACACGGACAAAGGCGATGCGCCAAGACCGTAAGCGGCCCAGCGGGTGTTCGGGGCGCCGCAGCTTCTGGATGAACGCACCCCCAGACAGGGCAAATCGTCGCACTATCTATCGACAATCTATCCGATAAAATGGCTGATTATCAGTAATTTATATAGCGTTCCCTGGACGGCGCCCGTCGGCGCAGGGCGTGCCGGGGCGATGCCGCGGACAGGCCGGAAGAAGGCTGAGCGGTCAGGCGCAAATCATCTTCCAGCCCTTCGGCTGCGCGTCGCAAGGGGCCCTTTGACGGGTTGTGCCGTCGACTCGAGTCGCGCTGCCGCCGGCACCGGCCACCGAGTCGTTCATCCCGGTGCCGGTGCTTCGCGCATGGCGGGCTCTTCCAGCTGTCGCGGACAATCGGATCGAGCGGAAGAATCCGGCATGGAACGGGGCTTTTCCGGTTCGAACATGGTACGGAAGGTCCGCCGCGGACCATTCGCGCGGCCGGTGTTGAAGCGGCTCCGTTTGTATGTCGAATTCCGGTGCGGGCAGGGGCAGTGCGGGTCGACTGCAGGCGGCGTTCTTCCCGGAATCCGGAGGGAAAGTGGCCATACGATCAGGCAGGTATGGCCATTATGTCACGCTTTCGAGATAAAACAGGTATATCAATTGACGGCAGCGAAACATCGAGGTAACAATCCATTCATTGCAACGTGAATGTCCGCCGCAAAGGCGTTCAATCGAAAGTCGCCGCAAAGGCGTACTCTTGGGAGGGAATCGATGAGATTGAAGGCTATTCTTTGTACTACTGCCATGGCAACTTGCCTGTTTCATGCGCCAGCCATGGCGCAGGACAGCGCTTCCGCTGCCGACGATCAGTCAGCGCAAGCCTCGCACGGCGGTATCGAGGAAATCGTCGTTACCGCACAGCGCCGCGAGCAGAACCTGCAGGATGTGCCGGTAGCCGTGACCGCGGTGACGGCCTCGACGATCGAAGGCAATCGCATTCAGAACGTCAACGATCTGAGTTCTATTGCTCCCAACCTCTCCGTTCGCGAGGGTGCCGGTGGCTCCAAGCTGCCGCAATACTCGCTGCGCGGCATTTACACTTATGGTTCGGCGATCGGCGCCGACAAGGGTGTCTCGCTTTATATCGACGGCGTCTATATTCAGTCTGTTGTCGGCTCGATCCTAGACTTCGCCGATATTGAGCGCATCGAAGTGCTGCGCGGTCCGCAAGGTACGCTGTTCGGTCGCAATGCGACCGGCGGCGCCATCAGCGTCACCACCCGCAAGCCGACCGGCGTGCTGGGCTTCCGCCAGGATGCCACCATTGGCAATTTCAACCAGTTGCGCACGAAGACCCGGGTCGATCTGCCGCGCATCGGGCCGTTCGCTATCACGGCCTCGTACATGCATTCCGAACGCGACGGCGATACGCGCAATCTGGGCGCGGGTACGCAGGTCGACTTCGGTCCTGCTACCAACGGCGCGAAGGGTGTCTACACGGCTCCGCGTCGCCTCGGTGACGAAAACAACGAAGGTGTCTTCGTGGCCGTCGATGCCGACTTCGATCCGGATCTCAAGGTTTCGTACAAGTTCGACTACGCCCAGAGCGATTACACGGCGGGCGCCACGGGCCTGAGTTATCTGGCCGGTCCTTCGGCGTTGCAATACGGCGGGACACCGCCTTCGCTGGCCGGCTATTCCTTCTACAACGCCAGCCCCAACCCGATGACCCCGATCAGCCTGACCAGGCCGGATGCGGTGAACAACGCCTACAGTCTGGGCGGCATGACCAAGTCGCAGGGGCATAACCTGACCTTGGAGTGGTCCGCGACCGACAACCTGACGCTCAAGAACATCGCGGCCTATCGTACCAGCGAGACGACCAATACCTTGACCCAGCTTGACGGGTTGGGCGGCTTGCAGTTGCCCGCGACTTCCGGCGGGTTCCCGTTCGTATTCGTCCTCAACAATTCCAGCAACGACGACAGAACCTTCACTAACGAGTTCCAGCTGAACTACAGCACCGATCGGGTGAACGTCACGGCGGGCCTGCTGTACTTCGATTATCACCAGGTAGCGGGCGGCGCTCCCAACCTCTACAACGTTCTGTCAGGCTCTCCGGTGATCGGCCAGAACACGAGTTCTTTCCCGACTCCCTTCGTTCTGCCCAGGAACACCGGATACGTTCCGTCCGAGGTCGACGTCACTTCAAAGGCAGCCTACGCTCAGGGCGAATTCCACCTGACGGACGCGCTGAGCGTCGTAGGCGGCATCCGCTTCACGCAGGACAAGAAGTCCGGTCGGGAAACGGTGCCGGGCTCGGTTGCAATGCCGTCCAATGGCGCAAGCGTGCCCATTCGGTACAAGGACGATCGGGTCACCTATCTGATTGGCGTGAATTACAAGCCGACGGACGATATTCTTGCCTATGCCAAGTATTCGACCGGCTATATTTCCGGCGGTCAGCTGGCGACGATCACGTTCGAACCTGAAACAGCATCGTCATTGGAGGCCGGTGTCAAGGCTGACCTCTTCGATCGCATGCTGCGCACCAACGTGGCCTTGTTCCACGTTGACTACAAGAACATCCAGGTGGCGACGCTGGGTTCGCTTACCGGCATTCCTTCGGCAGCCAACTTCGGACAGGCCATCATTCCGTTTGCGGACTCGCGGGCCTACGGCTTCGAATTCGAAAGCACCCTGGTTCCGATGGACGGACTCACCCTGACGGCCAACGTCGGCTATACCGACTTCGACTGGAAGAAAGATACGATCTTCGCTGGCCTGTTGAACGGGGCAGGTGCTCCCGGAGTGAAGGAGTTCTTCCGTCCGAAGTGGACCGGAAGCACGTCTGCGCAATATAAGTTCTACGACGTAGTCGGCGGCGGCGATCTCGTGTTCCGCGCCGATCTCAACTACAAGAGCAAGACGCGTCTCTCCAACGACATTACCCCGGGTTCCGGCCCGACGGCACAGGCCGATCCGGCCTATGTCAAGGGCGTTACGGGACAGGAGCAGTTCATCCTGAACGGGCGCATTGCACTCACCCAGGTGCCGATCGGTCCCTTGAAGGGCGAAGTGGCCGTCTGGGGCAGGAATCTTCTGGACGATGACAGCATCGTTCAGGCGACGGGTCTCGGCTTCGCGGTTGCCGTCATTTACGAACGGCAGCGGACTTACGGCCTGGATTTCTCGATCCAGTTCTGATCGCCAGCGAATAGCGATCGCATAAAGCAAAAGGGGCGCTCGTCAGAGCGTCCCTTTTTCGTTTGCTTGTGGCATGCGCCTGGCCCGCGGCCTGATTCCGGCATTGCCAGAACATGGGGCCAGAACATGGGGCTGGCACATGAGGCCGGCACATGGGGACGCTCCACGGGCCTTGAAGCCAGCGGCGCGCCACGCACACGCTCCCGGAAAGCCGGGACAGGTTAGCGATAATTCAAGAAGGGGACACGCCCGGAGCCGGGCGGCAGCGTCGATGCGGCGCTCTGCGGCCCTTGCGTGTCGGTCGATTGGCTGCAGCTACAGGGCCGTCCCCGGCGGCCCCAGGGGCTCTGACAGCCTGCTTCGGCAAGTCGTGTCAGGGTTTCCGGAACGGCCTGTCGGAGAGGAGGAGAGCGACCCATCCGGCTGCATTCTCCGGACGGGTCGCTGATGGGAATGGGCGAGAACTAGACGCGCAGCAGTTGCTTGCCGATGTTCAGGCCCTTGAAGATGCGCTGGAAGGTTGCGGGAATGTTTTCGAACCCGGTCTGGATGTCCTGCCGGTGGCTCAGGCGGCCTTCGCTGACCCAGCGTTCCAGACGGGCATCGGCAACCTTGTTGTAGTCGCTGAAATAATGGACGAGGTAGCCCTTCATCGTCGCGTTCTGGATGGTCAGGCGAAGATAGTTCTTCGGTCCGCCCGGAAGGTCCTCGGGCTTCGACATGTCCCGCTCGTAATTGCTGATGCCGCCGCAGATGACGACGCGTGCGCCATAGGAAATGCGCGCCAGGGCAAGGTCGAGGATCGCGCCGCCGACATTGTCGAAGAAGATGTCGATGCCGTCCGGGCAGAGCGCATCCAGCTGGGCGGCAACATCGTCGGTCCGGTAATTGATCGCTCCGTCGAAGCCCAGTTCGTTGACGATCCAGTCGCATTTCTCCTGCGTACCGGCGATGCCGATAACGCGGCACCCGGCAATCTTGCCGAGTTGTCCGACGATCGATCCGATCGCGCCTGCCGCGCCGCTGACCAGCAGCACATCGCCGGGCCGGGGCATGCCGACGTGGACCAGCCCGAAATAGGCGGTCCTGCCCGAGGAGCCCAGGATGCTCAGTGCGTTTTCGTCGTTCACGCCCGGAGAGATCTTCTCAAGCTGAGCGGCGCGCACGACCGGATGCATCTGCCAGCCGAGATGGCCGCGCACGCGGTCGCCGGGGGCGAAGGCAGGATCGCGCGACTCGACCACTTCGGCAATGGCGCGTCCGGGCATAATGTCGCCGATCTGGGTCGGGGCGGCATAGCCGGCCATGTTCGACATCCAGCTCTTCTGCGTCGGGTCGAAACCGAACATGCGAGCCTTGAGCAGGATGTCACCGTCTTCCAGGTCGCGCACGGCCCGCTCTTCAAGCGCGAAATCGCTTTCCCGCACTTCGCGCCCGATAGGTCGTTCCTGGATGGTCCAGCAAGTGTTCTTCACGATCGTCAACTCCCAGTCTGCCGGAATGCCTTGCCGGCCAGTGAATCAAAGCTGCCGGCGGATACCGCCGTCATGGACAAACGCCTGGCCGGTCACGAAGCGGGCCTCGTCCGATGCAAGATATACGAAGGCATGGGCAAGGTCTTCCGGGTCACTGACGATGCCCAGCGGGCTATGCTGTCCAAGCCCGCGCTCGGCATCGGCCTCGTCCTTGTAGCGGCCGGCCTTGACCATCGACTGCATGCCGCGCTCGATCATCGGCGTCTTGGTAACGCCGGGGTGCACCGAGTTCACCCGAATACCCTGGGGGCCGAACTCATCGGCCGCGCACAAGGTCAGCATGCGTGCCGCAGCCTTGGATGCGGAATAGGCGAAGCTCATCGTATTGGGCATGTAGGCGCCGACGGAAAGCGTATTGATGATCGAGCCGCCGCCGCGGTGCCGTTCACGGCTCTGTCCCAGAGCAGGCACGCAAGCCTTCATGCCAAGGACGATCGCACCGAAATTGACTTCCATCACCCGGTCGAGGTCCTCCTTCGGCAGGTCCATGATGGAGCCGTGGAGCGAAATGCCCGCATTGTTCACCAGGACGTCCAATCCGCCGAATTCGTCGATGGTGGCCTGGCATACGCGCGCCCAGTCGTCAGCCTTGGCGACATTGTGCTGCAGGAAGAGGAAGCGGCCGGCGCCGTGCGACTGTGCCATCTGATCCGAGATTTCCTCTGCATGATCTGCAGAAAGGTCGGTGGCAACCACTCCTGCGGCTCCTTCGCGCAGGAAGGCATCGCAGATGGCGAATCCAATGTTTCCGGCGGCTCCTGCCCCCGTAACAATCGCGACTTTGCCGGTTAGACGACCCATTATTCCTCCATGTACTTCATCAGGTGAAGTTTGAGTCCGTTCAATAAGGGCAGCGGACCGCGCGTGTCAATTGGCCTCGCGGCCGCGGCATCGGTCGTGATCCAATTATATGAAGTATTGCTTCAACAGGCGAACCAAACTAAGCCTGTTGCCGTTTCAAGAGTTGGACCGCCAATACGGAGTTTGGTCATGAACGCATCCCGATGTCCCGAACAGCTTGGCCAGGGCCATTTCTGGCAGGACCTTTCGGTCGGGCAGCGTTTCCGGACTCTCAACCGGACCGTTACCGAAGCCGATCTGGTCAACTTCATCGGTGCGACCGGGATGCTGGAAGCCATTTTCATCGACGCCACCTTTGACGGCGCAATGGAAGGCCGTGCCGTGCCCGGTGCCCTGACCTGCGGCCTCATCGAGGGATTGCAGTTCCAGACGTTGCTGCAGGCCACCGGGCTTGCCATGCTGGAAATGACGATCAAGGCCGTGAAGCCGGTGTTCGTCGGCGATACCATACACGCGATAGTGACGATCGAAGCCGTTCGGCAGACCTCCAGGGGAGGACGCGGCCTCGTCGAATCCTCGGTCGATATCCGCAACCAGCGCGGCGAGACCGTGATGACCTATACCGCCAAGCGACTGATCGCCGGTCGTCCGGACTGATTGAACTTATGACAATGAGCAGGCCCACCATGCAGGACACTCCGCCGAACGCAGCGCCTTCGGGTGACGGCGTGGAACTTCGATCGCCGCCGCTTGCCGGTGTGCGCGTGCTCGATCTCTCGCGCGTGCTGGCCGGTCCCTGGTGCACGCAATGCCTGGCCGATCTGGGGGCTGAGGTCCTGAAGGTGGAAAGCCCGGGCGACGGGGACGAAACGCGGACCTGGGCGCCGCCCTACGCGGGGGACATGTCTGCCTACTTCACTTGCGCCAACAGATCCAAGAGCAGCCTCGTGGTCGATCTGAAGACGCAGGAAGGCAAGGATACCATCCTGGCACTCGCGGCTCAGGCGGATGTCGTGATCGAGAACTTCAAGACCGGCTCGCTGGAACGCATGGGGCTCGGCCGGGAAGATCTGCGACGCATCAATCCGCGTCTCATCCATTGCTCGATATCCGGTTACGGCCGTTCCGGCCCACAGCCCGATCGCGCCGGCTACGACTTCGTGATTCAGGCGGAATCGGGCCTGATGTCGATTACCGGTGAGGCTGACGGGCCGCCTGTCAAAGTGGGCGTGGCGGTATCCGACATCATCACCGGCCTCTACGCCTCGCAGGCAATCCTCGCTGCACTGGTCGAGCAGCGAAAGACCGGGCAGGGCCGTTTCCTCGATGTCGCCCTGTTCGACTGTCAACTGGCGGCACTTGCCAATATCCAGGCGAGCGTGCTGGCGACCGGTCAAACGCCGCGTCGTTTCGGCAACGCCCACGCGACGGTCGGTCCGTACCAGGTGGTGGATGCCGCTGATGGTCCCTTCGTCATCGCCCTTGGCAACAGCCGCCAGTTCGATGTCTTCTGCCGGCAATTGCTGGATCGGCCCGACATTGCCGAGGATGATCGTTTCAGGACCAACGGCGACCGGTTGACCAACCGGGAGGCGCTGAACGCGCTGATTGCGCCTGAACTGCTCAAGCGGTCGAGTCAGGAATGGCTTGAGCTGTTTCACAGGCACGGGCTTCCCGGCGGCCTTGTCCAGACCGTCGATCAGGCACTGGCTTCCGAGCAGGTTTCTGGGCGGGGCCTCGTTCACCGCTTCAACGAGGAAATTGCCGTGGTGCGTTATCCCGTGCAGGTCGAGGGAGGCCTGCCCGATCCCTCTCCACCGCCGCACCCCGGCGAGGGCGGGGAAGCGCTGGCGCAAGAATGGCTGTCGGGCGTCAACGGCATATCCGCATCGGTTCAAGAGATGGAAAAAGGCTGACCGGTCATGAACTTCGAGTTGAACGAAGATTTTTCGATGCTGCGCGATCTGGTGGCGCGCTTCGTGAAGGAAGAAATGCTGCCGCTCGAACCCGCCGTGCTCGAGCGCGAGGCGATGACGGGCAACGCGGCTCTCACGACCGAGGAAGAAGAGCGCTTGCGCTCGGTTTCAAAGGACATGGGCCTTTGGAGCCTCGATGCTCCTGAAGATGTCGGCGGCATGGCGCTGCCGCATGTCGCGATGGTGGGCGTCAACGAGGAACTGGGCAAGTCGGCGGTTGCCTTCCACCTGCCCCCCGACAGTCCCAACCTGCAGATGTTGATGGCGACGGTCAACGATGCGCAGCGCCAGACCTACCTCGCGCCTTACGCGCAGGGCGATACCGTCTCTGCCATCGGCATTTCGGAGCCCGGTGCCGGTTCCGACCCCAAGGCCATGAAGGCGCGTGCGGTCAAGGATGGCGACGACTGGATCATCAACGGGCGCAAGATCTGGATTACCCGTGCCGACGAGGCCGATTTCACGATCCTGATGGCCAATGCGGAAGTCGACGGGGAAAAGCGGGGCATCTCGGCGTTCCTGGTGGACGCGGACCTGCCCGGGTTCGAGGTCGTCCGCCCGATTCCCATGATCGGCGGAGAAATGACCTACGAAGTCCTGCTCGAAGACTGCCGCGTGCCCGGCGACAGGTTGCTGGGCGAACTGGGCAAGGGTTTCGCGCCGATGCAGGTGCGGTTGGGGACACGCCGTCTGCAGATCGCCTGCTGGTCGATCGGCATGGCGCAGCGCGCGCTCGATATGGTGTGCGAATACGCGCCCCAACGGCAGACCTTCGGTATGCCGCTGTCCAAGCGCGGCGGTGTGCAGGACTGGGTCGGCCAGGCCGCGACCCGGATCCACGCGGCACGCCTGATGACTTACGATTGCGCCTGGAAGCTGGACGAAGGCCGCGACACCCGGCGCGAGATCTCGATGATCAAGGCCTTCTCCACCGAGATGGCATGGGACATCGTCGATCATGCGATGCAGTTGTTCGGCGCCATGGGCATGACCCGCGAGATGCCGTTGCACCTGATGGCTTCGCGTATTCGCACGATGCGGATCTACGATGGCCCGACCGAGATCCACAACTGGGTTATCGGCCGGGACGTATTGGCGGGCTGAGGGGCTATCCGCCCCCCACCCACGCCCTGTTGAGGAAGATCAGTCGAGCGCGGCCTGCGCCATGCGCTCGTTGAGCTGCGGATCCTTGAGGCCCTGAAGAAAGGATCCGCGGGCCGCGGCAGCGCCCGCCATCATTTCGGGGTGCGGCGAAACCCAGAAGTCGCCAGCCGCGATGCCGGCAAGGATCCGCTCCCCGGCCTGCTGGGCGGGAAGGCCATGATCGCGGATCATCGCCTTCATTTCCTCGTGGTGGGCCTTGATCAGCTTGTGTTCGCCAGCCGCCGCGGAATCGGCGAAGATGCGGCTTTCGACCGGGCCCGGCAGGACGGCCGACACGTGGATCGGCGCCTTCAGTATCCGCAATTCCAGCGCCAGGCACTCCGTCAACGACAGGACGGCATGCTTGCTGACCAGATAGGCGGCCTGCAATGGCGCCTGGCTGACGCCTCCGACCGATGACAGGTTGGCGATGGCAGCGGGCTTGCCGGCTTCGAGCATGCGCGGCACGAAAGCCCGCAGGCCGTTGACCACGCCCAGGACATTGATGTCCATGATCCGCCGCCATTGCTCGGGTGGCAGTTCCCAGATCAGGCCGATCAGTTCAATGCCGGCATTGTTGATCAGCATGTCGACCTGGCCGTATTGCGCATAGGCCTGCGAAGCCAGTTCCTCGACCTGGGCCGGATCGGTAACGTCGGTATGGAACGCCGTGGCATCCGCGCCCGCTTCGCGCAGCGAAGCTGCCACTGCATCGACGCGCTCCGCCGCCTTGTCGGCCAGAACGAGCTTCATGCCAGAAGCTGCCGCGGCGCGGGCTATTCCCTCGCCGATTCCAGCACCGGCGCCAGTGATAACGATCACCTGGCCCTGTAGATTACCAAGATCCGTCATTTTCTCTCCCATACGAGGCTGGCCCGAGGTTGGTCGGGCCGGGTGAAAGGCTGTCAGTCGCCCATTGCGCGCAGGCGCTGGGCGAACCGCTCCGAAAGCCATGCGCACGTCTCGTCCATCGCCTTGCGCACGGCGGGTGAATAGGCAACGAAGGCAAGGAAACCATGCGGCATCCCGTCATAGCGGCGTGCATCTACCGGGGTTCCTGCGAGGCGCAGTCTCTCGGCGTAACGCTCACCCAGATCGCGCGACGGATCGCATTCGCCGCTCACCACAAGGGCAGGGGCAAGTCCGTCATGCCGCGCCGCATTGGCGGGTGTGGCGCGCGGGTCGTGCCGGTCCTGCGGGTCTGCCAGATAGCAATCCCAGTAGAAGCGGCTATCGGCGGCGCGCAGCATCGGCCCATCGGCGTATTCCTTTGCGGACGGCGCCTCGGGATCCGGGAAGTCGGGGCTCGCATAAAGCAGGACCTGCGCCGCCAGTGGCAAGTCGTTGTCGCGCGCCTCGATGGCGAGGCTGGCGGAAAAGTTTCCTCCCGCACTGTCGCCGCCCACCGCGATCACACCCGGTATGGCATTGAGTTCACCGGGATGTTCGAAAGCCCAGCGCAGGCTGGAGGATGCATCCTCGACACCTGCCGGGAAGGGGTATTCTGGCGCCAGCCGGTAGTCGACCGACATGACTACGCAGCCGGCGCCTGACGCCAGCGCGCGGCAGATCGGATCGGCAATGTCCAGATTGCCCAGCACATACCCGCCGCCGTGGTAATAGACGAGCAGGGGGAAGGGGCCTTCTCCGTTCGGCGTATAGACCCGCACGGCAATGTCTCCGGCAGGGCCCGGGATCGTGCGATCGGCGACTGACGAAAGCGGCACGTCGAGCTTCGGCGCGCGCGCCGATCCGGCGTCGACCCGTGCCCGCAAGGTTTCGATGCTGATGCTGTCCAGCGGCGGCATCGGCGGAATGGCATTGATGATCGGGGCAAGTTCAGGGTGCAGCGCCATGACAGTTCCTTTGGCGAATAGGGTGTTCGAAGGCGAAGGGCAGGGCGAGAGGAGCGGGAGGACTACGCCTCTTCGCGCCCGCCGCCCCGCAATTGCGCCGCGGATGCTTCGGCCCGGTCAAATGCGGCTTCGATCCTTGCGAAGCGGGCGCTGACGTGGGGGCGCAGTTCGGGGGCGGTGATGATGTAGAATGCGCCCTCCTTGATCGACCGAACCACATGCAGTCCGACGTGGTAGGGATCGAGGCCGTCGGGATTGGCCGAGCCGCTCTTGTATTCATCGGGCGGCGTGTCGACATCTTCCAGCCCCTGCGCCGCGCGCGAGCTGCGCCACAGCGCCGTGCGGACGGAGCCGGGAAGCAGGACGCTGACGCCGATATTGTTTTCGGCCAGTTCGGCGAGGAGCACTTCGGACAGTGCGACCACGGCATGCTTCGTGGCCCCGTACATGCTCCTCCCTGGCGTTCCGGGAAGAATGCCGGCCATCGAGGCGGTGTTGACGATGTGGCCCCCGCCAGCCTCCGTCATTTGCGGAAGGAATGCGTGCGTCCCGTAGAACACCCCGTTCAGGTTGATGTTGACGAACCGGTTCCAGACCGAGACGTCGAGCGTGCTCACCGGCATATTGGCGGCGCCGACGCCGGCGTTGTTGCACAGGACCTGCACCGGTCCGAGAGTGTCGCGCACCTTTTGTGCCAGTTCGACCCAACCGGATTGATCGCTGACATCGTGCACGAAGGGGCTGACGACAAGGCCGCGCTCCGTAAGGTTCATGGCCGCCTTCGCCAGCGCCTCGGCATCGTAGTCGACCATTGCGACAGTCATGCCTTCCTCGCCCAGCGCTTGCGCAAGGCCCAGCCCGATGCCGCTGGCCGCGCCCGTGACAAGGGCGGTCTTGCCGGCGAAATGGTCCATTTTTCGACTCCCGAATCGCCGTGCCTGAATGCCTTCCGACTGTCAGGTCGGACGAATCCTTGCGCCAGTGGCGTTTCGGCACTTCCTATCGCCCCGCGGAGTGTCCCGCAAGGGTTTGAAGCCTGACTTCATTGTGCGAAGCGAAAGTCGCTGGTCAGATCGTAGAGCCGGCCGCGATGGAATCGGCGGCTTCACGCAGTCGGGGAACGAGCTTGCGCTTCGCCTTTTCGTCCACGATATCGGTGAGGAACATGACGTTGAGGGCTGCGATCGCATAGCCGTCCACACAGACCGGTACGCCGATCGCGGAAACCTTCGAATCGTAATTGTGGGCACTGTAAACGGGATGCATCGTGGCGAAGCCAGCTTCCCGAACGCGTGCCAGCTGTTCATGCACGGCAGCGGCATCGTCTGCCAGCACTGCCTGCAGCCGCTCGTCGTGAGCCATCATTGCCACGATTTCCTGCACGACGTTTTCCGGCTGATAGGCCAGATAGGCCATTCCCAGAGACGTGCCCAGAATCGGTGCGCGATAACCGGCCTGGCGATTGAAGAAGAGGTGCCCCTGCGCGCGGCTCGTCTGCACCAGCACCATCATGTCGCGATCGCGCACCGCGAGATCGGACGGCCAGCTGATCCGGTCCTGCAGTTCGGCAAGAATGGGCTTCGACACCACGCTGAGCTGCTGTGCGGAGCTGTAGCCGGCGCTTAGCGACAAGGTCCGGCTGGTCGGTACATAGCATCCCGTCGTGCTGTCTTTCAGCACCAGTCCCGCCGCTTCCAGCGTCTCGAGTATCCGGACCACCGTGGACGAACTCAGCTGGGTCTCCTGGTGGATCCGGGCGAAGGAAGCCTGCGGCAACTGGTTGACAATGGCCAGTACGTCGAATGCCCGCAAAGCGGCCGTGACTGGCTTGTATGAAGGCATGTACTTGACTTTCCCCATCCGAACGAACGCGCAGCTTCATTGCATGATTGCGCGAAAATGCAAACGCGGCGGGCTGAAAAGAGCGCGTTCCGGTTTCAGGGTGCCGAAATTTCCCCCGGGCAGAGGTGCATTGCGCTGATTCCGTGAATCGGATTGACAGCCAAATTCCGAATGCGTAAAAAATTTTGAAGCGAGACTTCATCTATTGAAGTTAACTCGATCTAAGCAGCATAAGCCGGGACAGTCCCGCGGCAATGAGCGATGTGGAGTGGAATCGATGCACGATGGCGTTCACTTGAAGAAGTACAGCATTGACGATGAGCGGCTGCAGTCCGCTGTCGCGGCACTCGATCCTGCGATCGCTTTGCTTGCCTTGGTTCATCTGACCGGCGATCGGACATTGCTGCGCACTCTGGGGGCGGCTTTCGACGGCGTGCCGCGTGCGGCCCAGTCGTCCTTCAGTCCGCGCGATCTTGGCCCTCCCAAGGAAGTGGACGCGGCCGTCGTGAAGCAGATCCGCGAAATGCTGATCGCGCAGATGGCGAAGGATCCGCATCCCCTCATCACTTTCCCCGACCGCGCCCTGTTCCAGCAGATGGCAGAGTTCTGCATAGGTATCCCGCTTGGCGAGCAGGCAGTCGCGATGGGCCGCGAGCAGGCCGGTTTCTCGAAGGACGAAGGCGCGGCCGAGGCTTCGCGCGTGCCGGGGCCGGACTTCAACGTACTGATCCTGGGCGGCGGCATGGTTGGCCTGATCGCCGCCATCAAGCTGAAGGCGGCCGGTTTCGATTATCGCATCGTCGAGCGGAACAAGTCCGTCGGGGGGACATGGTACCTCAACACCTATCCCAACGTCGCGGTCGATACGCCGAGTGTGCAATACTCGCTGTCGTTCGAGCAGAACGCCTCCTGGAGCAAGTACTATCCGCGCGGCGCCGAATATCTCGCCTACCTGCAGATGGTTGCCGACAAGTACCAGGTTACGGACAACATCGACTTCAATACCGAGGTTCAATCGTGCGTCTGGGACGAAGACCGAAAGCTGTGGACCGTCACCTGCGTCTGCGACGGTGAGACCAAGACTTATGAAGCGCGCGCGGTCATCAGCGCCTTCGGCTTCCTGACCAAGCCTTCCATGCCCAAGGTGGACGACCTCGACACGTTCGAAGGCCCGCTGGTCCATTCCGGGTACTGGGATGACAGCATCGAAGTCGAAGGCAAGAAAGTCGTCATCGTCGGAACCGGAGCGACTTCGGCGCAGCTGGCGACCAACCTTTCGGGCCGGGCCAGTCACGTCACCGTCGTGCAGCGCCAGCCCAACTACATGATGCCGGATGAGAAGACACTCAAGGACGTCGATGCGAACGAACGCTGGGCATTGGAGCACATCCCCTTCGTTACCCAGTGGAGCCGCTTCCAGAGCCTGGTGAGCATGCTGACGCTGCCGGTCTCACCGGGTGTGATCGACAAGGACTATCGCGAGCGTACCGGCGGTGTCTCGGCTCTCAACGAAGGCGCACGGCAAGTGAGCCTGAACTACATCGAATCGAAGTTCGCAGACTATCCCGAGCTCAAGCGCAAGGTGACGCCCGACTTCCCCTTCTTCGCCAAGCGCCCGATTCTCGATTGCGGCTATTACGATACGCTCAAGCGGCCCAATGTCGATCTGGTGGAGGGCAGTCTGGCTCGCTGCGAAAAGGACGCGGTCGTGCTGGCGGACGGCACCCGGATAGAGGCCGACGTCGTTGCCCTTGCGACCGGCTACTCGCTGGCCTTCCTGTCCAACATCGACATCACCGGACGAGACGGACGATCGCTGGAGGACGTGTGGAATCCCTATCCCTTTGCCTACAAGGGTCTGGAAGTTCCCGGGTTTCCCAACTTCTTCATCACCAGCGGACCCAATTCGGGCCTGACTGCGTCTCACACGACCCTGGGGGAGCAGCAAGTCCACTATGTCGTCGAATGCCTCAAGGCGATGGTCGAGCGGGACCTCGTTGCGCTCGACGTTTCAGAGAAGGCCTGCACCGAATATTGCCAGGCGATCGAGCAGCGCCTTGAGGATACGGTGTGGGTGCAAAAGGGCACTGCGCACGGTTATTACCGGCACGAATCGGGCAAGGTCGTCCTGGCTTATCCGGGAACCAATCTCGAATACTGGAGCGCCCTGAGGCGTCCCGATCTGGGCGACTACGATACGATCGCGCGCCAGTAGCGTCGGGACCGAGGCGTGCCGGCCCGCCTTCACCCGTCGCGACTGGATCAAGGCCATGACGCCGGAGTGCAAACATTTCCTGCAATAGAGGTATATGTTTTGGCTCCGGCATGGCATACTCCAACCCTGTCATCAGGGAGAGAACAATGGCCATCAGGGTGATTCACTGGGGGACCGGGGCAACGGGCCGCCTGGCGCTGGGCGCCATTCTGGAACGCCCCGGACTCGAACTGGTGGGCCAGTACGTCTGGAACGCGGAAAAAGCGGGTCGCGATGCCGGGGAACTGATCGGTCGGCCCGCAGTCGGCGTCATCGCGACGCAGGACATCGACGCGCTGATCGCCCTGCGACCCGACGTGTTGACATATTTCGGCAATGGCGTGCGCGACCGGCAGCAAACGGCACGGGACATTGCGCGCTTCCTGCAAAGCGGCATCAATGTCGTGACCAGTTCGCTCCCTCAGCTGATCCACCCCGACTGCGGTGAGCCTGACTTGCGCGAGATCGTCGAGGCGGCTTGCGAGGAGGGCGGGGCAACCCTGTTCGCAAGCGGGATCGACCCCGGCTTCGCCACCAGCCATCTCGCTGTCACGGCCTATTGCGTGGCGCACCGGGTGGATCGTGTCCGACTGCAGGAATTTGCCGATTACGGCGTCTATCCGGATGAGCAGACCGGGCGGTATCTCTGGGGATTCGGACTGCCGCTGGATGCCGAAACCGTGGTATCCTCCGGTGCCTTTCTGAAGTCGGCCTGGACGGGAACTCTCGAAGCCAATGCCCGGGCGCTGGGCTGGACCATCGAGTCCTATCGCACGACATGCGTGACCGCTCCTGCCCGCAAAGACCATGAAACCGCGATTGGATCGATCGAGAAGGGGACTACGTCTGCCGTCTGGTTCCAGTTGATCGCAACCGTCGACGGGGCGGAAAAGCTGATCCTGGAGCACGTGAACTGGATCGATGTCGACGACGTTCCCGCCGACTGGCCGGTGCCGCCGACATTCAGGGGAGAGCCTTCGGGCGTCTCTTACAGGCAAGTCATCGAGGGCGAGCCGTCCTACGATCTGGAGCTCCAGATGAAGGATTCCGACAACGGCCTGCTGATGACGGCGATGCATCCGGTGAATGCCATTCCCCTGACGATCGCCGCGAAGCCCGGTGTCATCGACCAGACCGGCCTGGCACCCTTCGGGCCGGGCGACGCAACATCACGGCTCGGCGCAGTTTTTAATTGAGTTACCTTTAGTCCTATGTTTGTATCGTCGCGAACGACGAGGGCCGGACTTGATGGCCGGTTTGAGAGGGCAGGAATTTGGCGAGAGAGATAACCCCTGGTCCGGCCACGCTGGAAGACATTCGCGGCCGCGTCGCCATCGTCGGCGTCGGAGAGTCGCGCATGAGCGGGCCTTCGGGGCGCAGTTCGCTCGACATGGCGTTCGACGCGATCGATGCAAGCCTGGCCGATGCCGGACTGCAGCCCTCGCAGATCGACGGGATCATGTTTGCCGAAGGCCTCGCCGGGCAGGTCGATGCCGATGCGTTTCGTGAACATTACGGCGTGCACCAGGATATCTGGATGTCGGGGGACGGCGGGGCCTTCGCGCAGATCGCCACGGCGCCCCATGCTGCCTGGCAGGCGATGCAGGCGGGGCTGGCTACCACCATCATCAGCGTTCTGGGAATCAACTGGGCCAGCCAGGCCAAGGCCGGGACCGGCGGCCCTGCGCAATATCACCGCGAGCACGCGATCAAGGCCAATGCAGAAGCTGTTTTCGGCTTCCTGCCGCAGCCCGTCTATTATGCCCACATTGCGCGGCGGCATATGATCGACTTCGGCACGACCGCCGAACAGCTGGGTGCGATCGCCGTGGCCTGTCGTCGCCACGCCAACGGCCACCCCGGCGCGGTCATGCGCGACAAGCCCCTGTCCCTTCGGGACTATCTGGCTTCCACCCCGTTCATCGACCCTGTGCGCAAGGAGGACTGCTGCCTGATCTCCGATGGCGCGGCGGCCTTCATCATGGTCGCGAGCGAGAAGGCGGGAGATTTCCCGCAACCGCCGGTGACGGTCGAGGGCGTCGGATATGGCGGGGCGCAGGAACGCACCTTCTTTGCGCAGGAGCCGCAATTCACGGCGACGCCGCAAGGCTATGCCGCGCCTGGCGCCTTCGCGATGGCAGGGATCAAGCCCGCCGACGTCGATGTGCTGACACTCTACGATCCGTTCACCATCACCGCGTTGATGCAGATCGAGGACATGGGCTTTTGCGCCAAGGGCGAGGGCGGCGCCTTCGTCGAAGGCCGGGCGCTGCATTTCGACGGCGGCGGCCTTCCCTTCAATACGCATGGCGGGATGTTGAGCCATTCCTACACGCTCGGCGCTTCGCACGTGGTCGAACTGGTGCGCCAGTTGCGCGGCGAAGCGGCCAATCAGGTGCCCGAGGCGCGGATCGGCGTGCACGGCGGATATTCCGGAAGCGATGCAGGCTGCATGGTCCTGCGCGGAGGGTTGAATTGATGGATTTCCCTCTTCCGGACCTTGCAGGCGGGCAACTGGCGCCGTTCTGGCAAGCCGCTCAAAGCGGGCAATTGTCGCTGCCCCGTTGCAACGATTGCGGGCGCTTGGACTGGTATCCCAAGGGCGAATGTCGCCGCTGTGGGGGCGCACGGATTGCCTGGACTGCGCTGAGCGGCAAGGCGACCCTGTTCTCATGGGCCCTTGTACGCAGGGCTCTCGATCCCCGGCTCGCTGCGATTGCGCCTTATATTTCCGCGATCGTGACGCTGGAGGAGGATGCAGACAGCCGCTTCGTCACACGCCTCGTCGATTGCTCCGAAGCGCTGTTGCGGCCCGGCCTGCCGGTTGCCGTCCGCTTCCTGGATCTCGGTTATCCTTCCTTGCAGACCGGTGTGACCGCTCCCTTGTTCAGCCCCGCGGAGCCGGGGCGATGAGCTGGAGCCTGCGTTCTCGACCCGCTTGCCGGTCGCGCTCATGCCAATCGCAACGGCTTGTTTGCCGCAAAGTCGTCAAGGCGATCAGGAACAGGTCGAACATGACAAAGGGGAATCGCCATGCCGATGGATGAAGACGCGCGGGCCATGATGGAAATGCTAGAAAAGATGGTGCCGCTGCCCACAAGCGGAACCGACGCCGGCGCATACCGTGCAGAGCGCATCGCCGAATTGAACGCGCGGGAGATCGAGCTCATCGAAGTCGATCGCGTCGAGACGTTCTCGATCCCGCGCGGCGACGGCGACGTGACGGTTCGGCTCTATCGCCATGGCCCCGGCGATGCGGTTCGGCCCACGATCCTCTACATGCACGGGGGCGGCTTCGTGACCTGCAGCATCGAAACGCACGATCCCTACTGCCGGACGCTCGCGCGCGAGACCGGACTGAGCATTCTCTCGATCGATTATCGGCTCGCCCCCGAGGATCGTCACCCCGCGGCTTTCGAGGACTGCCGTGCCGTCCTTGAATGGGCGGCGGGGCCATCTGCCGCGGAACGCGGTATCGATGCCGACCGGCTGATCGTGGCGGGCGACAGCGCCGGCGGTGCCCTGGCCGCCGCCCTGTGCCTTTGGGCACGCGACAATGCTGGGCCGGCCATCGTCCACCAGTTGCTGATCTACCCGGTGACGAACAACGACTTCACCACTGCGTCCTATCGCGACAACGCCACGGGCAATTATCTGACGACCGAGTCGATGCGCTGGTTCTGGGAGCAGTACCTTGGCGATGCCGACGCCGAGGCCGATCAATTCGCGGCCCCCGGCAAGGCGGCCGACTTTTCCGGTCTGCCGTCGGCGACTGTCATCACCGCCGGCTACGACCCGCTGCGCGACGATGGCGGCAATTATGCCCGTGAGCTGGAGAAAGCCGGGGTGCCTGTCGAATATCGCGACTTTTCAGGAACTTTCCACGGCTTTGCCGGCATGTTCATGCTGCAGAGCGCCCGCGATGCACTCACTTTCATCAAGCAGCGACTGGGCGATGTTGCCGGGCCGCGCTGAAGATGATCGGCCCGGCATGAAGGGCACGGGCCGAGTTGCCGCGCCATGTGTGCGTGCAGGCCGGTTGCGCTCAGGGCGCAAGCATGACCGGGACTTGAGAAGTGGCCGGATTGCCGTGTGTGGAACAGCGGCAAGGTCTGGCAAGACTGACCTGAAAGAGGTATTTCTAATGTCCATACCGAAGGGACGAGGACATGCATGAACGATTTGATGTCGTAGTAATCGGTGCCGGTTTCGGTGGCCTTCACATGCTCTGGAAGCTGCGCCAGATGGGGCGCACTGCCGTTGCTTTGGAAAAGGCCGACGACGTCGGTGGGACCTGGTACTGGAATCGCTATCCCGGCGCGCGCTGCGACGTGCCCAGTTTCGAATACTCGGTGCCCTGGGACCCCGAACTGGAGCAGGAATGGAACTGGTCCGAGAAGTATTCGGCCCAGCCTGAGATCCTCGCCTATGTCGAAGAGGTCGCCAAGCGGCATGACCTCAAGCGCGACATCCGGTTCGAAACCACGGTCACTGCAATGACGCGCGATGAAACGCGCGGCTTGTGGATCGTCGAAACCGACACCGGCGTCACGTTCGAGGCGCCCGTGGTGGTGAGCGCGGCCGGCTGCTTGTCCGCCCCGAACCTGCCGGACATTCCCGGAATCGAGGATTTTTCGCGTCCGCTGCACCATACCGGCCGCTGGCCGCACGATCCGGTGGATTTCTCCGGCAAGAGCGTGGGCGTGATCGGCACCGGGTCCACCGGCGTGCAGGCCTCCACTGCCATCGCCGCTGAGGCGGGGCACCTCTATGTGTTCCAGCGGACCGCGCAATACAGCCTCCCCGCCCTTAACCGCGACATCTCGGCGGAGGAACTGGCGGAGCAGAAGCGGGCATATGCCGAACTGCGCCAGCTTCAGCGCAGCAGTTTCGGCGCCGCCGTCATCGATCCGCCCAAGGGCATGAAGGCGTTCGAGGATCCGCAAGAGGAACGCCTGGCCGAATATGAACGGCGCTGGAACATCGGCCGACAGGATCTGCTGGCCGCTTATGGCGATATCTCGACCGACCCGGAAGTGAATGCCGAAGTGTCCGAGTTCGTGCGCGGCAAGATCCGTGCGATCGTCAAGGATCCCGAAATTGCCGAGAAGCTGTGCCCGAAGGTCAATCCTCTGGGAACGCGCCGGATCATCATGGACACCGGCTACTTCGAGATCTTCAACCAGGACAACGTAAGCCTGGTCGACATTCGTGAGGATCCGATCGAGCGGATTACCGAAACCGGGGTGAAGCTGCGGAGCGGTCAGTTCATCGAACTGGACATGCTGGTGATCGCCACCGGCTACGACGCGGTCACCGGGCCTCTGATCGACATGAACATAACCGGCCGGGGCGGGCGAACGCTGGCGGATAAATGGGAGCATGGGCCCGAGACGTACCTGGGTCTGATGATGCACGGCTTCCCCAACCTGTTCACGATCACCGGCCCGCAAAGTCCGACCGTGCACGCCAATGTGATCATGGCGATCGAGCAGCACGTCGAATGGATCGCCAAGTGCCTCGCATTCATGGAGCGTGAGCAGGTTGCCGAAATCGAGCCTGCCCGCCAATCGGAAGAGGAATGGAAGAAGCAGGTCGACGCCGTTGGCAGTGTCGGTCTGCGCGCAAAGGATACTAACAACTGGTACACCGGCGGCAATATTCCGGGCAAACCGCGCTCCTTCCTGACCTGGCAGGGCGGCTTCGTCCGCTATGGCGAAATCTGCGACACGATCGCGAACGAAGGATATCGCGGCTTCGAACTCAACCGTGAACCGACCAAGGCCAGCGCATGACGAGGTGCGTTGCGGGATGACACTGCAACGCGCCTGATACCACCGACGTATTTCGGCATTTCCCGGCTTGCTCGCCTGTGCTTGCCCCGCCTGTGCTTGCCCCGCCTGTGCTTGAGCGCGGAGCAGGCCGGGAAACGTCAATATCTGCCGATACCGGCCCCAAAGCATCATCCCCACCCCGAAGGCTGTGAAGTCACTGCCGTTTCGTCAGGCGGTCCCGGCAAACTTGCCGAGCCGGCCGGGGCGAAACTGCGCCTCCCGCTGCCCGCCAGAGGCAACATGCAGGTTGCGGCAATTTTCCTTGTTTGAGGTACCTCAATCGCGCTACAGTCCCTGAGAGCGAAGCAAGCATAACAGTCGCTCGGCAGGGAATCGCCGGATTCCCGTGCGCAAAGGGAGAGTTTCCTTGGGACAAGCCCGATTCTCATGGCACTGGCATTCCTCGTGGCGTTGATGCGTGCTCCGATGCAGGAGCCGAAGCGCCTGTGCTGTGCGGCTCTTGCAAGGGGGCGGCGGCGTTCGGCTGACCGGACCTGGCCGGTGCCGCAAGCATTTGCCAGCTCCCTTGCTGGGATCGCCCGCGTCGGTACGGCAGTCCTGCTTGAGCGCCGCGACCCTTTATCCGGCGCCGCCCTGACATCACCGCTGAAGCCGGGTGGCCTTTCCGGCTGCCCGGCTTCGCACGCGTCAAGCAGAGAATAGGAAAGTCGATGCAGCAATTCGAAGCAGACTATGTCGTCGTCGGAGCAGGCAGCGCCGGCTGCGTCATGGCCAACCGTCTCAGCGAGAACGGGCGCCACACGGTCCTGCTGCTCGAAGCCGGGGGCGATGACCGGCCCTGGCGCAACTGGCGCCATTTCTCCTCCGCCGCGATGATCCAGATACCCGCCGGTTTTGCCAAGACGATGAAGAACCCCGCGACCGCCTGGAACTACGAGACCGAACCCGACAAGGAGACCGGCGGGCGCCGCCACTCGATGCCGCGCGGTCGGATCCTGGGCGGATCTTCCGCCATCAACGGTATGCTCTATGTCCGCGGGCAGCCGCAGGACTATGACCATTGGAGGCAACTGGGGTGCACGGGCTGGGGCTGGGAGGATGTCCTGCCTTTCTTCCGCAAGGCGCAGGATCAGGAACGCGGGGAGAGCGAACTGCATGGTGTGGGCGGTCCGCTGGCAGTGACCGATCCCGGCGACAGGATGCCGGTGTGCGAGAAAGTGATGGATGCGGCGGAAGCGATCGGCATTCCCCGCAATGCGGATATCAACGGGCCTGAACAGGAAGGGGTAACCTGGTCGCAGGTGACGATGCGGCGCGGCGTGAGGCACTCGACGGCGGCGGCCTATCTTAGACCGGCGGAGCGGCGGGCCAACCTGCGGATCCTGACCGGTGCGTTTGCGGAACGGATCCTGTTCGACGGCACCCGCGCCAGCGGCGTTCGCTTCGCCCTGAACGGACAGCCCGCGCAAGCCAGTGCGCGGGCCGAAGTCGTCCTTTGCGGGGGTTCTTTCAATTCGCCGCAACTTCTTGAGATTTCGGGAGTCGGCGATCCTGAACGCCTCCGTGAAATGGGTATCGAGCCGGTGGCGGCGAACCGCAACGTGGGCGAGAATCTGCAGGATCATTTCATGCATGCCCTCAGCTACCGTATGGTGCCGGGAACGAAATCGATCAATCAGCAGGCCCACGGAGCGCCGCTTGCGTGGCAGGCGCTGCGGTGGCTGTTCACCCGGCGCGGCCTGCTGGCGCAAAGTTCGTCGCAAATGATGTTGTTCACCAGGTCCCGGCCCGAACTGGCTTCGCCCGATATCCAGATGCATATCACGCCGGCATCCACAAAGCCTCAGCTCATGGGCATGAAGCCGATGCAGCCCGACGAACATCCGGGGCTGACTTTCGCACCTTGCCACCTGCGCCCGGAGTCGGTGGGGCACGTTCACGCCCGCTCCGGCGATCCGCGCGAATTTCCCGCGATCGTTCCCAATTTTATCAGTACGGAGGCGGATCGCGCAGCCCAGGTCGCGGCCTTCAAGCTGGTGCGCCGCCTGGTCGAGCAGCCAGCCCTTGCGTCGTTGGTCAGCCTGGAGAGGTTGCCGGGAGAGCGGGTCAAATCCGACGACGAGATCCTTTCCTACATTCGCGCCGCCGGGACATCGGTGCATCACCCTGTGGGCACCTGCCGCATGGGCAGCGATGCGGATTCGGTGCTGGATACAGACTTGCGGGTGCGCGGCGTGCAGGGGCTGCGCGTCGTCGATGCTTCGGTCATGCCCAGGCTCGTATCCGGCAACACCAATGCACCAGTCATCATGATCGCGGAAAAGGCCGCGGACATGATCTGCGCACGCAACTGAAGCGGCGGCAGGGCCCTTGCCCTTGCCCGCCAATCGTAATCACGGGTTTCCCGGCAGACAGGACGTGAAGACTATGAACACGAAAATGTTGATCGACGGCAAGCTGGTGAAAGGCGCAGGCACGCTGGACATCGTGAACCCCGCAAGCGGACGGCCCTTCATCCAGGCGGAACGCGCGGACGAAGCGCAGTTGCAGCAGGCCGTTGCTGCCGCGAAGGCCGCTTTTCCCCATTGGTCGGGGCTGAGCTTCGAAGAGCGCGGCGAATATCTGTTGCGCCTGGCCGATGGCCTGCAGGAGATGCAGGACGAACTTGCCCGCATCGTGACCCGCGAACAGGGCAAGCCGCTGCAACAGGCCTATGCCGAAGTCATGGGCGGCATCTACCAATTGCGCCACTACGCCGCGCAGCGGATCGAGCCGACCGTCATTCGTGAAAACGAGGGCAGCCGTATCATCGAGCATCGCACGGCGCTGGGCGTGGTGGCGGCGGTAACGCCCTGGAACTTTCCGTTCCTGCTGGTCACCCAGAAGATCGGTCCTGCCCTCATTGCCGGCAATACCGTGGTCGCCAAACCGGCGCCCACGACCCCGCTGTCCGCGCTTGCCATTGCAGGGGTTGCCGCCGATGTCTTTCCGGCGGGCGTCCTCAACGTGATCGTCGACGAAAACGATCTGGGATCTGCGCTGACCGGCCATGCCGACGTGGCGAAGGTCAGCTTCACCGGGTCGACCGGAACCGGCCGCAAGGTTAGCGCGGCGGGCGCCAGCACGCTGAAGCGCCTGACGCTTGAACTGGGCGGCAACGACGCCGCGATCGTTCTGGACGACGTGTCGCCCGCGGAGATCGCCCCCCGCCTGTTCGGTGGTGCGATGGTCAATGCCGGGCAGGTGTGCCTGGCCATCAAGCGAGTTTATGCGCCGAGCGCGATCTACGACGAACTGTGCGATGAGCTGGCCAAGCTGGCGCGGGAAGCCGTGGTCGACGACGGCGACAAGCAGGGCACGCAGATCGGCCCGCTTCAGAACCGGATGCAGTTCGACAAGGTGCTTGGCTACCTCGAGGATGCGCGGGCCAATGGCTCGGTCATCGCCGGTGGCGAGGCGCTGGACCGCGACGGGTATTTCATCGCTCCCACCATCGTGCGCGACATCGCCGACGACGCGGCCCTGGTGCGCGAGGAACAGTTCGGTCCCATCCTGCCGGTTCTGAAATACGATGATATCGACGATGCCATCGCCCGTGCCAATGACAGCGACTTCGGCCTGGGAGGCACGGTCTGGGGCAAGGACATAGACCGTGCGGCCAAGGTTGCGATGAAAGTCGATTCGGGAACGGTCTGGGTCAACAAGCACCTGGATATCTCCTTCGACATCCCGTTCGGCGGTGCCAAGCAATCCGGTATCGGACGGGAAGGCGGGGAGGAAGGACTTCACGCCTTCACCCAGGCCCACATCGTCAACATCGCGCTGACTTGAGCGCGCGGGGGACAGAGGCATGGCATATCGCGTCATCCAGTGGACCACCGGCAATGTCGGCCGACAGACCCTAAAGGCGTTGATCGCCAAGCCGGGGTTCGAGCTTGTCGGCGTTTTCGCCCATGGCAGGGACAAGGTCGGGCGGGATGCCGCCGAGCTGTGCGGATTGGACACGCCGACCGGGATCTGCGCCACCGACGATGTGGAGGCCTTGCTGCGAAGCGGGGCGGACGCATGCGTCTTTTCGGGGCGGTGGTTCGACGTCGACCTCGTCTGCCGTCTGCTGGAGGCGGGGATCAACGTCGTGACCCATGCCGCTTTCATCAACGGGCGCTGGCTGGGCGAGGATGCGCGGCACAGGCTTCAGGAAGCATGCATCAAGGGCGCAGCCTCGCTTTACGGATCGGGCATCAATCCCGGCTTTGCGAACATTATCGCCGTCGTCTCCACCCAGCTTTGCGCGCGGGTTGACCAGATCCGGGTCACTGAAGCGGTGGACTCCACATACTACGATTCGTGGGAGACCGAGGTGAAGGTCGGCTTCGGCCAAAAGCCCGACGCGCCCGGACTGGTCGAGAATGCACGCGAGGCGACCGAAGTTTTCGGCGATGCGGTCGAAATGATGGCCGATGCGCTGGGCGTCGTCCTCGACGAAATCGTCTTCGATATGGATACAGCGCTTGCAACCGCCCGAAACGAATTGGGTTACGCCACTATCGAGGAGGGCACCGTCAGTGCAGTGGACGGGCGCTGGCGCGGGCGGATCGGCGGCCGTGACTTCATCGTCCTGCGCTTTCGCTGGAAAAAGGGAACGCATGTCGAGCCCTTCGAGATCGACGGCGGATACCGGATCGAAGTGGATGGGAATCCCAGCGTCCTGGCCACGGCGCATCTGCAACGTCCCGTGCCGCAAACGGATGGCGATGCAATGGCGGTAGGCATGATCGCCACGGGCCTGCCCGCGCTCAACGCTATCCCGTCGGCCGTTGCCGCGCAGCCCGGCATCGTCGCGATGCATCAGATGAATGCGTTCGGCGCATGCGACGTCTTCTCGTTCTGATGCGACCGCCGCGAAGCCCGGGCGGGACCGGCTGCCCCCTAGCCGATAACTCCGGAAAAGCCTTGCCAGGATGAATGCCCCGATGAAACTCGATACCGCTCCGGCGAAAGCCGGTCCGCGCGCCTATTTCGGGCTCGCCATCCTGGTGATTCTGACGATCCTGTCCTACGTCGATCGTACGATCATCCTGCTGCTGGTCGAGCCGATCAAGGCAGACCTCGGCATCGACGATGTCCAGTTCAGCTTGCTCACCGGCCTTTCGTTCGCGATGCTTTACGCGGTTCTGGGCGTGCCCTTCGGCTGGCTGGCGGATCGCTATTCGCGCCGCTGGATCATCTATCTGGGCGTCACTGCCTGGTCCATCGCAACGGGCCTGTGCGGATTGGCCACCAGTTTCTGGCACCTGTTCCTGGCCCGCATGGGCGTGGGCGTGGGTGAGGCGACCCTGAGCCCGGTCGGCTATGCCATTGCGGGCGATCTGTTTTCCCGCAGGCGCCTTGCCCTTGCGACAAGCACGCTGGCGGCCGGAACCGCGTTGGGGGCGGCGATCGCCTATGGCATTGGCGGGGTGCTGATGGACTGGGCCGAGGCGCGCGGCGGCCTGTTCGGTCTTCGCCCGTGGCAGACGGCCATTGTCATGCTGGCACTGCCGGGTCTGCTGATCGCGCCGTTCGTCTTCGTCATCCCGAAATATGCGGACAAGGCGGCTTGCGACGATCGGACCGAGCAGGCCGGCACGCCCGAGGGCTATCTGCGCTGGCTGAAGGCCAATCTCTCCCACCTCATCCCCATGATGGCCGGGGCTGCCTGCATCTATGCCCTGATGTTCGGGGTGACGGCGTGGATGCCGGCCCTCCTGTTTCGGCGCTTCGCCATGTCGCCGACCGAAGTGGGGGCGCTGCTTGGCCTGTCCTTCGGCGTCTCGGGCGTCACGGGCTTCATCCTCAGCGGCTGGATCGTCGATTGGCTGGCAACCACGCGCATGCGGCATGCCCAGCTCAAATACATGACGTTCGTGATCGCGGCTCTGGGCCTCGTGGGACTTGCGACTTTTACTCTGGCCGGCACCACCACGCAGATTGCCACGGCCCTCGGCCTTCTGGCGCTGCTGGCGCCGGTGAACGGACCGGCGATGGCCTATCTGCAGATCCATACGCCCGCGCAATTTCGCGGACGGACAATCGCGATATTTCTCCTGGTTTACAATCTGTTCGGAATGACCCTGGGCCCGGCAGCCGTCGCCCTCATCTCGCAGGAGGTTTACGGCGACAACATCGGCGCGGGCATGGCCACGATGAGCGCAATTGCCGGTGTGGCAGGCAGTGTGCTGCTTATCTTTGCCCAGCGGCACGAACCCGCGATGGACAACGGGAACCTGTAATGTTCGACTTCGATGTGACCCGCACCTACCGGCCGATCGAGGAGAAGCTGAACCGAACGACGAATTCTCGCCACCGCAGGATGCTGCAGATGTTGCTGCAGCATGCGCGTGCAGAAGTCGAAGGCGATCTGGGATCGGTTCTGGCGACTCTGGCACCCTGGCCCGTGTACAAGGGCGTGCGTCCCAAGGGGCCGCAGCCCGAAGGGCCGGAGGAGGTGCGCCGCTTCTACATCGACGAGATCTTTGGTTCGGGCCGGCATGTGTTCGAAAGCAACAAGACCCGGATCATCGTGGACGACGACGCGATCATCACCGAAGGTCCGATGCGCATTCTGCTGTGGGGTCGCGATCTGGCCGACAGGGGCATGCAACTGGACGATGCCGATGCCGTCTATCTGATGACGGTCGATGTACTGATCGTCTGGCCCTTCGACGAGGAATGCCGGATCGTGGGCGAGGAAAGCTGGAGCCAGCCGATGGTGACGCCGATGCAGAAGATCGCCGAAGAGGATGTGCCCCAGGCCTTCAGGGACTATGTTGTGCGGCGCAAGGCTGCCGCCGCGAACTGAAGGGGTGCCGGCCCTTGCGGCGTATCCGCGTCGCAGGGCCGGGGCGAATGGCAGGCCGCAACCGGCGCTGCCATCCACGCCTACACCCTAGCTGCGGCTTTTGGCCGCAATGCCTCTTTCCGATCAGTCGCGGACCGAAGCCCGACCGCCCTTGGCCACCACGACTTCGCGCTCGGTCGCCGTGACCTCGAAGGCGAAGTTTCCGTCGCCCAGGGCCCAGATGTCCGTGCGCAGCGTCTCGCCGGGAAATACCGGGCTGGAAAAGCGCAAGCCGTAGTGGGCAAGCTTCGTTTCGTCGCCATCGCATGCGCCGTCCACGATCGCCCTTGCGACAATTCCATAAGTAGCCATGCCGTGCAGGATCGGTCCGGGGAAACCGGCTTTGCGCGCCACTTCGGGATCGGCATGGAGCGGATTGGCATCGCCGGATAGGCGATAGAGCAATGCCTGCTCGGGCCGGGTCTCAAGGGTGATGCGGGCGTCCGGATTGCGGGTGGGCGGTTCGTTCACGCTGGGCGCGCCCTCGGCGGAGCCCCCGAACCCGCCGTTTCCGCGCAGCATGAGGACTGTGCGCGTCTCGGCGAATGGTTCGGCTTCGCCCTTTACGGTAATCGTCTTGCAGGTTTGCAGGATGGCGCCCTTCTGCTGCCCGCGGTCCCAGATCTTCTCGACGCCGGTCGCCACTTCGAATGCGCCGCTTGCGGGCAAGGGCCGATGCAGCGTGATCCATTCCTCGCCATGGAGCACCTTGGCGTAATCGATGCCGTATTTCCTGTCGAAGATCCCCAGCGACATTCCCATCACGGTGGTCATCGTGGGAAAGCCTGCCAGCCGGTCTTCCAGGACGAAGCGCAATTGCGAGGGATCTTCTATTGCGGCGGGGCCGAAGCCGATTCCCAGATTATAGATGATCGTGTCCCGAGCGGGCCAATCGACAGGAATGGTCTTGGCTGGCATCTGCAGCAGGTCGTTGGCGGCAAGCATCTGATCTCCCATGATCGTTTCTCTGGCGGGCATCATTAGGCACATGGATCCCGGCAGGCTTACGGAAAAGTGCATGGCAGGGAAGGTTGCGAAGGCATCGGTCGACTTAAATGGAGCTGCGGCGAACGTGGCGAGCGATCCCGGCGAACCGACCACCTGAATTCGCCCCCGTCTGCCGGGATCCTGACCCTGGCTCGCGGTCCCTTCATGCTTGTGCCCCTTCTTCGCGCGTGTCGGGTTGGCCGCGCGATCGGCTTGTGCAGGTCCGGTCGGCGCGGAGACGGGCTTTGGGGAACTTTGCATTCGATGGTAGCGTTGCCTTCGCGACACTTTTCAACCGGGAGAGAAAGCATGCCCCCTGCAACCAGCCGCCTTGCCACGGCCCTGTCCATCCTTGCGCTTGCCGCTGTGTCTTCGGCTGCTTCGGCTGCCGAGGCTGCAGACCATACCTATAAGGCCACGCTTTCCGGCGAGCAGGAAACCAAGGGCGGCGATCCCGATGGCACCGGGACGGTAACGGTGACCGTTTCGTCCGGGCTCGACAAGCTGTGCTATGATGTCGGTGGGATCGAGAATCTGTCGCCGATCACGGCCGCGCATATTCACAAGGCTGCCGCAGGGCAGGACGGTCCGCCGGTGCTGACGCTCGAGGCTGCCGAGGATGGCGGCTTCAAGGGCTGCGTGAAGGGGCCGGAGTGGTTGCCCGATGCAGTGGCCAGCGGTTTCGCCGGCTATTACGTCAACGTGCATACGGGCGATTATCCTGCCGGTGCGATCCGGGCCCAGCTGGGAAGCTGATCGCGCATTCGCCTCAAGGGCTCAGGCGCGGCGGCGCAGCGGCCAGCCGGTGACTTCGCCCGCCCAGAGCGGCCACCAGATCAACAGCGGCTGCAAGGTCAGGCGGGGCACGTGATAAGCCAGGCCCAGCCCATGGTCCGGCTTGGCCATGTCGAGCAGCATGTGCTGCACGTTGGCCGGCCAGACGCACAGGGCATAGGCAGCCAGGCCCCATGCTGCGGCTCGGCGCAGCGCGGGCGAGAAGGATTGTGCCAGTCCCGCCGCGCCGGTCAGTTCGGCAAGGCCGGTCAGCCCGACGACGGTTGCGGGATAGGGAACCCAGGGCGGCATGATGGAGAGAAACGGGGTGGGCAGGGCAAGATGCAGCACCCCCGCCGCGGCATACAGGACGGCAAGGAGCCATCGGTTGCCGGACCTCAGGGTCATATCCGCTTTCCTTCCCTCATGTGCCCAACGCAATAAAAATGCGTCCGGACCCAGGGCCCGGACGCATGAGGTGCCAAGCCAGGGTGGGCTCGAGGGCGAAGGACATGCCGCAGGTCGCTTGTGGATTGCAACCGCTCCAAGGCATTAATCTGTCTGGAACAGGTGGATCGCAAACCAGAAGGCGACCGCGAGAAACTCCCGGCCGCCTTCCGCAGGGGACCTCTTGGTAAAATAGCGCTGGCGCTTACTTGGCCGACGCTATCTTGGTGTAGGGCACGAAGTCCTGAAGCCCCACGAAGCCGTTCCAGAAGTGGCTGCCGCGATCGTGCAGTTGCACGGTGTCGAGCCGGCAAAGCTGGCTGGAATGAAGTTTGGTGACGAGAATGTCGTCGTCATCGAGCGAATCGGCATTGCTTGGGCGATTGACGTAAAGCGTTCTGCCGACGCGATAGACGATCGCCGTCTTGTCGATCACGCGCGTGTCCTGCGCCATGTACGATGGAATGCAATTGACCGGCTTCCCGGCCTCTCGGCCATCGAGCATCTTGGCCAGCTGTTCCTCGCCGGTGAGCTTGGTGCGCGCGTCTGCGACGGGTGCGGCAAGGAGCGTGGCGGCGACAGCTACAGCGGCAAGTACCTTCTGCATGTCATTTCTCCTTTGATCCCACTTCCCTTTCATCGCGACTTTCGCACGAACCGTCTTAACCGAAGCTGACCGCCGGGGCTTCGATCGGAAGGGAATGTCGTGCGCCGATATCAGGCGGTTCCGCCGACGGTGAGACCCTCGATCAGAAGGCTGGGCTGGCCGACGCCAGCCGGCACGCTCTGCCCGCCCTTGCCGCACATGCCCACGCCCTCGTCGAGCGCCATGTCGTTGCCGATGCCCTTGACCCGGGTGAGGACGGAGGGGCCATCGCCGATCAGCGTGGCGCCCTTGATCGGCGCCCCGAGCTTGCCGTTATTTACCTTGTAGGCTTCGGTGCAGGAGAAAACGAACTTGCCCGAGACGATGTCGACCTGGCCGCCGCCGAAGTTCTTGGCGTAGATGCCGTTGCCGATGCGGGCGAGCAGTTCCTCGGGATCGTCCTGGCCGGACTTCATGAAGGTGTTGGTCATGCGCGGCAGCGGCGCATGCGCGTAGTTTTCGCGGCGTCCATTGCCGGTCGGCTCGACGCCCATCAGGCGCGCATTGAGGCGATCCTGCATGTAGCCCTTGAGCACGCCGTCCTCGATCAGGACCGTTTCGCGCGTGGGCGTGCCTTCATCGTCGATGGTGAGCGAGCCGCGGCGGCCCATGATCGAACCGTCGTCGACGATAGTGACGCCCGGCGCGCCGACGCGTTCGCCGATGCGTCCGGTGAAGGCCGAAGTGCCCTTGCGGTTGAAGTCGCCCTCGAGGCCATGGCCGATGGCTTCGTGCAGTAGCACGCCGGGCCAGCCGGGGCCGAGCAGCACGGTCATCTCCCCTGCGGGAGCATCGACGCTTTCGAGGTTGATCAGCGCGCGTTCAAGCGCGGTGTCGATGGCGCGGTTCCAGTTCTCGGGCTTGAACAGGTCGTCGTAGAGCCAGCGCCCGCCCATGCCGAACGAGCCGGTCTCGCGCCGTCCGTTGCTTTCGGCGACGATCGAGACGTTGAGCCGGACCAGCGGGCGCACGTCGGTGGCGACAAAGCCGTCGGCCCGCACGATCTCGACCACCGACCAGGAACCCGAGAGGCTGGCGCTGACTTGCGCGACGCGCGGGTCGCGGGCGCGGGCGGCGGCGTCGATGGTCTCGAGCAGTTTCACCTTCTCACCGAAACCGACGAGGTCGAGCGGCGAGGCATCGGTATAGAGGTGCCGGTTGCTCTTCTGCGGCGGTGCGGCGCGTTTGCCGGTTGCCGGGTCGAGCAGCTGCAGCGTCTCACCCGCGCGGCGGATCGCGGCGGCGGAAATCTCGTTGGCGTGGGCAAAGCCGGTCATCTCGCCCGAAACGCCGCGCAGGCCGAAACCCGCATCGCGCGAATAGTCGGCGGTCTTGAGGCGCCCGTCGTCGAAGCCGAAGGCCTCGGTCGCCATGAACTGCAGGTAGAGTTCGCCGTCGTCGCACGCCTGCAGCGTTTCGGCGGCAAGCGCCTGTGCGTCCTCGGGCGTGAGCTGGCGGTAAAGTAGCGAGCGCGGGTCGGTAACGGTCATAGGACCGGATATAGGCCCACCGGCGCGAATTGAAATGGCAATGGCCGCAATCGGGCCAGTGCCGAAGATCTTGCGGGGCGTCCCGGCCGAGGACCGGGACGTAAGCCGATCAGGCCGCCTGCTGGTCTGCGGGGCCGCCCTTCAGCACGAAGCGGCGGTCGCAGTAACCGCATTCAACATAGCCCTTTTCGTCGATTTCCATCCACACGCGGGGATGGCCCAGCGCGGCGGGCTTGTAGGCGCCGTTGGCGCGGATGTCGGAAGCCCCGTCGCAGGAGACGCGAGGGGAATCGGTGTAGACGGTTTCGGGCGCGTTGCTCATGAGCTGCGCCATTAGCAGCGAGTGCCGGCCATTTCCAGCGCGGAACGGCGCAGATTCGCAACCTCATGTGGGAAGGTCCCGCGCCGCCGCGGGACGCGCGCCTGCACGCTGCCTTGCCAGCCGGGGCTTTACCCGGAGGGCAACTTCCCCCAAATGCGCAGGAATGACCAGCACTGCAGCCCCCGCCATCTCCATTCGCGACCTCAAGAAGCGTTACGCCCCGGCTGGCGGCGACGAAGGCAAGCTCGCCCTGAAAGGCGTCTCTTTCGACGTTCCGGAAGGCGGGATCTTCGGCCTGCTCGGCCCGAACGGCGCGGGCAAGTCGACGCTCATCAACATCATGGCGGGGCTGGTCCGCAAGACTTCCGGCTCGATCGACATCTGGGGCTTCGACATCGACCGTGACCAGCGCAACGCCAAGCGGTCGATCGGCATCGTGCCGCAGGAGATCGTCTTCGACCCCTTCTTCACGCCTTACGAGGTGCTGGAGATCCAGGCGGGCCTCTACGGCATCGCCAATCACTTGCGCCGCAGCGAGGAACTGCTGCGTGCCGTCCACCTTGCCGACAAGCGCGATGCCTACGCGCGTACGCTGTCAGGCGGCATGAAGCGGCGCCTGCTGATCGCCAAGGCGCTTGTCCACCAGCCGCCGGTGCTTGTGCTCGACGAGCCGACCGCGGGCGTCGACGTGGAACTGCGCCGCCAGCTCTGGGAACTCGTCACCGAGATGAACCGCGAAGGCGTGACGATCGTGCTTACCACGCACTATCTCGAGGAAGCCGAGGAGCTGTGCGATCGCATTGCCATCATCAACCACGGCGAACTGATCGCCAACAAGCCGACCCGCGAACTGGTGGGCATGGCGCGCGAAAAGATCCTGGTCCTCACGCTGGACCGCGACCTGACCGAGCTGCCCAGCCACCCCGGCTTCGTGAAGTGCGAAGCGAGCGGCGAGCGAATGCTCGAGATTACGTACGACAAGGACCGCGCCAATGCCGGCGAGATTCTTTCGGCGGTGCAGGCGCAGGGCTTCTCGGTTGTCGACGTGACGACCCGCGAAGCCGATCTCGAGGACGTCTTCGTGAGCCTCACCAGCCAGGCGGCCTGACGGGCCGCGGAGTCAGGCGAGGCACTGCTGCAGTGCAGCAAACGAAAGTATGGCGTCGCAAGTTATTGCGCATGGGCGCGGCACTCGCCAATGAAGCGGGATGGAAACGTCAGATCGCAGCGATACCCAATTCGATGTCGTCGTCGTCGGCTCGGGCGCGGCGGGCCTTACCGCCGCGCTGGCGCTGGCCTCGAAACTCAAGGTTCTGGTTCTCGCCAAGGGCCAGTTGACCGGGGGGTCCACTGCCTGGGCGCAGGGCGGCATCGCGGCGGTACTGGATGCGGGCGATACCTTCGAAGAGCATATCCGCGACACGATGATCGCCGGGGCCGGGCTTAACCGGCTCGAGACGGTGGAATATGTCGTCGAACGCGCACCCAGCGCAATCGGGCGGCTGGTCGAGCTGGGCGTGCCGTTCAACATGGAAGGCGATGCGCTGCATCTGACGCGCGAGGGCGGGCATTCCCACCGCCGCATCGTCCACGTCAATGACGCCACCGGCTGGGCGGTGCAGCAGGCGCTGCTCAAGGCTGCCGAGGACAGCCCCAACATCACCCTGCTGCCGGGCCGTTCGTGCATCGACCTCATCACCGGGCGGCACGAGATGCGCTATTCCGGTTCCGGGCGCATCTGGGGGGTCTATGCGCTCAATGAGCAGACCGGGCATGTCGAGGCCTATACGGCACGCGCCACGGTGCTCGCCACTGGCGGGGCGGGGCGCGTCTATCGCTACAGCACCGCGCCGCGCGGTGCCACCGGGGACGGGATCGCCATGGCCTGGCGTGCCGGTGCGCGCGTCTCCAACATGGAGATGATGCAGTTCCACCCGACCTGCCTCTACAATCTGGAGGTCAAGAACTTCCTGATCACCGAGGCGGTACGCGGCGAAGGCGGGCACCTGAAGCACCCGGTCACCGGGCACCGCTTCATGCCCGATTATGACGATCGGGCCGAACTGGCGCCGCGCGACGTGGTCGCCCGCGCCATCGACGACCAGATCAAGCGCTATGGCCTGGATTACGTTCACCTCGACATCAGCCACCGTCCGCCCGAATTCGTGAAGGAGCACTTTCCGAACATCTACGAGAAGCTGATCTCGCTGGGCATCGACATGACGAAGGAGCCGATCCCGGTGGTGCCGGCGCAGCACTATACTTGCGGCGGCGTGCTGGTGGACCTCGACGGGCGGACCGACCTGCCCGGGCTCTATGCCGCGGGCGAGTGCACCGAAAGCGGGTTGCACGGCGCGAATCGCCTCGCGTCCAATTCGCTGCTCGAATGCTTCGTCTTCGGCGAGGCCGCGGCCGCGCACATTCTCGACCACTGGGACGCCTTCGATTCTCCGCCGCCGATCCGCGACTGGGACGAAAGCCGCGTCACCGATTCGGACGAGGAAGTCGTCATCAAGCAGAACTGGACCGAGATCCGCCGGTTCATGTGGAACTACGTCGGCATCGTGCGCACCACCAAGCGGCTGGAACGCGCGATGCACCGCATCCAGATGCTCAACGGCGAAGTGGAGGAATACTATCGACACTTCCGCGTCTCGACCGATCTCGTCGAACTGCGCAACCTGCTGCAGTCGGCGGAACTGATCGTGCAGTCGGCCCTGCGGCGTCACGAAAGCCGCGGCCTGCACTTCACGCTCGATTATCCCCGGACGCTTCCCGAGGCGCAGGACACCGTACTGGTGCCCTAGACGTTCGGATCCGGGTTCCGGTTCTTCATCGTGCAATCCCCGCCGTCTTCCCCGCCAGGGCGGGAAGCGGGGTGTGCTTCAGCCTGCAGCCGATCAGGCGCCGATTCCCAGCAATCGGCCCAGGAAGATCAGCACGATGGCACCGATGATCGAGGCGAGGCAGCCGGCGCGGCTGAAGTCGCGCTGTCCGCGGCTGGAGACCAGCCCGGCGACGAGAGAACCGCCGATGCCCAGCAGGATCGTCGCAATCCATCCCATGTCCACTGCACCGGGGTAGAAGAAGCGCGCCAGCACGCCGACGATGAGGCCGCTGATGATGGCGCCGATGATGTTGAGCATGATTCCGTTTTCCCTCCTGCCAGCCCGTTCTCGACTCAGGCTGCCTTATAACCGTTGAAAGACGCGACGGTTGCATCGAGGCCCGGCTTGCCCGTGCGAGCCTGCCCGGGCATCGTGAACCTTGCGCAGGGCTTGTGTGTGCACTCGGCTCGTCGCATTCCTGATTCACTTCGTCGTCAGATTACTGGGGAAAAATTTTTCCTAGAAGTCGAGACATTCGGACTTGCCAGAGACGTGGGTGAAGGACTTCCCACGCGTCGCGAGAGCGGCGGGGCTGTCCAGCCGTCCGATGCGAAGCCCGTCGGATCAGGGCCACCCCTCTTGCAGTGAAATCCAGAACAGGCACTATGGGTTGTGTCGCAGCGGCGACCGGGGCTCAATACCTAGAGGGATCGCAAGTGGGCGGATCAGGGCCCACCAGGGGGCGAGTCCCGGTGTGAAGGCCGACCGGAAGCCTCTAGGGCCAAGGCGGAACGGGTAATTCCGTTCTCTTTTTGTACCATATCTGGTAGGTGGGAATGCAGATCCCCGCCGACTCGTGACGGTACCGCCCGGCCGATGCGGAAAAGATGACGCTGCTTTCGGGCAGTTCGATGACAAGTGCGATGACACGGGGGCGAAAAGTGGATTTCAGGAACGAAAGCGACGCGGTCGTGGAAAGTGCTGACGTGGAACATGTCGGGGCGGTGGCTTCGGATACGGACTGTGCCGTAGGGGCGCAGGACGCGAGCAAACAGAACAAGGAGACGGGCAAGGGCCCGGCAGTCGCCATGGATAAATCCGACATCGCAACCGCAGATCTGGTCGACGCGGCGAAGGCGCCGCGCAAGAGCGATTCGAAGACCATCCATGACCGCCGCTTCAAGGTCGTCACGGATGACAGCCGCGATGCGCTCCTGACCGATTTCGGCAAGGAGACGCTGGACGACCGCTACCTGCTGCCGGGCGAGAAGTACCAGGACATCTTCGCGCGCGTCGCGGATGCCTATGCCGACGACCAGGAGCATGCGCAGCGGCTCTACGACTACATCTCGAAGCTGTGGTTCATGCCCGCTACCCCGGTCCTGTCGAACGGCGGCACCGGGCGCGGCCTGCCGATCTCGTGCTACCTGAACTCGGTGGACGACAGCCTCGAGGGCATCGTCGCGACCTGGAACGAGAACGTCTGGCTCGCTTCGCGCGGCGGCGGCATCGGTACCTACTGGGGTTCGGTGCGCGGCATCGGCGAACCGGTAGGCCTCAACGGCAAGACCAGCGGCATCATTCCCTTCGTGCGCGTGATGGACTCGCTGACCCTCGCGATCTCGCAAGGTTCGCTGCGCCGCGGCTCGGCAGCCTGCTACATCGACGTCTCGCACCCCGAGATCGAGGAGTTCCTCGAGATCCGCAAGCCGTCGGGCGATTTCAACCGCAAGGCGCTCAACCTGCACCACGGCGTGCTGCTCACCGACGAGTTCATGGAGGCCGTGCGCGATGGCCGTGAGTTCGAGCTCAAGAGCCCGCGCGACGGTTCGGTGCGCGGTTCGGTCAATGCCCGCTCGCTGTTCCAGAAGCTGGTCGAAACCCGCCTGGCCACCGGCGAGCCCTACATCGTCTTCTCCGACACCGTGAACCGCATGATGCCCAAGCATCACCGTGATCTCGGCCTCAAGGTCTCGACCTCGAACCTCTGCTCGGAAATCACCCTGCCCACGGGCCGCGACCACCTCGGCAACGACCGTACGGCGGTGTGCTGCCTGTCCTCGCTCAACCTGGAAACCTGGGACCAGTGGAAGGGCGAGAAGCGCTTCGTGGAAGACGTGCTGCGCTTCCTCGACAACGTGCTGCAGGACTACATCGACCGCGCGCCGGACGAGATGGCCCGTGCCAAGTACTCGGCCATGCGCGAACGCTCGGTCGGCATGGGCGTGATGGGCTTCCACTCGTTCCTGCAGCAGAAGGGCATCGCCTTCGAAAGCGCGATGGCCAAGGCGCTCAACCTGCAGATGTTCCAGTACATCAACCAGAAGGCCAACGAGGCCTCGATGATGCTCGCCAAGGAACGCGGTCCGTGCCCGGACGCGGCCGATCAGGGCGTGATGGAACGGTTCAGCTGCAAGATGGCGATCGCGCCGACCGCGTCGATCTCGATCATCTGCGGCGGCACCTCGGCCTGCATCGAGCCGATCCCGGCCAACATCTACACCCACAAGACGCTTTCGGGCTCCTTCGTGGTGAAGAACCCCTACCTGCAGAAGCTGCTGGCCTCGAAGTCGAAGGACTCCACCAACGTGTGGAACTCGATCCTCGAGCATGGCGGCTCGGTCCAGCAGCTCGACTTCCTCTCGCCCGAGGAAAAGGCGATCTACAAGACCAGCTTCGAGATCGACCAGCGCTGGCTGCTCGAATTCGCGGCCGACCGCACGCCCTATATCGACCAGGCCCAGTCGCTGAACCTGTTCATCCCGGCCGACGTCGACAAGTGGGACCTGATGATGCTGCACTTCCAGGCCTGGGAGAGGGGCATCAAGTCGCTTTACTACCTGCGCTCCAAGTCGGTGCAGCGCGCCGGTTTCGCCGGCGGTGTGGAAGCGGACAATACCAAGGTCGCACCCAAGTTCGAGATCGGCGAGACCACCGACTACGACGAGTGTCTCGCCTGCCAATAAGGGAATTGCCGGGGGGCGGCATTTGCTCAGCCCCGACACGGACTCCCAGCGGAAGCGGCTCCCGGTTTTCCGGGGGCCGTTTTCGTTTGAGCCCGGATGAAAGAGAGGCACACCGTTCGGGCAGGGCTTCTCGTCGACCGGGATTACTCCACGGTCATGCGGAACGGCAGTTCGATGTCGATCTTCACCCGGTAATTGGGTCCGTTGGTCCCGCTGCGGTCGGCCACCATCACGATCACCGCGCTGCACTTCACCATTGCGTGCGAAAGGTGCCAGCGCTTGAGCCATTCGCGAAATTGCGTGGTCAGGGTGCGCGGGCAGGAGCCGATCACGATATCGTCGATGGTGACGACGACATCGCCCCGGCTGTTCGCATGGTCCTCGTCGAGGTCGAGGGTCGCGATGCATTCGTGCTTGCGGCGCGGGCCGTCGCCATTGCCTGCAATCGTCTTGAGCTCGGGCTGATAGTGCGAGGTGCGCACGATTTCGTGGCGGAATTCACCCTTGCCGTGAAGGAAAAGGAAGCGCGTTTCGCCGCCGGGCACGGGAAGCAGGTCGGCATTGATCGGCGCCGCGCCAGGGCGCGTGGCCCTGTCGAGGATGACCGGCAAGATCAACCACTTCAAAAACTGTACGAATTTCTTCCAGATACCCACTTTTGCACGCGACGCCCGATTTTCATGGGATTTTGACAGGTTCTTTAGTGCGGTTTGACTGTAGCCGATAGCCCGGTTGGAGGGGCAGGAGCGGAGTTTTCCCCGCCGGCTTTCGTAGCTTGAATGTCGCAATACCGCAGAAATCCGCACCGTTCGCGGCGCTGCGGGAGCGAATTCTCCGCCCGCATCAGCCGGTTACGATCGGGCCCGGGAAGTATTCGTCTGCGTGAAAGGCGAAGGATAGCAGCTTTGCTGGAATGTGCCCTCGAAGTGTGCAGCTTTTACCATTTGCGACAATTTGCGGCTTGAGGTCGACGGGCCGAATGCGGATGGTCTCGCACGAGACAGTTCCTCTTCCGGCATCAGTTTCAGGACCAGATACGACAATGCGCAAGTGGCACCGATGGCTTTCCGTTTTCTTTGGCGTCTTCATGCTCTGGATCGCCGTGACAGGGGTCCTGAGCCAGGTTGCCGTGCTCTGGCCGAGCGGCGCGCCCGATGCTGCCGCTCAGGCCGCGGCCGCGCCGCCGCCCGGCTTCGAATGCCCCGAAGGCTGGCGGTGCATGCCTCCTCGCGGCGATGCAGGCGGCATCCGTTCGCTGACCGGGCTGTTCCATCACCTGCACTCGGGTGAAAGCTTCGGCCCGATCGGCACGCTGATTTCGGTGCTCTCCGGCCTGACCCTGATCTTCTTCTCGATTTCGGGCCTGTGGCTCTACGTGCAGATGTGGCAGAACCGGAAGAGCCGTTCGCTCAATCCGCGCTGGTTCTGGAAGTAAGGTTCAGGGGGTGCCGCCAAGCCCGAAGGTGGCATCCCCGCGCCCGGACAGGAGGACGCTCGTCTCGTCGACGCCGTCGACCTGGGTGATGACGATGAAGTCGTGCTCCTGATCGTCCGGCGTTCCATCGAGGAAGATCTCCTCTCCCTTCATGCCCGACACGATGCCGATGCACGAACCGTCGGGATTGAGTACCCGCATGCCCTTGCGGATCGTTCCCGCGACCGTCGTCCAGGCGGTTTCGTCCGATCTCTGCTCTGTCATGGGATTTCTCCTGTTGAGGGGGTGCGGAAATGCCGTCCCCCTATATCATGAATAATGCCCGGGGCGGCGCTCGGGTTCCTGCGCGCGGCGCCGGGCCGCGCGCGGGGCGAAGCCAAGGACCTAGCACGAGTCGCGTCGCATTCGAGCGGGTCGGCCGGGCTCTGGAATACTAGGTCTAGCGTCCCCATATTCATCGGGCCGCTAGATGTGCGGGGGACGAGGCTGTGCATATGTTCCAGGCACGTCTCCCACCGCGAAGCGATTTTTGGTTATCGTGGCGCCCTTCGCCCGGGTCATGTCACTGCGGGCGAAAGCGTTTTCGACCCGGAAAGTCCTGCCGAGCCGCCGATCCGGCCGGCCGAATCGACCGGGCCACTGATCAACCGATGCCCGGAGTGAGTCGCCCATGCCCCTTCTCGAAGCCCGCAAGACCTACAAGCCCTTCGAATATCCCTGGGCCTACGACTACTGGAAGCTCCAGCAGCAGGTCCATTGGCTGCCCGAGGAAGTGCCGCTGGGCGAAGATTGCCGCGACTGGGCGCAGAAGCTTTCCGAGCATGAGCGCAACCTGCTCACGCAGATCTTCCGCTTCTTCACCCAGGCCGACGTCGAGGTGCAGGACTGCTACCACGACAAGTACGCGCGGGTGTTCAAGCCGACCGAGATCAAGATGATGCTCACCGCCTTCTCCAACATGGAGACGGTGCACATCGCGGCCTACTCGCACTTGCTCGACACCATCGGCATGCCCGAGAGCGAGTACGGCATGTTCCTCGAATATGCCGAGCTCAAGGACAAGCACGACTATCTGCAGCGTTTCGGCGTCGATTCCGATGAGGACATCGCCCGCACGCTAGCCATGTTCGGCGGTTTCACGGAGGGCGTGCAGCTTTTCGCCAGCTTCGCGATGCTGATGAACTTCCCGCGCTTCAACAAGATGAAGGGCATGGGCCAGATCGTTTCATGGTCGGTGCGCGACGAATCGCTGCACTGCGAGGGCATCACCCGCCTGTTCCACGCCTTCACCAAGGAACGCGACTGCCTGACCAAGGCGGTGAAGGAAGACATCGCCGACCAGTGCCAGACGACCGTGCGGCTGGAAGACAACTTCATCGACCTGGCCTTCGAGCTGGGCCCGGTCCCCGGCATGACCGCCAAGGACATCAAGAAGTACATCCGCTTCATCGCGGACTGGCGTCTCGGCCAGCTTGGCCTCAAGCCGATCTACCTGATCGACGAGCACCCGCTGCCCTGGCTGCAGCCGCTGCTCAACGGCGTCGAGCATGCCAACTTCTTCGAGACCCGCGCCACCGAATATTCCAAGGGCGCGACCCGCGGCAACTGGAACGACGTCTGGACGAACTTCGACCAGCGCCGCAAGGCCAAGGCCAACGACGTCGACGAACTCGACGACGGCAGCGAGCCCGACATGTTCGGCGGCACGCAGGCAGCGGAGTAATCCGCCAGGCCACACGCCGCTGCGACATCGCGGCCTCTCCCGCACAAGCCGGAAAACGATAAGACCGCCCCTCCCGCGCGCGGGAGGGGGCCCGGGGTGGGCGCAGCTACCTCGACTGCCGTCTTGCTGCAGTGCAAAATCGCCACGCTGCCTGTGACATGAAAGACACGCGCGGCAATTACCGGGCTATCGGTGCCGTATTCTTGCAACCTTGGGATTGTACCCGGCGTTGAAACGTCGGAACAAGGGTGCAGCCGGGTTCGGCAGGACATGGCAAGCCTGTTCCTGCCACTCGTGCCGGAGGAAGCGTCAGCGAAAGCAGGCGCCAGAGCCGGCCAGGCGCCGCCCGGACAGCGCGAATCCCCGTCCGGGCGGCGCTGCCTCTTCCTGCGAAACGCTTGCCGCAGGATGGAGCAATGGAGCGTCCTGGCGGAGCATCATGACACTGCATCATGACTTGGCCACGACGCTCCTTTTTCTTCGGGCGATCCCGTTCAGGCCAGCCAGGTTGATGGATTGGGCATCGGTGCATGCTTCTGCGCGTTGAGCAGGCTCAATACGCTGCGCACGATCACCAGCACTGCGACGGCGGGCAGGATCAGGAAGCCGATCAGCACGATCATGAGCATGAAGCCCACGACAGAGCCGACCAGCCCGATCCAGAACGTGTTGATCAGGTACTGGTAATGCGAAACTTCCCAGTCCGCTTTCGGTTCGTTGCGCCAGACAAATGCAAGAACGATGCCGACGATCGCCGTTATCCCGGTCAGGAACGAGGCAAGATAAAGCAGGCTGATGATCGTCGGATTATTGAACTCGAAACCTGAATTGGCAGGCGTCGGGGTGGGCTTCATTTCATCCATGGTAATCCTCCATGATGACCGGCCCCGATGCTGCCTGTAATACTCTTGAGGCGCAAGACACTGATTTTGAGGCGGTCACGCACGCCGCGAAAGTGAAAGTGGGGGCGCAGGGCGGCCCGGTTTCCCGCCCTCTTTCAGCCCAGACCGAGGAACAGTCCGGCCAGCGCCGCGCTCATCAGGTTGGACAGGCTCCCTGCGGCCAGCGCGCGCAGGCCGAGGCGGGCGATCACCGGGCGCTGGTTGGGCGCCAGCCCGCCGGTCACCGCCATCTGGATCGCGATCGAGGAGAAATTGGCAAAGCCGCACAGCGCGAAGGTCACGACGGCGACAGTCCGCGGGGACAGACCTGCCGCGCCGCCAAGGTCGATGAAGGCGACGAACTCGTTGAGCACGATCTTCGTGCCGAACAGGCTGCCGGCCTGCATCGCCTCGTGCCAGTCGGGCGCGGCGAGCAAGTAGAAGATCGGCGCGAGCAGGTAGCCCAGCAGCGACTGGAAAGTGACGTCCTGGTAGCCGAACAGACCTGCAGCCCAGCCGACCACGCCATTGGCCAGCGCGATCAGGGCAACGAAGGCAAGTACCATCGCGCCGACCGCGACTGCCAGCTTCACGCCCGTCTGCGCGCCTTGCGATGCGGCCATGATGATATTGGCGGGGCGTTCCTCGTCATGCGGCACCTCGACCTGTGCGCCGCGGGCAGCGGCTTCCAGCGCCGCATCTTCCTGGGCCAGCGTCACCCTGCGCGGATCGGGCATGATCATCTTGGCCATGAAGATGCCGCCCGGTGCGGACATGAAGGCGGCAGCCACGAGGTAATCGATGCGGATGCCCATGCTGGCATAGGCGGCCAGGATCGTTCCGGCGACCCCGGCCAGGCCGACCGTCATCACGCAGAACAGCTGCGAGGGTGTCAGCCCGGCAATGTAGGGGCGAATCACCAGCGGGCTTTCGCTTTGGCCGACGAAGATGTTGGAGGCCGCGCACAGGCTTTCGACCTTGCTGATCCCGGTCACTTTCTCCAGCGCGCCGCCGATCCAGCGGATCACCAGCGGCATGATCCGCAGGTAGTAGAGGATCGAGATCAGCGAGGCGAAGAAGATGATGACCGGCAATGCCGAGATGGCGAAGCTGGTGCCGCCGATCTCCGGGCGGGCGAGGGGCCCGAACAGGAACTCCACCCCGGCATGGGCATAGCCGAGCAGGTTGCTCACGCCCCGCGACGCGCCGTTCAGCAGCGAGCGGCCGAAGGGCACGTAGAGCACGAGAGCGGCAAAGCCGGCCTGCAGCGCAAAGGCGGCGCCGACCACGCGGGGGCGGATGGCCTTGCGATCTGTGGAGAGGAGGAATGCGACAGCCGCGATGAGAGCAATGCCGATCAGGCTATAGGCAACGTGCATTCGGCGCATTTCTCCGCAGGAGGCCAAAAAACCCGGCAAACCTAATGCCCTGCGCAAAAGGCGGCTAGTGCAATTGCGAAGCCGAACGGTTAGATCGTCCGACCATGATCACGCCCCCCTTGCCGCAATCGCGCAATTGCCCGCCAGGCCTGATGCTCTTCTCGCTGATTTATGGCGGCATGGTGACACTGGGCGGCGTCTTGGGCGCCAAGCAGGTGTCTATCGGGCCGCTTGCGGTGGAGGCGGGTATCTTCCCATTCCTGACCCTGGTGGCGACGTCCAGCGGTATTGCCGAACTCTACGGCAAGGATACCGCGAACCGGCTGGCGCGCTTCGGGCTGGTACCGCTTGTCATGGCGATCGCGCTGACTTTCTTCGTGCTGCAACTGCCTACCGATCCGGGCATGTATGAGCCGGCCAAGGCCGCCTTTCCGGTAATCCTGGGCCAGTCGGGGCGGATGATGGCGGCAGGGATCTGCGCCTATGCCGTCTCGCTCACGCTCAATATCTGGATCTTCTCGAAGCTGCGGGCCGCGACCGGGCGCTTCGCCGGCTTGCGCGGCTTCATCGCGGCGGCGCTCTCGCAGATCGTCGACACGATGATCTTCATCACCATCTCGTTCTACGGCGTGCGCGAGATCTTCGGGATCTTGGTCGGGCAGGCGCTTGCCAAGGTCGTGCTCTCGGCCGTCGTGGTCCCGATCGTGATCTGGATCGTCGTGAAACTCGGCCATTTTCTGGACGGAAACGCCGAAAATGCTTCAAATCGCGCGCAGGAGCGTTAAAGCGCACCCCATGCCGAATCCACACGATCCCTCGCTCCTTGCCAAGGCCGAAACGCTCGTCGACGCGCTGCCTTACCTGCAGCGTTACGCAGGTCGCACCTTCGTCGTGAAGTACGGCGGCCATGCCATGGGCGATCCCGAACTGGCGCACGATTTCGCCGAAGATGTCGTCCTGCTCAAGGCAGTGGGCATCAACCCCGTGGTCGTCCACGGCGGCGGCCCGCAGATCGGCGCCATGCTCAAGAAGGTCGGGGTGGAAAGCCAGTTCGTCGACGGGCTGCGCGTCACCGACAAGGCGACTGCCGAAGTGGCCGAGATGGTCCTTTCAGGGGCGATCAACAAGGAGATCGTCGGCTGGATCGCCAAGGCCGGCGGGCGCGCGATGGGCCTGTCGGGCAAGGACGGCGGCCTCGTCACCGCCCGCAAGGTGCAGCGCACCAGCAAGGATCCGGACAGCAATATCGAGCGCGTGGTCGATCTCGGCTTCGTCGGCGAACCCGACAGGATCGATACCAGCGTGATCGAATCGATTTCGGCGGCGGGCATGATCCCGGTCATCGCACCGATCGCGCCGGGCCCCAATGGCGAGACTTACAACGTCAACGCCGATACGATGGCCGGCTCCATCGCGGCGGCACTGGGCGCAGCGCGCCTGTTCCTGCTCACCGACGTGCACGGCGTGCTCGACAAGCAGGGCGAGCTGCTGACCGACTTGCGCCCGGCCGATATTGACCGCCTGCAGAAGGACGGAACCATCTCGGGAGGGATGATCCCGAAGCTGGAAACCTGCGTCCATGCCGTGGAAGCTGGGTGTGAAGCCGCCGTTGTCCTTGACGGACGGGTATCGCATGCCATGTTATTGGAAATTTTCACGCAGGAAGGTGCCGGCACGCTCATCCGCGCAGGCTAGGATTTTTCCGAAGGGGACCAAGGGTCTGAAAGGCATCTCTAAAACCATGCATCTCAAAGCCGCTTTTGCCACCGCGCTCACGGCGAGCGTGCTGCTGCTCTCCGCCTGCGACAAGGAGCCGCCGATGGCCGAGCCTTCCGCCAGCATCAGCGGCGAGGCAAGCGAAGGTGCCATGGTTCAGGAAGTGCCTTCCGCCGATGCCTCCGGGGCGGCATCCGCCGGCCTGGCCGCCGGTCTGGACATGGCCGCGCTCAAGGAGCGCCGCGATCCCGAACGCCTGCTGCGTTTCTACACCAATGCCATCCGCATCGGCGACTGGGGCGATGCCGCCAGGGCCTGGAGCCTCGACGCGCAGATGACGCCCGAGAAGCTCGAGAAGGAATTCGGCGGCAATGCCGGGCCGAAGGTGGCGGTGGGCAAGGGCGATACCTCGGGCGCTGCCGGATCGCTCTATTACGAGGCTCCGATGGTGGTCGACTTCGCCGATGGACGTCCCTCGCGCCGCGGCACGATTGTCCTGCGCCGCGTCAACGATGTGCCGGGAGCCAGCGAAGAACAGCTCAACTGGCGGATCGAGCGCACCTCCACCCTGCCGCAATAGTCTTTCGTCGGCGGGCATGGGTCCGCTGCAGACTGTGGCCTTGCTCCCCACGCGCCTGCTCGGCTATCAGCCGCAGCGCCAGTTCCAGAAGAAAGGGAGCAGGACTTGCTCTTCTACACCCTCTACCAGATCATCGATTACCTCGTGAACATCATCGTGTTCGTGGTGATCGTGCAGTTCGTGCTGGGCCTGCTGATCGCCTTCAACGTGGTCAACATGCACAACCAGTTCGTGGCGTCGGTCTATCAGGCCCTCAATGCCCTGCTCGAACCGCTGCTGCGGCCGATCAGGCGCCTGATGCCCAGCACCGGGACGATCGATTTCTCGCCCATGATCCTGATCATCGGGCTTACCATCCTCCAGATCATCCTGGGCAATCTCGCAAGGGCCTACGGCTGATGAGCGAAGCAGCGATTATCGACGGCAAGGCATTCGCCGAAGGCCTGCGCGGCCGCGTCGCTACTTTCGCGTCGCAGTTCGAGGCGAAGGCCGGGCGCAAGGCGGGCCTGGCAGTGGTTCTTGTGGGTGAGGACCCGGCAAGCCAGGTCTATGTGCGCAACAAGGGCAAGCAGACGGTTGCCTGCGGCATGAACAGCTTCGAGCACAAGCTTGATGCCGACACGAGCGAGGCAGACCTGCTGGCGCTCGTCGAAAAGCTCAATGCCGACCCGGCGGTGGACGGGATTCTCGTCCAGCTGCCGCTGCCTGCGCACATGAACGAGCAGAAGGTCATCGCCACGATCAATCCGGACAAGGACGTCGACGGTTTCCACGTCGTCAATGTCGGCCGTCTGGCGACCGGGCTGCCCGGTTTCGTGCCCTGCACGCCGCTGGGCTGCGTGATGCTGCTGAAGGACCGGCTCGGCTCGCTTTCGGGCCTCGATGCCGTGGTCATCGGTCGCTCCAACATCGTCGGCAAGCCGATGGCGCAGTTGCTCACGGCGGAAAGCTGCACGGTGACGATTGCGCACAGCCGCACCAAAGACCTTCCCGAGGTCGTGCGCCGCGCCGACATCGTCGTGGCTGCCGTGGGTCGTCCGGAAATGGTCAAGGGTGACTGGATCAAGCCCGGTGCCACCGTGATCGACGTAGGTATCAACCGCGTTCCCGCGGCAGAGGAAGGCAAGACGAAGCTCGTCGGCGACGTCGACTTCGCTTCGGTCTCGCAAGTAGCCGGGGCGATCACCCCGGTACCCGGCGGCGTGGGGCCGATGACGATTGCCGTGCTCCTGCGCAATACCCTGGTGGCCGCGCATCGCAACGCCGGGATCGCGCTGGACGAGAACGCGATTTGAAGCCTGCCGCGCTCGGTCTTGCGCTGCTGGCGCTGGCCGGGGTGCTTGCATCCCCGGCACTGGCCGAGCGGCATCGTCGGCCCGGCCCCGGCACTGCCAATCCGAGCGCGCTGGTCGCCACCGAGATCGCCTTCAATCGCCTTGCGCGGGAAAAGGGGCAGTGGACCGCGTTTCGCAAGACTTCCGACGAGTCCGCGATCATGTTCGTGCCGCAGCCGGTTCTTGCAAGGTCGTGGCTCGGCGGGCGATCCGATCCCGCGCAGCCTTTGCAGTGGGAGCCTTACGAGGTCTGGATGAGCTGCGACGGTTCGCTGGGCGTCACTCGCGGCGCCTATCAGGCGCCCGGCGGCGCGGCGGGTTACTTCACGACGATCTGGCGGCAGGACAAGAAGGGCGAATACCGCTGGGTGCTCGACCAGGGCGCGCCGCTGGCCAAGCCGCTCGACAAGCCCTTAATGCTATCCGCCTCCGTAGCCGACTGCCCGTCGCGCGGCGAGTGGCCGGGCGCCTATCGCGGCAAGGCCGAGGATGAGCGCCGCGACCGCGAGCCGATCAAGGTTGCGGGCATGGACGGCAGCGGCACGTCGGACGACGGCACGCTGACCTGGGCCTACCACGTCGAACCCGACTTTGCCCGAACCCTTACCGTGTCATTGCGAAAGGATGGCGAGATGAAGCCCGTGCTTTCCCTGAAAGTCAGTGCCGAGGACGCCAGGTAGAATTCCATGCTTGAGCTGTTTCTTTCGGCTTTCGTATCGCTGTTCGTTGTCATCGACCCGCCCGGATGCGCGCCGATCTATGCCGGACTTTCGGCCGATGCCACGCGGCGGCAGGCCATTGCGATGGCTGCCCGTGCCTGCGTCATCGCCGCGATCATTCTCGTCATATTCGCGCTGTTCGGCGAAAAGCTGCTTGGCGCGCTGCACATCGAGCTCAATGCCTTTCGCATCGCTGGCGGCATCATGCTGTTCATGATCGCCACCGAAATGGTGTTCGAAAAGCGTACGCAGCGCCGCGAGGAGCGGGCCGAGAAAATCATGGCGACGCCGGAAGTGGAGGACGTGTCGGTCTTCCCGATGGCCATGCCGATGCTCGCCGGGCCGGGTTCTATCGCCACGATCATGCTGCTGACCGCGCGCGCCCAAGGCATCGAGCAGACCTTTGCCGTGCTGGGCGCGATGCTGCTCGTCCTTTTGCTCAGCTTTGCCGCGCTTGCTGCCGCCGGGCCCTTGATGCGGGTGCTGGGGGACAAGGTGGAGGCGGTGATTACCCGCCTGCTGGGTGTCCTGCTGGCCGCGCTGGCGGCGCAATACGTGATCGACGGCGTCACCGCCGTGCTGCGCTTCCCGGCGGCGGCCTGAGCCGCCGCGGCGCGCGCTTCTACTGCAGGGTCACGCCTTCTTCGTCGCCTTCGCCGTGGCGGCCGAAGAACTGCATGAGCTGCACGAGCAGCTCGCATCGCGCGCCCAGCCCGTTGGCTTCAAGCAGGGCCTGCTTGGCGGCGGGGTCGAACGGGGCGATCTGTGAAACGCCGTTGATCAGCGAGACGTCGTCCAGCCGGGCGACCTGATCCCAGTCTACCGCATAGCCCTGCATGTCGGCAAAGCGGCGCGCTTCCCGTTCGAAGCTGGCGCGCTCGACCGGGGCGAGGGCTTCGTCCTCGCTGTCCTCGATCAGTTCGGCCTCGACTTGCCGGAACGGGGTGGTGACATCGAGTTCCTTGACGATGCGGAAACGCGATTCGCCTTCGAGAATGATGTTGAAGCGCCCGTCCTCGAGCGCTTCAACGTCGCCGATGCGGCCCAGACAGCCGATCGAGAAGAGCGGGGCGCCTTCCTCTGGCCGCTGAGGCTGGATCATGCCGATCAGCCGGTCGCGCGCGAGCGCATCACTAATCATCGCCCGGTAGCGCGGTTCGAAGATGTGCAGCGGCAGCTGCAGTCCCGGATAGAGAACCACCCCGGGCAGGGGAAAGATGGTGATGCGCGTCACGGAGGGTCAGCCGAACAGGATCGTCGAGAGCTTGCGCCGGGTTGCCGAGACCCAGGGATCTTCCAGACCGACGGCTTCGAAGATCTGGAGCAGCTTGGCGCGCGCGGCGCCATCGTTCCATTCGCGGTCGGCCTGGATCATCGCCAGGAGCGTTTCGCCAGCGGTATCGCGCTCACCGGCGGCAAAGGCAGCATTGGCGAAGGCAAGCTGCGCGTCCATGTCGTCGGGGCGCTCGGCCGCGGCGGCGCGAAGGGCGGCCAATTCGCTGTCGTCGGGCTTGTCCTTGGCCAGCTGCAGGGCAGCGCGCGCGCGCTCCACATGCGCATCCTGCGCCAGTTCCGGGGTCAGGCTACCGAGCACCTGCTCGGCTTCCTCGAGGCGTCCTGAAGCGATGAAGCTGCGAATCAGGCCGGAGAGCGCTTCGGCATTGTCGGGGGCCATTTCGACGATCTGCATGAAGATGCTGGCGGCGCGTTCGGCGTCATCCCCTGCCAGCGCTTCTTCGCCCATGGCGAGAAGCGGTGCCAGATCGGCCTCGGGCTCACCGCCGCCCGGTTCGACCGGAAGCTTTTCCAGCAGCTGGTCGAGCGTGGACTTGAGCTGCGATTCGGTGCGTGCGCCGGTCAGGTCGGCAACCGGCTGGCCGCGGAAGATCGCATAGACGGTCGGGATCGAGCGGACCTGGAACTGCGAGGCAATGAACTGTTCCTCGTCGACGTTCACTTTCGCGAGCAACACGCCCTTGTCGGCATATTCGGCGGCAACCTTTTCGAGCACGGGCGTGAGCGCCTTGCACGGCCCGCACCATTCGGCCCAGAAATCGAGGATCACCAACTGCGTCATCGAGGGTTCGACAACGGACTGGCGAAAACGGTCCACTGCCTTCTGTTCGTCGAGGTTGAGACCCATGCTGGCCAAAGTGTTTGCTCCTAAACTGTGCTGCGGTTGCATAGATCGGGACTTTGCGAGCGTTTGTGAAGGGTCATTGCGTCGGAAATGCCGGTTTTGCGTTGCTTCGTCATGGAGGATGAAAAAATTTTCGATTTCCCTCTTGCCACCCCAAAAAGGCACTGCTAGTGGCGCGCCTCCACCCCGGGCCTACCGGCAAACACGGCAGGCCTCGAACGTCAGAGCGGGCGTAGCTCAGGGGTAGAGCACAACCTTGCCAAGGTTGGGGTCGAGGGTTCGAATCCCTTCGCCCGCTCCAGTTCCTCTCCTTAAAATCAATGACTTGCAGGGCTAGCGCGGACCTTTTCGCGTTCGGCGCGGGTTAGCTTTCGCCGGGTTGCAATTGCGCTGATGACTTCCGGCGCGATTGTTATTAGAGGCGCGCTCGTGGGCAATTTCAGGCACTTCATCCGGCATCGGCCGGGGATCGCGGCGCTGCTGCTGGCGGCGGCGCTTTGCCTGAAGATTTTCGTGCCGGTGGGCTATATGCCCGCACCTGCCGGAAGCGACCTCGTCGTCGCGCTGTGTTCGGGTAGCGCGCCTGCCGGAACGACCGTGCAGATCCACATTCCGGGCAAGGGCCCGCAGGACGACGCGCCGAAGTCTGTCGACCACCCTTGCGCGTTCGCCCCGCTGGGGGCCGCGGCACTGGGATCGGCGCCGCCGATGCTGGCGCTGGCCGCGCTGTTCTTCGTCTTCGTCGCCGCGATCCTGCGCCGTCCGCTCGACCTGCGCCCGATCGATGCGCAGATCCGTCCGCCCAGCCAGGGGCCACCTTCCTTCGCCTGATCCATGATTCGCGCCGCGCCGGTTCCCTGCGAACGGCTGCGGTACCGACAAGACTTCTGCACGCCATGCGCGCCCGAGATGCGCCTCTATGCGTGCCATTCAGGTGATACCTTCCATGACAAAGACCATGCTCGCGCTCGGCGCGGCGCCGCTTGCCCTGCTTCCCCTTGCCGCCCACGCCGATGAAGCGGCGGCAGACGCGAATACCATTCTCGTTGTCGGCCAGCACGAATCCGCAATCTCCATCGAACCGCGCGGCCTTTCGGTCAGCCTTGGCGAGGAGCAGTTCGCGGGCATCAATGCCCAGAACGTCGAGGACCTGATGAAATACGCGCCCGACTTCTTCGTGCGCAAACGCTATGCCGGGGATTCCAACGGCGTGCCGGGCTTCCGGGGCACCCATTCGACCCAGAGCGCACGAACGCTGGTGATGGTCGATGGCTTCACGGTCTCCAACTTCCTTGGCAATTCCTTCGGCTTTGCGCCCAAGTGGGGGATCGTCGGCCCTGGCGAGGTGGCGCAGTTCGACATCGTCTATGGCCCTTACTCGGCGCGCTATGCGGGCAATTCGATGGGCGGCCTCGTCAATATCACGACCCGCTCCCCGCAGAAGACGGAAGCCTTCGCCACGGTGCAGGGACTGGCCCAGCACTACGACCAGTTCGGCACCCGCGACACATATCGGGGCTATTCCGCAGAGGCCGGTTTCGGCTTTCGGCAGGAGGACGGACCATGGTCGCTGCGCGTGTCCGGCCGCCATTTCCGCAACGACGGCCATCCGCAGATGTTCTACGGCCTTGCGGAATCGGAGAGCACCATGCCTGCCACCGCGGTGACCGGCGCCGTCATCGATCCACGGCAGGGGCAGGCTTATGCGCCAGGTTCGCCTGCCAAGCCCATCTTTGCCGCGCAGAGCCCGGCAGCGATCACCCAGGACCAGGCGAAGCTGCGCCTCGGTTACGATGGCGCTTCGGGCGTGACCGGCGAATTCCTGCTGGCCTACTGGCACAACCTCGATAGCCAGACTGCGCCCGACTGCTACTTGCGCGATGCTGCAGGCAATGTGGTCTGCGAAGGTCTCGTTTCGCTTGGCGGGAAAACCTACGATGCCAGCGGAGCCAGGTGGTCGCGCTCCATACGCGATGAACTGCTGGCTGGTCTCAAGCTTGCAGCGCCGCTTTCGGACCGGGTGACGGTGCAGGCGAATGTCTCCAGCTATCAGATCCTGCGTTCGGACGGCTTTACCTCCGGCAGCTATGCGGCTGGAGAGGTCAATGGCCCGGGCACGCTCGCCCGTCAGGGGCCGACTTACTGGTGGACTGGCGATCTTTCCTTCAATGCCCGCCTTGCCGGGTTCGAGCTGGCTGCCGGAAGCAGCGCCAATCTCTACCGGACCGATGCCACCAACTATGCGCTGGACAGTTGGCGCCGTGACGGGGGCAAGGATTTCTCGAGCCGGACCTTCGGAAAGACGCGCGTGCTGGCAGGCTGGGCCGAACTGCGCGTTCCGCTCGAGGCGGTGACGCTGACGCTGGGCGCCCGCTACGAGGACTGGCGCGCCTTCGATGGCGGATTGACCCGGCTGGGCAGCGACGCATTGGCGGGCCAGCAGGTGACGGGGCGCTACGATAGCCGCCACGCCGACGGCTTCCAGCCCAAGGCCGCGTTCGAATGGGCAATCGATGCCCGAACGACGCTGCAGTTGAGCCTGGCCAGGGCCACGCGTTTTCCCACTGTCGGGGAACTGTTCCAGGGCAGCCTCAATGGCGATGGCAGCTTCAACGAGGACAGCTTCGATCCCGGCCTGAAGCCGGAGCGGTCGAGCGATGCGAATCTGGTTCTGGCGCACGATTTCGGTCCGGTGAAATTGACCGGTTCGGCTTTCTGGCAGCGGGTGGAGGACACCATCTTCTCCTTCACCGGGTTCAACCAGAACGGCGTCACCACCTCCAGCTACAAGAACATCGACGTGACGCGCCAATACGGCTTCGAGGCGATCGCGGAAGCGCGCGACGTGATCGTGCCGGGGCTCGACATCGATGCCAACGCGGCGTTTATCGATTCGATTACGGTGCGCAACGATGCCGCCCCGGCGGCGGAGGGCGTGCAGTTTCCGCGCATCCCGCGCTGGCGGATCAATGCGAACCTGCGGTACCGGGTGACAGGGCCGGTGATGGTGTCGGTCGGCATGCGCTATGCCAGCAGGCCCAACACCGATCTGCTGGGTGAGCAACGCGGCGATACCTACGGCTATACGTCCGAGCTTTTCGCGCTGGATGCCAGAATTAACTGGAACGTGACCGAACGGCTCCGGGTCAGTGCGGGCGTGGACAACATCACCAATGACCGCGCCTGGGTTTACCACCCCTATCCGCAGCGCAGCTTCCTGATCGAGGCGGGTTGGACGCTATGAGCGGGCCACAGCAAAGGCGCAGCGAGCGCTGGTATCGCGCCGTGTGGCGCTGGCATTTCTATGCCGGTCTGTTCTGCGTACCCTTCGTCGTCTGGCTTTCGGTGACCGGCGGCATCTACCTGTTCAAGCCGCAGATCGAGGCCGCGCTCTATGCGCCCTACCGCGATGTCGTGCACGTCGACGCGCCCCAGCTTACCGCTGGGGCGTTAGCCGCAAAGGCGGTTGCGGCGGTGCCGGGTTCGGTCTTGCACAAGTACGTGTTGCCCGAGGCCGCAGGCGATGCGGTGCAAGTCCTTGTCGGCAAGGGCGCTCGGGAAACGCGGGTCTGGGTCCATCCGCAGACCGGAGAGGTGCTCTACAAGGTGGCGGAGCAGGACCGGCTGATGCGGGTGGTCTTCCGCCTCCACGGCGAACTGCTGGCCGGGGACCGCGGCTCTGCGCTGGTCGAGACGGCGGCCTGCTGGACCGTGATCATGCTCCTGACCGGACTGTTCCTGTGGTGGCCGCGGCAGACCGGGGGGAGGCTCGCCGGGGTGCTTTTGCCTCGGCTGCGCAAGGGCAGCAGCGTGTTCTGGCGTGACCTTCATGCCGTGACCGGCTTGTGGATCTCGCTGGGCGCTGTGTTCCTGATCGCCTCGGGCCTGCCCTGGGCCAATGCCTGGGGAGATTACTTGCGCCAGGTCCGGTCGGTGACCGGAACGGCGGCAGGCAGACAGGACTGGTCGGCGGGATCGGTGGCCGACGCGCGCGAGCGCGCAGGCGCCGATGCCGCCATGCGCGCGACGATGTCCGAACATGCGGGGCATCATGGCATGGCGATGGGCGGGGCCGTCACAGCGGCTCCGGCTGCGCTGGACGCCGTCGTCGGGCGAGCGGTAACGCTGGGCTTCGCTGCGCCTGTCGAGGTCAGTCCGCCCACTGCGCCCGGTGCGGCCTGGATGGTGCGCAGCCAGGCAGCGGACCGCCCGCAGCGCGAGAGTGCCCAGATCGCAGGCAATGGCGCCCTGATCGGCATAGAGCGCTTTTCCGACCGGCACTGGATCGATCGGACCGTCGGCTATGGCGTGGCGATCCACGAAGGAGCCTTCTGGGGGCTGGCCAACCAGTTACTGAACCTGGCCGTGCTGCTGGGGCTGGTGACCCTGTCTGTTTCCAGCGTGGTGCTTTGGTGGCGCCGTCGGCCTGCCGATATGCTGGGTGCGCCTTCATGGCTGGCGCCGGTCCGGCACAGCTGGGCGCTGGTCGGCCTGGTCCTGCTGCTGGCGCTGGCGATGCCGCTGTTCGGCGCCTCATTGGCCCTGGCTGTCGCGGCGGAATGGACGCTCAAGCGCCTGACGCCCTCGCTGGCGCGATGGATGGGCTGGCGAACCGGGGTGAGTGCTCAGGCGGGACGCTGAGAGGTCAGGCCCTGTCGCGCACCACGCAGCGAAATCCGATATGCGTCGTGGCGCTGTCGATCATTTCGGGGTGGCGCGCGGCGGGGCGGTAGCGCTGGCAATAATTGGCGGCGCACAAGTGCGATCCGCCCTTGAGCACCTTGCGGCCAATCCTGACACCCGGCTGGACCGGATCGTAGCTGTCCTTGAGCTTCGCTCCGCGCGGATTTTCCATCACGCAGCAGGCGCCCGGTTTCTTCTTGGCGACGGTCTGCGGGCGTTCCGACCACCAGTCGGCGGTCCATTCCCAGGTGTTGCCGATCATGTCGTAGAGGCCGTAGCCGTTGGCCGGGAAGGTCCTGACCGGCGAAGTTCTTTCCCATCCATCGAGGCACTGGTTGGCGAAGGGAAACAGGCCCTGCCAGTAATTCGCCATCATCGCGCCGTCCGGGGCCAGTTCGTCGCCCCAGGCGTAGTCCTTGCCCTCAAGGCCGCCACGCGCGGCGAACTCGAATTCGGCCTCGGTCGGCAGTGCCTTGCCGGCCCACTTCGCATAGGCCTCGGCATCGGCATAGGCGATATGGACCACCGGGTGATCCCAGAGATCGTCGAGATTGCTGTCCGGGCCGAGCGGGTGGCACCAGTCGGCCCCGAAGACGAACGACCACCAGTTGGCCGGATTGCTCGTGTCGACCGGCGTCGCGGTCTTGTGGAAGACCAGCGATCCTGCCTTGTCCATGCCCGGCAACATGCCCGGGTAGTCCTTGGGATCGGGGGCGATCTCGGCCACGGTGACATAGCCGGTCGCCTCGACGAAACGCGCAAAGTCACGATTGGTGACGGGGGTCTCGTCAATCCAGAATGGATCGACCTTCACACGCCGAAGCGGCATTTCCTCGGGATAGAAGGTCTCCGATCCCATCGTGAAAGTTCCGCCGGGGATGTGGATCATCCCCGCGACAATGTCTTCTACCGGGCTGCTGGTCTTCTGCATGGTTTCGTGACTAGAGAGATGCACACAGTAATCAAGTCTCGCTCGGCGGCTGGTCGCGGCGGCGGCACAGGCCCTCCTGGGCTACGCTGGCGATCATGTTGCCGGTCCGATCGTAGATGGTTCCGCGCGCGAAGCCCCGGGCGTGGCCGGCCCACGGGCTGTCCATGTGATAGAGCAGCCAGTCGTCGACCGGCGGGGTGCGATGGAACCATACCGCGTGATCAAGGCTGGCGGCCTGCAACTGCGGTGAGAAGAACTTGATGTCCTGCGGGAGGACGGCCGTGGTCAGCAACGCGAAGTCGCTGGCATAGGCCAGGACGATGCGGTGAACTGCAGGGTCGCCGCCGATCGGCCTCGCCAGGCGAAACCACAGGTATTGCGAAGCCAGACCCACGCCATCGACCACGGGTGGGCCGGGCGGTCCCGGCCTGATATCGAAGGCGGCAAGGCGCTCCTGCAGGGCCGGAGGCATGGGGGCGCTCTTCCTGCGCAGGATGTCCATCATCTCGGGCAATTGCTCCGGCGGCAGGACTTCCGGCATCGGCGCGGCGTGGGAGAAACCGTCCTCGGGCCGCTGGAACGATGCCGCGAGGTTGAGGATGGGCTTGCCGCCCTGCATGGCCACGACACGGCGATTGGCGAAAGTGCCGCCGTCGAAATCGCGCAGCACGCGGTAGATGATCGGGCGCTGGGTATCGCCGGGGCGCATGAAGTAGGCATGGAGTGAGTGGGCGTGATGGCCTTTGCGCAAGTCCTTCGCCGCAGCGGCGAGAGCCTGCGCGATCACTTGCCCGCCGAAGACGCGGCCGGGCCTTTCCGCCGCTGCCGCGCCGCGGAACAGGTCCGTGTCGATCTCCTCGACGAGCAGCAGTTCGCGCAGTTCCTCAACGGCAAGAGCCCTCGGATCAGTCATTGGTGCCTTTCTGCTTGTGCTGCGCGCTTGCGCCTTCCAGCCAATCCTTCGACTGCTGCTCGATCAACCGCAGCTCGGTCAAGGTCTGTTCGATCGCCCGCTTCTGGCGGCGCAACTCTGCGATCCGGTCGCTCACCTTGCCGAGAAGGTTGCGGACCTGTTCGACGTGTTTGGGGTCGACGTCGTAGAGATCGAGGAATTCCTTGATCTCGCGGATGCTGAAGCCCAGCCGCTTGCCGCGCAGGATCAGCTGCATGCGCCCGATCTCGCGCTTGCCGTAGATCCGCGTGGTGCCCACGCGCTGGGGCGCGATCAGGCCCTTGTCCTCGTAGAAGCGCAAGGTGCGCATGGTGACGTCGAGATGCTCTGCCGCCTCGTGGATGCCCAGCATGTCAGGCAGCTGCACGTCCGCCTTTTCGCTTGCCCCGCTTTCGCTCATGGTGCGCGCTTCGCGGCTTCTTCGGCCACGAGTTCCTTCTTGGAAAGCTTGCCGACGAGGGTCTTGGGCAGCGATTCCCGGAATTCGATGGCCGAGGGCATCTCGATCTTGTTCAGCCGCGGCTTCAGAAATTCCAGCAATTCTTCCTCGCTCAAGATATCCCCCTTGTGCAATGCGACGAAAGCCTTGGGGGCCTGCCCGCGATAGGCATCGGGAATGCCGATGACGATCGCTTCCGCGACCATCGGATGCTCATAGATGGCATCCTCGATCACGCGCGGATAGACGTTGTAACCCCCACACAGGATCAGGTCCTTGATCCTGTCGACGAGGAACAGATAGCCGTCTGCGTCGAGATAGCCAATGTCTCCTGTCCGCAGGGCGCCGTAAATGAACGTCTTTTCCGATTCTTCGGGCCGGTTCCAGTACCCCTTCATCACCTGGGGGCCGCGCGCGCAGACTTCGCCCTTCTCCCCGGTGCCAAGCACCTTGTGGAGATTGTCGGGATCGCGGATCTCCAGCGCGGTGCCCGGGAAGGCCGGGCCGCAGGAGTTATCCTTGATGACGCCTTCAAGCGGATTGCAGGCGATGATCGGGGATGCTTCGGAGAGGCCGTAGCCTTCGACGACCTTGACCCCGGTGTGCTCCTCGAAACGCTGGCGCACTTCGAGCGGAAGCGGCGCGCCGCCCGAGATGCATACGCGCACGCTGTCGAACTCGCCGTGCAGCTTCACGTGGTTGAGCGCGGTGTAGAGCGTGGGCACCCCGAAGAACTGCGTCGGCCTGGTGCGCCGCGCGGTGGCGAGGAAGGACTTCATCTCGAAGCGCGGCAGGAGGATCATCTCTGCCGCGGTATCGACCGAGTAGTTCAGCACCGTCGTCAGTGCGAAAACGTGGAACAGCGGCAGGACGCCCAGCGTGCGCTCCTGTTCGTCGGGCATGTGGCCGACGTGGGCGATCATCTGGGCGCTGTTGGCGGCGAGATTGGCGTGGCTGAGCATTGCGCCCTTGGGCACGCCGGTGGTGCCGCCGGTATATTGCAGCACGGCCAGGTCGCCGGGATCGCGCTTGACCGGATCGGGGTCGGCATCGCGCGCGATCAGGTCGGCAAAGCGCACGAAGCGCAGGTCGTGCGGCTCATGCGCGATGTCCTTGCGCTTGAGCAGCTGGTAGGCGCGGCGCTTGAAAGTGGGCAGGGCGTCGGCGAAGGGGCACACGATCACGCGTGACAGGCTGCCCTTGCCGACCAACGGCGCGATCTTGGGCAGCGACAGGGCCAGGTCCGAGGCGATCAGCACGCTGGCACCCGAATCCTCGACGAGGTGCTCCATCTCGCGCTCGGTGTAGAGCGGGTTGAAGTTCACCACGACCGCTCCGATGCGCAGGATCGCGAAGTAGCAGATCACGTAGTAGGGCATGTTGGGCAGGCACAGCCCGACCCGCGTACCCGGCTTGACGCCAAGGTCCTGGAGCCCGCGCGCGGCCTTGCGCGCCAGCTCGCCGACTTCGGCGTATGTCCACTTGCGGCCCATGAAATCTATGGCGGGCCACTCACCATGATGCGCGACCGCGTGGTCGAGCAGGTCGGTAAGCAACCGCGGAGCGATCGGCGGCATCTCTTCCGGCAGCTGGGAGGAGGAGGGTTGTGCCGGGCGAGCCTTGTCCCCCAAGTGGGGGCCGCCGATCGTCTCCGCGGCGCTCATCAGAACTTCACCCGCGCGCCGAGGGAAAAGACGAGCGCGGATGCGTCTGTGAGCGTGCCGTTCACCAGGATCGGCGTCTGTGCCGCGGTTCCTGCATAAGCGGCGGTCGTGCGGTCGATCGCGGCATCCTTGAACGAGATGTACGAAGCGGCAGCATCGACGGTGATGGCCTTGCTGACAGCGTAGCTGGTACCGGCCGAGAAGTTCCAGCGGTTGCTGTCCGGCACGCGGGCGTCACGTTCGCCGTCGCGCGTTGGGGTTCCGCCGTACTGGACGCCAGCGCGCACGGTCCACTCGGGATTGACCATATAGTCGATGCCCGCCGCGTAGCTCCAGCTGTTCTTGTAGTCCTCTGGGATCGAGGCGTTGATCGGCGCGCCGAGATCGATGGTGTCGAACTTGCTCCAGCCATAGCGTACGACCTGCGCGTTCAGCGTCAGCCGGTCGGTCGCCTTGTAGCGGACGCTGCCGATTGCCTGCCACGGCGTGCTGAAAGTGGCGCGCGTGGCGATCTCGCCGTTCTGGCCGGCAAGCGGGCCAAGCAGGCCTTCGGTCAGGACCGTGCCCTTGAGCTTGTGCTTGATGCTCGACTTGTAGGAGACGCCAAGCGACAGCGGACCGGTGTGATACTGGGCGCCGACCGACCAGCCCATGTCCCAGCCCTTGCCGGACAGGGTCTGGTGCCCGTCGGGCAGCAGGGCGGATAGGTTGGGCAGGTAATTGCCCAAGGTGGCATCGGCGTGCTCGATGTTGAGCGCGGCGCCAAGGTACAGTTCGGGCGTCACGGCAACGGCCAGCGTCGGCTGGATGTCGAAGGTGCGCAGCTTGGTCTTGTCCGCAGTGTAGCGGGCCCAGCTGTCCTCTGCGTAATTGGTGGTGAAGTTGTAGGGGGCGCTGACGGCGAGGCCCACCGCGACCTTGCCGAAGCCGTAGGCGATCGCGCCGGAAGGCAGCACGCCGTTGTCGATCGGGTTCTTCTCGACCGGGTCGCCGCCGACGGAGGCGGGGGCCGAGGCCGGGCGGACGATCACGGTGCCATTGTCGGAAACCTTGCCGCGCGGAAGGATGGCGCTGGCATGAACCGCGGCTTCACCGCCTTCCATGCCGGCGATCGAGGCCGGGTTCCACCACAGCGAATCGACGCCGGTGTCGGCGGCCTCACCGGAAAAGGCACGGCCCTGGCCGCGTACGGACTGTTCCTGAAGGTAGAATGCCTGGGCGTGGGCCGATCCTGCGACGGCCATGGCAAAGAAGGATACCGCGCTGGAAAGGAATACGCGGCCGGACGTCAACTTCATTCGAAACTCTCCCGAATTCAATTTCTTGTATTGTCTGGTAACGCCCGGACGCATCAGTTGATCCGCGTCCAGGTCTGGGTCTTGCACAAGGGCCAGACGATGCAGCCCTTGAGCTTGAGGGTGTCTGCGCCGGCCGGTGTGATCGTGGCCTTGTAGGTGCCGCCGTCTTCCGGGTTGTAGATCGTGCCGCCGGTCCACTTGGCCGCGTCGCGATCGAAGCCGCCCAGGATCTGCAGGCCCTTGAGGCGGCGATTGCGCTTGGCCTCGTCCTTGTTGTTCTCGTCCCGCATCTCCGGATTGCGCCGGATGTTGTCGGATTCGAGGAGCGTCCCGCAGATCGAGGTTCCGCAACGCGCGATCTCGACGACGCCGTGCTTCGACGGTGTGCGCCACATTCCCAGTACCGAGTCCGGCGATGCGGCGGATGCCGTGACCGGAACTGCAGCAATGGCGGCAACAAATGCCACTGCCGCATGTTTCGTGATTCTCATGTGCGACCTTTCCATCTCTCTCCCGAAGCCCGGATTCGCGCCGCTTGCTGGCAGACGTCTTCGATCCGGGGCCGGGTATGGACTCGAGATAACCGAAAATTTGCTTGACGTATAGGGAAAGAATCGCACCTTAAGGGAAGATGTTTCGAACGGTCCGGATTCTTGAGGCCCGTCCGCCATGGAGAGAATGCATGCAAAGCGTCGTGATTGCGGGTTTCGCCCGTTCCCCGTTTCACCTGGCCAACAAGGGCGCGCTTGCCCGGGTCCGGCCTGACGACCTTGCCGCGCAAGTGATTCGCGGGTTGATCGACAAGACCGGGGTCGAACCGTCCGACGTCGAGGACCTGATTGTCGGCTGCGCCTTCCCCGAAGGCGAACAGGGCCTCAACGTGGCCCGCCTGATCGGCCTGCTGGCCGACCTGCCGATCTCGGTGGGCGGGATGACGGTGAACCGATTCTGCGGCTCGTCGATGAGCGCGATCCACATCGCCATGGGCCAGATTGCCGTGGGCGCGGGTGAAGTCTTCATCTGCGCAGGCGTCGAATCGATGAGCCGGGTGCCGATGATGGGCTTCAACCCCATGCCCAACCGTGCCCTTGCCGAAAAGAGCGCCGCCTACATGTCGATGGGCGAGACGGCTGAGAACGTCGCCGCAAAGTACCAGATCGGCCGCGATGCGCAGGAAGCCCTGGCCGTCGAAAGCCAGAAGCGGGCGGCCGCGGCGCGCGAGGCCGGCAAGTTCGCCGACGAGATCGTACCGATCACGACCAAGGGCGGCACTGTGAGCGAGGACGGCACGATCCGTCCCGGTACCACGGCCGAGGACCTTGCCGGGCTCAAGCCTGCCTTCGATGCCAAGGGTTCGGTCACTGCCGGTACATCCTCTCCGCTGACTGACGGCGCCAGCGCGGTGCTGGTCTGCACCGAGGAATATGCCCGCAAGCACGATCTGCCGATTCTCGCCCGTATCAAGTCGGTGGCGATCTCCGGTTGCGCGCCCGAAACGATGGGGCTCGGGCCGATCCTCTCCAGCAGGAAGGCGATGGAGCGCGCAGGCATCACGGCGGGCGACCTCGACGTGGTCGAGCTTAACGAGGCCTTCGCCTCGCAGGCGATCGCCTGCATGACCGACCTCGGCCTCGATGCCGCCAGGACCAACATCGACGGCGGCGCCATCGCCATCGGGCACCCGCTCGGCGCAACCGGCGCGCGCATCGTCGGCAAGGCCGCGGCGCTGCTGAAGCGCGAAGGCGGCAAGTATGCGCTGGCCACGCAGTGCATCGGCGGCGGGCAGGGCATCGCCACGATCCTGGAGTCGGCGCAATGAACGATATCATCCGGAAAGTCTGCGTCATCGGCGCCGGTACCATGGGTGCCGGAATCGCCGCCCAGGTCGCCAATGCCGGCGTGCCGGTCGTCCTGCTCGACATCGTCCCCAAGGACGGCGAGAACCGCAACGCCATCGCCGAAGGCGCGGTGGCGCGCATGCTTAAGACCGAGCCGGCGCCCTTCATGTCGAAGGCTGCGGCCAAGCTGGTCGAGACCGGCAACATCGAGGACCATCTCGACAAGGTCGCCGAATGCGACTGGGTGATCGAGGCGGTGATCGAGCGGCTCGACATCAAGCAGGGCCTCTATGCCAAGCTGGAAGCGGTCAAGCGCGAGGGTACGGCGGTCTCGTCGAACACGTCGACCATCCCGCTCGCCCATCTCGTCGAAGGGCGCTCGGACGGCTTCAAGCGCGATTTCCTGATCACCCACTTCTTCAATCCGCCGCGCTACATGCGCCTGCTGGAAATCGTTACCGGTCCCGCGACCGATGCGGCCGTGGCGGACAAGGTGGAGCGCTTCGCCGATGTCGCGATGGGCAAGACGGTGGTCCATGCCAAGGACACGCCGGGCTTCATCGCCAATCGCATCGGCACGTACTGGATCCAGCTAGGCCTCAATGCCGCTTTCGACATGGGGCTCACCGTCGAGCAGGCCGACGCGATCGCCGGCAAGCCGATGGGCGTGCCCAAGACCGGCATTTTCGGTCTGGTCGATCTCGTGGGCATCGACCTGATGCCGCACTTGCAGGCGAGCCTGACTTCCACGCTGCCCAAGGACGATCCCTATCAGGAGATCGCGCGCAGCCATCCGCTTATCGAGAAATTGATTTCCGAGGGATTCACCGGCCGCAAGGGCAAGGGCGGTTTCTACCGCCTCAATAGGGACATGGGTCGCCGCAAGGAGGCTCTTGACCTTGCGACCGGTGAATACCGCGAGAAGACCAGCGCCCGCGGCCCTTCGGGTCGCGCAGCCAAGGGGGACCTGCGGGCGCTGGTCGAAACCAGGGGCGCGGTGGGCGAATATGCCTGGGCGATCCTGGGCGGGACGCTGGCTTATGCCGCCGCCCTGGTGCCGTCTGCCGCCGCCGATGTCGTGGCCGTCGATGATGCCATGAAGCTGGGCTACAACTGGAAGTCCGGGCCGTTCGAAATGATCGACACGCTGGGCGCGCAGTATCTTGCCGAAAGGCTCGAGGCTGAAGGCAAGCCCGTTCCCGAGATCCTCAGGCTGGCAGGAGAGCGCACCTTCTATCGCATCGAGGACGGCAAGCGCCAGTTCCTTGGCCTTGACGGCGAGTATCACGATGTCGTGCGCCCCGAAGGCGTGCTGCGTCTCGCGGACATCAAGCTGGCCTCCGGGCCGCTGCTCAAGAACGGCTCGGCGGCCCTGTGGGATGTCGGCGACGGAGTGGCCTGCCTCGAATTCACCGGCAAGATGAATGCGCTCGACGGCGACGTGATGAAGCTGATCGTCGAGGCGATCCCGCTCGTTTCCGCCAGGTTCAAGGCGCTTGTCGTCTATAACGACGCCGACAGCTTCTCGGCTGGCGCCAACCTCGGGCTTGCCCTCTTCGCGATCAATATCGCCGCCTATGGCGAGGTCGAGAAGCTCGTGGCCGGCGGGCAGATGGCCTACAAGGGCCTCAAGTACGCGCCCTTCCCGGTGGTGGGAGCACCTGCCGGTCTGGCCGTGGGCGGCGGGTGCGAGATCCTGCTGCACTGCGATGCGATCCAGGCCCATGCCGAACTCTACACCGGCCTCGTCGAATGCGGTGTCGGCCTGATCCCCGGCTGGGGCGGCAATGGCGAGATGATCGACCGCGCGCGCAAGGCGCCCATGATGCCCAAGGGGCCGATGCCCGCCGTCGCCAAGGTGTTCGAGACGGTCTCGACCGCGACTGTTTCCAAGTCTGCGGCGCAGGCGAAGGAAATGCTGTTCCTGCGGCCGGATGACGGCATCACCATGAACCGCGACCGCCTGCTTCACGATGCCAAGCAGAAGGCGCTTTCGCTGGTGGAAGGCTACGCTCCCCCCGAAGCGCCCGAGTTCAGGTTGCCGGGCGAGGGCGGGCACGTCGCGCTCAACATGGCGGCGCAAGGCTTCCACAAGCGCGGAATGGCGACCGATTACGACATGGTCGTTTCCGATGCCCTGGCCACCGTGCTGACCGGAGGAGAGGCCGACCTCGTCGATACGGTGAGCGAGCAGGAACTGCTCAAGCTGGAGCGCGAGACCTTCATGCGGCTGGTTCGCGAACCGCGCTCGATCGCTCGGGTCGAGCATATGCTTGAAACCGGCAAGCCGCTGCGCAACTGATGCGATGACAAGGGCGCGCGCAGTCGCGCCTGCGAGGAGAGTGAGAAATGCAAGTCTACGAGGCACCCTTGCGCGACATGAAGTTCGTGCTGCACGAGCTTCATGAGGACGACGGCTTCGGTAATCTCGAGGCGCTTGAAGAATTTACGCCCGATCTCGTCGATGCCGTGCTGGAAGAAGCGGCCAAGGTGGCGCAGGAGGTCCTGCTCCCGCTCAACCGCAGCGGTGACGTCGAGGGCTGTACCCTGGAGAACGGCGTGGTGCGCACGCCGCAGGGCTTCAAGGAAGCCTATGAGCTGTTCCGCGAGGGCGGCTGGTGCGCGCTGGCGTCCGATCCCGAATGGGGCGGGCAGGGCCTGCCCGAATCGGTCAACAAGATGACCGAGGAAATGATCTGCTCGGCCAACCTGTCGTTCAGCCTCTATCCCGGCCTGACCCACGGCGGCACGACCGCGATCGAGGTCTATGCCAGCGATGAACTCAAGCAGTTCTACCTGCCGAAGCTGGTTTCGGGCACCTGGTCGGGCACGATGTGCCTCACCGAATCGCATTGCGGCACCGATCTGGGCATGCTGCGCACCAAGGCGGTTCCGCAGGATGACGGCAGCTACAAGCTGACCGGCGGCAAGATCTTCATTTCCGCCGGCGAACATGACCTGACCGAGAACATCATCCACCTCGTCCTCGCGCGGCTTCCCGATGCACCCAAGGGCGTGAAGGGCATCAGCCTGTTCCTGGTGCCCAAGTATCTGCCCAAGGACGACGGCACGCCGGGCCCCTCGAACGGGGTCTCGGTCGCGGCCATCGAGCACAAGATGGGCCTCAAGGCCTCGGCCACCTGCCAGCTCAATTTCGAGGAATCGACCGGCTGGCTGGTCGGCAAGCCCAACAAGGGGCTCGAGGCGATGTTCACGATGATGAACACCGAGCGCGTCTCGGTGGGCGTGCAGGGGCTGGGCGTGGGCGAGGCAGCCTACCAGTCTGCGGTGTGGTACGCGAAGGACCGCCTGCAGGGCCGTTCGCTGTCCGGCGTGAAGAACCCGGATGGACCGGCTGACCCGATCATCGTTCACCCCGATGTGCGCCGCATGCTGATGACGATGCGCGCCAACAACGAAGGCTGCCGTGCCATTTCGGCATGGGTGAGCCGCGCGCTCGATGCCGAAAAGCACGCCACCGATCCGGAAGTGAAGCAGCGCGCCGAGGATTTCGTCGCCCTGATGACGCCCGTGGTGAAGGCGCTTTTCACCGACCTCGGTTTCGAGAGCGCGAACCTTGCGGTGCAGGTCTATGGCGGCCACGGCTACATCGCCGAAAGCGGCGTGGAGCAGTACGCGCGCGATGCGCGCATCGCCATGATCTACGAAGGTACCAACGGCATTCAGGCGCTCGACCTCGTGGGCCGCAAGCTGCCTGCCCACATGGGCCGATACTTGCGCGCGTTCTTCCACCCGGTCTCGCAGTTCATCGAAGCGAACAAGGATGACGAGACCTTCGGCAAGATGATCGAGGCTCTGGAAAAGGCCTTTGGCGCGCTTCAGCTGTCAACGGCGACGATCGCGCAGAAGGGGATGAAGGACCCCGAGGAAGGCGCTGCTGCCGCGACCGATTACCTGCGCCTGACCGGCCTTGTCGCCATGGCCTACTGCTTTGCCAAGTCGGCCATGATCGCCCAGCGCAGGCTTGGCGAAGGCACCGACGAGGCGGCGTTCTACAAGTCCAAGCTGGCGACCGCGCAGTTCTTCTTCGACCGTATCCTGCCCCAGGCGACGGCGGCATTCCTGGCGATCAAGGCGGGCAAGGCATCGATGATGGCGCTCGAGGCCGAAGCGTTCTGATCGGGCGTCCGGTGCCGCGCTCCGCAGTCGAGAGCGCGGCGCCGGACCGCTCGTCCATCAGTTTCCGGCGATGGTCATGCCGTCGACGCGCAGCGTCGGCACGTTGATCGCGCGGTACCATTCAAGGTCGCTGGCCGGGGTCATCTGCGCAAACATCTTGAGCAGGTTCCCGGCGATGGTGAATTCGGCCACCGGCCCGGCCAGTTCGCCGTTGACGATCCGGAAGCCCGAAGCGCCGCGGCTGTAATCGCCGGTCACTCCGTTCACGCCCTGCCCGATCAGCTCGGTCACGTAGATGCCGTCGGCGATGTCCGCCATCAGTTCGGCGGGTGAGAGCGGACCGGGTTCGAGGTGGATATTGCCCACCGAGATTCCAGGTGCGCCGCCGCCGCCGCGCGAGGCGTGGCCGGTCGGCTCCAGGCCGAGCTGGCGGGCCGCCGCGCAGTCGAGCAGCCAACCGGTGATCTTCCCGTCTTCCACGAGATTGCGCGCACGGGTCGCCAGTCCTTCGCCGTCGAAGGGCCGGGCGCGCAGGCCGCGCGGCCGGTGCGGGTCTTCGGCGATCACGGTTCCCGGCGCGAAGATCTGTTCGCCGAGCCGGTCGAGCAGGAAGCTGGAACGGCGGGCGATTGCGCTGCCCGACATGGCGCCGATGAGATGGCCGACCAGCGTGCCCGAGACGCGCGGATCGAACAGGACCGGCATCGGGCCGCTCTTCACCTTGCCGGGCTCGAGACGGGCGACCGCGCGGGTTCCGGCCAGTTCGCCGATTTCGCGCGCGCCGGGCAGGTCGGCCACGTGATGCGTCTGGCGCCAGGCGCTGTCGCGCTGCTTGCCCGCGCCTTCGCCGGCGACAACCGAAGCGCTGGTGGAATGGCTGGATGCGCCATAGGCTCCGGCGAAACCGTGGCTGGTCGCCAGCGCGAAGATGCCGAAGCCGGCACTGGCCGATGCGCCGTCGGAATTGGTCACGCCCTGCACCGCCCGGGCCGCGTCCTCGGCTTCCTCGGCGCGTTCGCGCAGGGCTTGCGGGCTGGGCTCGGTGGGATCGATCAGGTCGAGTTCGGGGAAGGGGCCATGGGTGAGCAGTTCCTCTGGCGCCAGGCCGGCATAGGCGTCTTCCGGTGCGGCGCGGGCCATGGCGATCGCGCGCGCGGCCAGCTCGTCCAGCGCGAGGTCCGACAAGTCGGAAGAACCGATACTGGCCGAACGGGTGCCGCTGAACACGCGCAGCGAGATGTGCTCGCTTTCCGAACGCTCGACATCCTCGAGCTTGCCGAGGCGGATCTGGATCCCTTCCGAGGAACTGGCGCCATACACGGCATCGGCGGCATCGGCGCCAGCGCGGCGCGCGCGCGCAACCAGGTCCTGCGCGCGTTCCCTGGCCTGTTCCGGATTGAGCATTGGACTTCGCAACTCCCTTGGACCGCGCGAAAGCCGGTTCGCGCTCAGGGCAGCCCTAGTCGCCGCGCGGGCCGAGGGCAAATGCGAGATGCACGAAGAGCTGGTTGTCCGGGGGACGAAACCCCGATTGCCGCCGCCTTCAGGCGAAGATCAGGGCGAGGCCCTTGAGCAGTCCGGTCAGTGCGAAAGGAAGTCCGATGGCGATAGCCCAGAGTACCAGACGGTCACGTCGGTAATAGGGGGCCATGCCCGGATCGTGGGCCTGTTCGTCGGTCAGGCGGTTCCAGCGCGCCTCGAAGCGGCGGCAGGCCGGGATGATGGCAATGACGAGGATGATCAGTGCGAGGTAGGGCAGCAGCGAACTGCCGTGCGACTTGAGGGCGCCGATCGTCACGAAAATCTGCAAGGCGGTATAGACCAGCAGGGCGTAGGCGATGTGGTCGCTCATCTTCTTGCGCCAGTCCACCAGGTGCACGGCGGACGGTGTCATGATGGCCCTATGTCTTGTGGTCTTAACCATCCGGCAGCACTTCCCCTTCAATCCCACTCAGAATAGATCATCAAATTGCGGGAAGATCAAGTTTGACGAAATTTCCGACAAGCTCTGGCGAGGCGGACGGGCGGCGGCCCGAAGCCAATCGGTAAACAGCGCCGGGTTATCAGGCACATGCACGAAACCTGCTAATCTGGGCCTCGAAGGCAAAATGCCGACTTGCCGTTGCCCGGTCGCGTGCGTTAACGCGGTAACCAATGACGGAAACGACCGAACTTTCGCAGGATCAGAGCTCCAGTGCGGCGGCGGCAGCAGTTGCCGAACGCGGCGGGCTCGAAGTCATCTCCATCGCCAAGAGCTACGACAAGCGTGCGGTCCTTACCGACATCTCGCTTTCGGTGGCGAAAGGCGAAGTGCTGGGCCTGCTCGGCCCCAATGGCGCGGGCAAGACCACCTGCTTTTATTCGATCATGGGGCTGGTGCGTCCGGATTCGGGCCGCATCCTGATGGACGGCGTCGACGTCACCCGCCTGCCGATGTACCGCCGCGCGATTCTCGGCCTGGGCTACCTGCCGCAGGAAACCTCGATCTTCCGGGGCATGACGGTGGAGCAGAACATCAGCGCCGTGCTGGAACTCAACGAGCCGGACAGGGCCGTGCGCGACGAGGAACTGGAGCGCCTGCTCGACGAATTCGGCCTGACCCGCCTGCGGTCGAGCCCGGCCATGGCGCTCTCGGGCGGCGAGCGCCGTCGCTGCGAAATTGCCCGGGCCCTGGCTGCGAAGCCGTCGATCATGCTGCTGGACGAGCCTTTCGCAGGCATCGACCCGCTTTCGATCGCGGACATCCGCGATCTCGTAAGGGACCTCAAGACGCGCGGGATCGGCGTTCTCATCACCGACCACAACGTGCGCGAAACGCTCGACATCGTCGATCGCGCCTGCATCATCTACGGCGGGCAGGTGCTCTTCGCGGGCAGCCCCGAAGCGCTGGTGGCCGACGAGAATGTGCGCAGGCTCTATCTCGGCGAGGGTTTCACGCTGTGAGGCCTGACGTCCAGGGATACTGACGCATGGCGCTGGGGCCCCGGCTAGACCTGAGGCAAAGCCAGTCGCTGGTCATGACGCCGCAGCTCCAGCAGGCGATCAAGCTGCTGGCGCTGTCCAATCTCGAAGTCGAAACCTTCATTGGCGAGGCGCTCGACGCCAATCCCCTGCTCGATGTCGGTGCGGAACCGGCACCTCCTCCGGTCGAAGCCGTGGAAATGCCCGAGGAAGCCCGGCGCACGACGCTTGAAGGTTCTCCGGTCGACCAGTTGATCGGCGAAGGCCGGGCAAGCGACGACCGGCCGCTCGACATCGACGCCGGATCGCTGGACCGGGACCGCGATACCGGTGACGGCGAACTGGCAGGCAATTCGACCAGCGGCACTGCCGACAACTGGGCCAGCGAATTCCGCATGGCCGGCGGCGAGGCCGGGCCCGGTATCGAGGACCATGCCGGGGGTGCAGCGTCGCTTGCCGAGCACCTGCAGGCGCAAGTGGGGTCCGAGGCGTTCAATCCCGTCGAGGCGGGCATCGCGCGCTACATCATCGGCCTGCTCGACGATGCCGGTTATCTCCATGCCGGCCTTGCCGAACTGGCAGCCGATCTCGGTGTGTCCGAGGATGCGGTCGAGGATGCGCTGCTCCTCGTCCAGTCGCTTGATCCTACTGGTGTAGGTGCTCGCTCACTGTCGGAGTGCATCGCCCTGCAGGCGCGCGAGGCGGACCGCTACGATCCGTGCATGGCGCGCCTGATCGATAATCTCGACCTTGTCGCCAAGGGGGAACTGGCTCGCCTCAAGCGCATGTGCGGCGTGGACGACGAGGATTTCGCCGACATGCTGGCCGAACTGCGCAGCTACGACCCCAAGCCGGGCGCGCGTTTCGGCGGGGAGGCAAGCGGGGCCGTCACGCCCGACATCCTCGTGACTCCGCGCAGCGACGGCGGCTGGGACATCGCGCTCAACCAGGCGACGCTGCCGCGCCTGATCGTCAATCGCGGCTATTACGTCGAGCTCAAGGGCACTTGCGAGGACAAGACCTCGCGAGCGTGGCTTTCCGAAAAGCTCGCCGATGCCAACTGGCTGATCAAGGCGCTCGACCAGCGGCAGAAGACGATCCTCAAGGTGGCGAGCGAACTGGTGAAGCAGCAGGACGGCTTCTTCCGGCACGGCGTCTCCCAGCTCAAGCCGCTGACCCTGCGCGCGGTGGCCGAAGCGATCGGCATGCATGAATCGACCGTCAGCCGCGTGACTTCGAACAAGTTCCTCAACTGTCCGCGCGGAACTTACGAGTTGAAGTATTTCTTCAGCTCGGGCGTCAGCGGCGCGGGCGGCGAGGGTGCGGCCTCGGCAGAGGCCGTGAAGGCCGCAATCAGGCAGTTGATCGACGCCGAGGATCCCAAGGCGATCCTGTCCGACGATGCCTTGGTCGAGCTGCTCAACGGCAAGGGTTTTGCGCTGGCGAGACGCACGGTCGCAAAGTACCGGGAGGCGATCGGGCTGGGAAGTTCAGTTCAGCGCCGACGTCAGAAGGCTCTTGCTGCAGCGCGGTAAGTAATGAGCAAGATGATATTGAGTATCTTCTGCATGTTGCTTGTCTAGGTTAGTAAAAAATTATACGCAAATTCCCATAGCGTGGTAAACTCATCGTCTATCAGCTGTGCCGGGCATGCGGAAGGTGGGAGCAGCCTGGCCACTGGAAGAAGGCGCTGACCATGTCCTGTATTGATCCCAAGCCGGGAGCAGATCGGTTGACAAAGGGCGGCGCCGTGGCCGCGCTCGCCCGGCACGGTGCATGGGCCAGCGGCGATGCGCGGCACGCTTTCTTCGGTTGGCTGTTGGCGCAGCGACCGCAGGCACTTTCGGTATCGGACAATAACAAGAGCTGTAGGGTAGCACCTGTCGAGGCACGAGTTGACAGGTCAATCCTGGGGGCGCCCTGAAAAGGGTGGCTCCGCCGGGGCGACATGTTCCGCACTCAGGTCGCTCCGGCACAGGTTGTCAGGGAGGAACGCCTTGCGATCGCCTCCGATCGCATAGACCCGCATTGGCGGGTCGACCGGCCCTTCTCGATCTTGTCGGCACCCCTACCGGCATCGTCGGGAAGGGCCATCTCGTTGCATCTCGGAAAAGTGGCGGCAGCCGTGTTGGGGATGGGCTCGAAGTATGCGGGCCCGGCTGCCGCCTTAGTCTGCGAGTGAATCCGGATGGAAGGGGGAGACCGAAGGTCGCATGCAAGCCTCACACTGGCTTCCGGTCGCATCCGAAAGCGGGGTCGCACGCTCCGGACAAGAACCTGTTAACCCTGACTGGAGGTTGAGCGCAGTGACCTAGACCACAGGGGCCTTGTGACTTTTACCACAATGCCGCGATGGGATCGTTGCGTTGCTGGCTGGTCAGGTCGTGCCGCGGCCGATTCCGGCCTGGTTGGCCCGCTGGATCAGTTCGACGTCCCCGGCAGCGGCGCGCACGATTTCCGCCAGTCGGGCAATGTCGCAGACGATCAGCTTGCGCCCGGAACTGGATGTGATGCCCTGTTCGGCAAGGTAGCGCAGTTCGCGGGTCACTGCCTCGCGGTGTGTGCCGATGCGGTTGGCCAGCTCGGCATGAGTGGGCGAAGGCGTGATCGTCGCCTCGTTACCCTTAAAGCCGGTATCGAGGCAGAAGCGCAGCAGTTCGCAGTGCAGGCGGCTGCGCACGGCAAGGGCATTGAGCTCGAAGATCCGCTCGTTGAGCTGGCGCAGCATGCGCACGAGGCGGCGGGTCAGCCACTCCGCCGATTCCGGATGCGCGAACGCGGCTTCGCGAAAGGCCGCCCCGGGAATACGCGCCAGACTTGCCTTGGTAGTGGCCATGACCGTTGCCGAGCGCGGCTGGTCGTCAAGCGCGGCGAATTCCCCCACGAGTGCGCCCGGACCGGCATCGCTGAGCGTGATCTCGCGTCCGTTCTGCGAGAGCAGTTCAATCCGCAGCGTGCCTTCGAGGATGACGAAGACGTCGCTCGTCTCGTCCTGGTGGCCCATGACCGTCTGCCCGGCCTTGAACTGCGCCAGGCGTGCAAGCGGCGCAACGGCTTCGGCAAGTGGCGCGGGAAGGTGACGGTCCAGATCGGACAATTGCGGCATCGATGACCCCAGTTCACATGGCGAGCCGCTACACCGCCGAGCCACGGCGGACCCTGCATCGACCCCGAATTGCCCGGCATAATGCCCAAGCCATGCCCGCCTGTCGACTTGGCCAGTGCGGGCGCGCTCGATGGATCGTCTTGCCGGATAAGTGGCTTATAGGATAGGGGGGTATCCTATGGGACACCTCTCCGCCAACAACGACGCCCTTGTCTTGCGCGTGCGCCGGCTCGTCGGTCAGCTCCAGGCCGTGGAGCGCGCGCTGGTCGGTGGCGAGGACTGTACCAAGACCCTGCATCTGGCCGCCGCCGTGCGCGGCGCGCTGAACGGTCTCATCGACGAACTGATCGAGGCGCACATGAAGGAACATGTCGCCGCGCCCCAACTCTCGCAGGAAGAGCGCGAAGCCGGGGCCGAGGCCCTGCTGGCGGCGATCCGGCGCTACGCGAAATAGAAAGACGGCCGAAGATGGCGAGCCAGCCTGAAATAGACCACTTCATCCACGACCACGATTTCCTTGGCGCGTCGCACGATGCCAATGCGCGCCGCACGCTATGGGTCGTGGCCCTGACCGCCGTCATGATGGCGGGCGAGATCGTGGCCGGATATCTGACCGGATCGATGGCCCTGCTTGCGGACGGTTTTCACATGGCGACCCACGCCGGCGCGCTGAGCGTTGCGGCGATGGCCTATGCCTATGCCAAACGGCACAAGCGCAACCCGGCTTTCAGCTTCGGGACCGGAAAGGTGGGCGATCTGGCCGGCTTCGCATCGGCGCTGGTGCTGGCCATGTTTGCACTGGGTATCGGTTTCGAATCCTTCATGCGCTTGCTTAGCCCGGTACGCGTTGCCTTCGGCGAAGCGACCGTGATCGCGATCATCGGCCTGGCCGTGAACGTCGTCAGTGCCCTGCTGCTTTCGGGCCATCACCATCATGGCCACGATCATCACCACGGGCATCACCACGGGCACCACCATGGGCACGATCACGACCACGGGCATCGTCAGGGGCATCATCATGGCCACGGGCACGGGGACAACAATCTGCGTTCGGCCTATATGCACGTCCTTGCCGATGCGCTGACTTCGGTGCTTGCCATCGCCGCCTTGCTGTCCGGGCGCTATCTCGGTTGGGTCTGGCTCGATCCGGTTATGGGCCTCGTCGGCGCGCTGGTGATCGCCCGCTGGTCCTGGACGCTCATGCGCGACACCGCCTCCGTCCTGCTGGATCGTACCGATGACCATGTTGCGGCAGAAGTGCGCGAACTGTTGGAGGCTCCGGGCGATGCGGTGATCTGCGACCTGCATGTCTGGCGCGTCGGACCCGAGGCCCACGCTGCCATCGTCGGTGTCTCCGTTCACGAGGAACGGGTCGATACCGCGGAACTGCGCCGGCGCCTGCGGCCGGTTCACGAATTGCAGCACATCACCATCGAGCGGTACTGAGCCCGCGCGGCACTAAGCCCGATCGGCAAGACGCGGCGTGCGATGGCCTCAAGTGGGCGGGCAGTCCTTCTTGCCGTTGCCATTCTTGCATCCGGGCGGCACGGTTACCCCGCCGGATGTACTGCCCCCCGAGGAACTACCGTTACCACCGCCCGAGGAACTGCCGTTGCCGCCGCCCGTGCTCGTGCCGCCACTGGTCGTGGTCGTGCCTCCGGATGTGCTGCTGGTGCTGGATGTGGTGGTCCCGCCAGACGTGTCGCCAGAGGTCGATCCTCCTGTAGTGGATCCACCGGTGGTCGAACCCCCGGTTGTCGTGCCCCCGCCGGACGAACTTGAGCCGCCCGAACTGCTGCCTCCGCTCGAACTTCCCGACGAAGTGCCGCCCGATGAGGTGCCGCCCGATGAAGTTCCGCCCGATCCGCCAGAGGAGCCGCCGCCTGAGGAACTGCTGTCACCGCTGGCTATCGAATGGGCGCCGTCGGCCATGGCAAAGTTGATTGAGCCGCTCAGGGCCAGCGCGGCGATGGCGATGCCGCCGCCGGCCATCGCCAGCAGAAGGGCGTACTCGGCCGCAGAGCTGGCCGTTCGGTCGCGTAGAAAGCGTAAGATCATCATGGCCCCGTCAAACGAGCGGCAAGCGGGCGGTTCGCCGAAAACCTCCGCTTGCCTGTCTTCAACATGATGCGAAACCGCTGCACATGCTCTGACTAACTTGTATGAGTGCGCCCATTTTAACTTATCTCTTTATTTCATATAATTAGATAGAAATTTCTGGGCAGGTGGTACCCCTTTTGAAGTATACCGGATGGCACCGGCCCAAGGATTTGCACCTCCGGCTTGTGCAAGCGATGCTGCAAGCCTAGCAACCGCCCATGGTTGCAAAAGTCGAACCCTTTCACGCCATGTCGATCGGCCGTCTCGCCTACGAGCTTGCCGAAGGCGGCCGCGACGTCATCCACATGGAATACGGGCAGCCTTCCACCGGCGCACCGGCCGCGGCCATCGCAAAGGCGCACGAAGTGCTCGACAGCGAGCCCGGCGGATACTGGGAAAACATCGCCCTGCTTGAGCGCATCGCCCGCCATTACGACGAGGCCTATGGCGTCAAGCTGGACCGGGAGCAGGTGATCCTGACCTGCGGAGCTTCTCCTGCCTTCGTCCTGGCGCTCACCAGCCTGTTCGAGCCTGGCGCGCGTGTCGCCCTCGCGAGGCCGGGATACGTTGCCTACCGCAATACCCTGAAGACGCTCTATCTGGAGCCGGTCGAAGTCGCCTGCGGGCCGACCGAGCGCTACCAGATCACGGCAGCCGCGCTCGATGCCCTGGACCCTGTGCCGGATGGCCTGATCGTCGCCAGCCCGGCCAATCCGACCGGCACGATCATTGCGCCCGAGGAACTTGCGGCAATAGCAAAAGTCTGTCGCCGCAAGGGCATCCGGATCGTTTCGGACGAGATCTATCACGGTCTGAGCTACACCCAGGCCGCGCAGTCGATGCTGCAATATGCGCCCGATGCCGTGGTCGTGAACAGCTTCTCCAAGTACTACTCGATGGCCGGATGGCGCCTCGGCTGGCTGCTCGTTCCGCCCGATCTGGTCGATGCGGCGCGCGCGCGCATGTCCAACCTGTTCCTGACGCCCTCGGTCCTCGCCCAGCATGCAGGGCTGGTCGCCTTCGACTGCCGGGAGGAACTGGCAGGCCATGTCGAGGTCTATGCCCGTAACCGTGAGCTGCTCTTGGCCGCGCTGCCGCGCCTGGGATTGCAAAAGATCGCACCTCCCGATGGGGCTTTCTACATCTATGCCGATGTCAGCCACCTGACTGACGATTGCCTGGCCCTTTGCCAGCAACTGCTCCGCGATACCGGCGTCGCGACGGCGCCGGGCATCGATTTCGATCCGGTCGACGGGCACCGCTTCATGCGCTTCAGTTTCGCTGTGTCCACTGCGCTGGTCGAGGAAGCGATCGAACGCATGGTGCCTTGGTTCGAAGAGCGCGCCCACACTGCCAACGCCAAAACGACTGCACGCTGAGCGATGCGCCGGGAGACGCATTGATCGTTTCTGGCGGATCTGCATGTCTGAATCCGCGCTTCACCTTGTGCAGTCATGCTGTAGCAAGGTGGGACGGCGCCTTATGTTGCGCGGAATCTGCGGATTGACAGGTGAACTTGCATGTCGTCTGGCGGGTGTGGGGCGATGGCAAAACGGGTCGGGCAACGTGATTGAGCGAACAACGGATTGGGAAGTCTGGACGGCCAGACTTCGAGATTTCCTGAACGATTGCGTCGGCAGCGACGCGGAAGAGGAAGGCGATCGCATTCGCGAGGCCGGTCTTCTGCTCCAGGGAACGCCGCTGGCACTCAAGCACGAACTCGATTTTCCGGTAGTCGAGGCGATGCTGGCCTGCGGAGCGGCGGAAAGCGCCGTGCTTGCAATTCTTGGCCCCGAGGTCGCCTTCATGCTCTCACGCGGGGGGAGCGGCTCCTGCCTTGCAACCGTGGTCATGGACGACGAATCCGAGGAAATGATTTCCGAAGGAGCGACCGTCGCCCTGGCCCTGTTGGCGGCGCATGTTTCCCTGCTGCTCGCGCGGCTGGATTTCGACCGGCAAGACCTGGAAGCCTTTGAAGTGCCGCCCGCCGCGCGCCTTCACTGAGCGGCTGCCAAAGGGGCTTTGCGTCACTTGATCAGGGCCGCCTCGATCGCAATGCGAATGGCGTCCGAGGTATGGCTGGCCCCGAGTTTTGTAAGCATGTTGGCGCGGTGAATCTCAACCGTGCGCGGACTGATCGAGAGCCTTTCACCTATCAGCCGGTTGGACAGGCCGCTTGCCACGCCGCCCAACACTTCCCTTTCGCGGCGGCTGAGCCGGTCGATCCGGGCCCGGGCCATAACTTCGCGCAGCTTGGCGTGGCCGAAGGCGTCCGTGCGGCGGATCGCGCGCTGGAGCGAGGCGTTCAGTTCCTCTGCCGTGATCGGCCAGCCGACATAGTCGATCGCCCCGTCGAGTACGGCCTGCACGATGCGCGGCGGTGAGGGATATTCGCTGAAGGCGATAATGGGAAACCATTCGCCGTGCCTGGCCATCTGTTCGATCAGGCTGGAAATCGCCCCGGCCTGCTCATGCAGCAGGACGACACCTGAGCTGGGCCAGGCCGCGCCGAGTTCGGAAATGTTTTCGAAAGGCTCGACATGAATCTGGTTCGTCGCAAGGGCATGGCTGATCGCGGCACGCCGGCGGGTATCGCCGTCTATCAGGATCAGGTTGGAAATGCGTTCCACTGCTCTCTCCCCACAGGATTACCCTTAGGGAATTACGCGCAGTCTTGCGGCCATGCGCGGCAGGATGCCCCCGATCTCGAGGTGATTGGGACTTGCGGATTCCAGACGCCGGGAAACGCTTGTGCGCTGGCAACCGAAACCGTGCGATCTCGGCGTCAATCCGGCTCAGCCGGCCTGGAGGGCCTGGCCGATCTCCATGAAGTCGGTGCGCAGCGTGTCGACCGTGCGCGGATCGAAGGCCACTGCATTGTCGAGAATCGTGCGGCGTGCCGATTCGTAAAGGTGATTGAGCGCCGCTGCCATTTCGTTCTCGCCCGAGACGCCCAGCTGCAGTGCCGTGACTGCGGTGAGCGCGCGGGTCATCGACCGGCTCTTGAGGCTGTTGTCGCCGATGCGATCCGCATGGATCGCGGTGCCCAGCGCGCTGACGAGATGTTCGTAGCACAAGTGGACGAGTTCGGTCGGGCTGGCGCCCTTGACGCGGGCGTCGAAATCGACCCGGCGGTAGGCTTCGTGAGGGGATCGGTGCGCCAGCATGTCAGTTGTTGCCCGAGTTGTTCCAGATGTCGATCTGGCTCTGGAGGAACGAGAGGGTGGACTGCGAGGAGCTGATCCGCGTCTCGGTCTTGGCGAAGCGGGCGACCATGCGTGCGCGAAGCTCCTCCTGCTTCACGACGAGGTCCGACTGGTCCTCGGTCACTTCGGTCAGCTGCTTGGAATAGCGCGAGATCGAGCCGCCCAGCGAACCGGGATCGCTTGTGCTGCTGGCCTTGCGGTAGATCGCGTCGAAGGTCGCGTAGACGCCGTAGATGCCGTTGGTGAACATCGCGACGACGCCGTCCTGGTCGGCTTCCATCGTCGCCTTGAAGCGTTCGGTATCTAGCGAAAAAGTGCCGTCGCGCTCGGTCTTGAGGCCGAGGTCGGCCAGGGTCTTGGCCACGCCGGTCGCATTGGGCATCACGGTGGTGCCGGCGAGCTGCGAGAGCGAACGCTTCAGCGCCCGGGCGCCGCCGTCGTTGGCCAGGTCCCCACCGATTGCCGTCGCCGCGTTCAGTTCCGACATCAGTTCGTTGAGCGCGCTGGTGAAGTCCTGCATCGCCGATTCGATGACATCGGTGGGATCGTTGAAAGTCACGTTCGTCGGCGCGCCGACATTGGTCGTGCCCAGCGTCAGCTTCACGCCCGGAATGGCTTCGGAAATCGTGTTCGAGCTCGAGGTCATTGCCAGACCGTCGACGTTGTACTTGGCGTCCTGCGCCGTCGCCAGGAGCTGGCCGTTCGCCGAGCCGGGATTCCAGGCCAGGTTGGACAAGCCGGGGTCTGCGGCATCCTCGGTCGCCTCGAGAACGAAGCCGTTGGATTCGCCTTCCGGACCGCGCAGGACGAGCTGCGCGCCGCTGACGGTGTTGGCGACATAGGCGGTGACGCCGGCATTGGCGCCGTTGATGGCCGAGGCCACCTGCGACAGCGTCGAGCCTGCGGCTATCGCGATGTCGACCGAGGCGTGGCCGGTGTCTTCAGTGAAGGTTCCACCCGAAACCGCGCCGAAGCGCAGGGTCAGTGTGCCCGAACCGACCGTGTCGGTCGCCGCGCTGTAGGCGTTCGAGGCGATCCGCTGGCCCGAGGCGAGCTGCGTGACTTCAAGCGAGAACGTGCCGGTCGGCTGGCTCGTGCCGGTCAGCGAGGCCGAGGCCACCGCGCCGTTGGCCACGACCGGGGTGCGGGCCAGGTCGCCCGAACGCACGAGCGTACCGAACGAGGTGTCGAGGTTGAGCAGCATCGACTTGATGTTCGAAGCCGCCGAGATCTTGGCGTCGAGCTTCTCCGACTTGGCAGCGAGCTGATCGCTGTGCGCGGCGAACTGCGCGGCCGACAGGCTTGCGGCGAGTCCGGCAAAGTCGATCCCGCTCCCTGCGCCGAGGGACGAAATCAGCGATGACGTCGCCGAACTGGTCGAGGATGTGCTGTCTACCATGTACCTCTAGGACGGCCTTGCCGTGCCGGGCTTAAGGGGTTGGAAACGGTTTTTTCCGGGAAAGCCACGATCAGTGCACCGAAGCCGGGTCGAGATTGCCGTTGGCGTCGAAGCGCAGCGTGACCGGCACCGACACTTCGGGGCGAACGCGCTTTTCGCCGCGCTTGAGCGACATGACGAAGGCAAGGATCGCGGCGACCGCGGCATAGTGCTCCTCGCGGATCACCTGGCGTTCGCGGGTGGTGTAGAACACCGAACGGGCAAGTGCGGGATACTCGAGGACCGGCAATTGGTACTCGGCGGCCAGTTCGCGCATGGCGAGCGCCTTGTCGCCGCGGCCCTTGGCCAGCACGATCGGGGCATGGGCCTTGTCCGGATCGTAAGTGAGCGCGATGGAGAAGTGCGTCGGGTTGGTGATGACGAATTGCGCCTCCTTCATGGCCGGGATCAGGCCGCCCATCGCGATCTTGCGCTGGGCGTTCCTGATCGCGGCTTTCTTCTCGGGCGAGCCTTCGCTTTCCTTGTTCTCGTCGCGCATCTCCTGAAGCGTCATCTTCAGGCGCGAGAGGCGGCGGACCATCTGCACCGGCACGTCGACCAGCGCGATCACGAAGAGACCGCCGGCAAGCCAGAACAGCAGAATGATGACGCCGTGCCAGGCATAGGAAAGCTGCCCGAACAGGTCGCCGCGGCCGAGCTTGGCGATGGTTTCGAGACGGCCGTCGGCCCAGAACCACGCGATCGTGCCGAGCAGGCCGACCTTGGCGATGCCCTTGCCCATCTCGATCCAGCCGTTCGGGCCGAACATGCGCTTGAGGCCCGACATCGGATTGATGCGCGAGGCCTTGGGCGCCATGTTGCCGCCGATCCAGCGACCCTCGCCGAAGCCGAGCTGCGAGATCAGCGAAACCGCGATGATCGCCAGGCCCAGCAGGAATACGGGCGGCAGGGCGGAGATGGCCGCCGAAACGATCAGCTGGCCGGGCTCGAAATCGTCGATCGCGGCGCGGTCCCAGACGAAACCGGCCCGCAGCGTTTCACTCAGCCGTTCCAGGACCCAGGGACCGGCGGCCAGCATCCACACCGCACCCACGGTGACGGCGCCAGCCGTGGCGAGTTCGCGCGAGCGAAGGACGTCGCCCTTCTGGGCTGCGTCGCGTTTGCGCTTCTCTGTTGGCGCAAAGCTCTTTTCGCCGCTCTGTTCGCTCATGGCTTCAACAGGTCCGAAGTGGCGCCGATGGCATCGGCGGAAATGCGGGTGACGAGGTCGGTGAGGACCGGGGCGGAAATCAGCAGGGCGGCAATGCCGGCCAGAACGCCGGCAGGCAGGCCCAGCGCGAAGAGGTTGAGCGCAGGTGCCGAGCGGCTGAGGACGCCGGTGACCATCTGGACGATCAGCAGGATCAGGCTGACCGGCAGGGCGATGGTGACGGCGGTTACGAACATGTAGCTGGCGAAACCGGCGATTTCGGACAGGCGCTCTGCACCGAGCCAGGTGTGGCCCGGGGGGAAGCTCTTGTAGCTCTCGATTACCAGCGAGAACCACTGCAGGTGGGCGCCAAGGGCAAGGAAGACGAGGGTGATGACCACCGAGAAGTACTGGCCGAGAGCGGGCGACTGCGCACCCGAGTTGGGATCGACCGCGGTGGCCATGCTCATGCCCATCGAGCCGCCGATGATTTCCGCGGCAAGGACAGGGGCGGCAAAGGCGACCTGCAGGATGAAGCCGAGCGAGAGGCCGATGAGGACCTCACCGGCAACCGATACCATCCCTGCCAGCGAGAACAGCGCTGCGGGAGCCTGGACGTCGGTCCAGGCGCAGACGAGAACGGCAATGGCTCCGGCTGCGACGACGCGAAGCTGGGGTGGCACGCTCGCGGTCCCGAACAGCGGGGCGGCAACAAGCGCCGCGCCGATGCGGGTCATCACGAAGAGCAGCCGCCAGAAATCCTGTTCAAGCGCGCCGAAACCGAAGTCCAGGTTCATCACGGCAGGACGCGCTCCGCCTGCGAGATGTTCGCGATCTGGGCGAAGATCTCCTGGGTGAAGTCGCCGATCAGCGTCATCATCGAGCCGCCGAAGAGAACCAGCACCAATGCGGTGATGGCCAGCTTGGGGACGAAGGTCAGGGTCTGCTCGTTGACCGACGTGGCAGCCTGGACGACGCCGACCGCGAGGCCGACGACCAGCGAGGCAATCAGCACCGGGGCGGCGACGAGCGCCGTCACCCAGAGCATCTTGTCGGCCAGGCTGAGCAGGTTGGTGATGTCTTCCATCGCCCGCGCTACCCGAAGCTGGAGGCCAGCGAGCCCATCAGCAGCGCCCAGCCGTCGACCATGACGAAGAGCAGCAGCTTGAAAGGCAGCGAAACGACCATCGGGCTCATCATCATCATGCCCAGCGACATGAGGACGGAGGAGACGACGAGGTCTATCACGAGGAACGGCAGGAACAGCATGAAGCCGATCTGGAAGGCGGTCTTCAGTTCGCTGGTGACGAAGGCGGGCAGCAGGATCGAGAAGGGCACGTCGGCCGGCTTCGCGAAACGCGGTGCATTGGCCATCTCGGCGAACATCGTCAGGTCGCGCTCACGCGTCTGGCGGATCATGAAGGCGTGGAATTCCTTGCCGCCGTTGGCAATCGCCTGCTCGGCATTGATGGTGCCGGCGGAATAGGGGGCGATGGCATTGGCGTTCACGCGTTCGAGCGTGGGCGCCATGACGAACAGCGAAAGGAACAGCGACAGGCCGATCAGCACCTGATTGGGCGGCGATTGCTGCAGGCCCAGCGCCTGACGCAGGATCGCCAGCACCACCAGGATGCGGGTGAAGCTGGTCATCATCAGGATCAGGCTGGGCAGGATCGTCAGCAGCCCCATGATCAGGAGCAGCTGCAGCGAAAGGCTCATGCCCGGACCCTCGGTGCCGCCCATTGCCCCGAAGGCGCGGTCGAGCGCGCCGGGGATCGCCGAGTCCGATGCAGGCGCCGCCGCCGGAAGCGACTGGGCCTGGACCTGCGCGAAGGCCACCGCGGGAAGCAGCAGCGCCGGCAGTGCGGCGATCAGGGAAACGATGCGCTTCATTCGGGCAGGCTTTCCGCAGTGCGGGGACGCGCCGGTGCTTCGGCCAGGCGGGTGAGGCCGCCGCGCGAGGCCGAGACGAGGATCTCGCGGCCGTGGAATTCGATCACCGCAAGCTTGAGCGTGGGCGAGAGCATGGTGGTCTCGACGATGCGGATCGACTTCGAACCGCCGCCGATTCCGGCCTTTTCCTGCATCTTCTTCGCCAGCTTGAGGCAGCCCCAGGCGATGAAACCGATCAGTGGCAGCAGGATGATAAGCTTGAGGATGTACCACAGCATGATGCGTCAGCCCTGCGCGCCGCCGGGAAGCGGGATGGCATTTTCGTCGGCTGTTTCCTCGACGCCGACCATCTCGACGATGCGCAGGCCGAAGCGGCCGTTGTGCGAGACGACTTCGCCCTTGGCGATCGGCTTGCCGTTGACCAGGACGTCAAGCAGCTCGTCCGACATGCGGTCGAGGACGACGACGCTTTCCGGGCCGAGGGCGAGGATGTCCTTCAGCTTCATTTCGGTGCGGCCCAGCTCGACCGAGAGCCGGACGTCGACGTCGCGAAGAAAATCGAAACCGCGGGGATGAATGCTCATGGTTGATCGTCTTTCGTAGTCAGAATGCGTGGGAAACCTGAACCGCGACGCGATCGTCGAGTTCACCGATAGTACCGTTGGCGACGGTCCGGTCGCCCACCTTGAGAGGAACGCTGCGCGCCACTGCCACCGGCAGGATGTCGCCGGGCTTGAGGCTGGACAGACGCGAAAAGCCCATCGTCATGTCGACGAGGACGGCCTTCACCTGCAGCGGCATCGAAGCGAAGGGCTCCGACGCCGGATCGGGCGCGGCCTGCATCATGCGCGCCTTGCGCGGGTGGCGCGGCACGGTGACGAGCGCCGAAAGCGTCGTCTGCGGGAAAGCGAGCAGCATCGACCAGGGCTCGCAGCCGGTTTCCTCGACTTCGAGCGAAAGGAGCAGCAGCTCCTCGTTGCGGTCGAACGGTGCAAGCTGGCGCAGGCTGGTCTCGCGGCGCACGGTGCGCACCGTGTGCTTCGCTTCGCCGCCAAAAGCGATCGAGAGCGCATCGGCAACGGTGCCCTCGATGCGCGCGATCAGCAGTTCGGCAGAAAGCGGGAAGGTATCGGGCAGCGGGTCCGGCACGTCGCCGCGTCCGCCGAAGGCACGGTCGACGAGGCGGAAGACCGGCGCGGCCTCGAAGACGGCCAGCATCGGCCGGGATTCCGCACCCACCGCAAGGAGCGTGTGCGAGGCAAGGCCTTCCAGTTCCGACTGGATGGAGCCCAGCGTGCCGTCGAGCGGCATGCCGACGCGCACGACCGGGGCATCGCCGCCCGAGAGGCGGGCAAGGCCCGAGGCGAGCGCCCGCGCAAGCCGCTCGCCGATCAGCGAGAGAGCCGGGACGAGCTCGCCGATCGACGGACCGGTCCCCAGCAGTTCCTTGCAGTGGCGGGCTTTCATGCGCTCGGTTCCTTGGGATGCGGCGGACGTCATCGTCGGATCACTGGACGATGAAGCTGCGGAAGTAGACGGCGTCGACGCCGCCGAAGCCTTCCTTCTGGGTGAGGACCTTGTTGATCGCGGCGGTCATGCGCTTCTGCAGCTGTTCCTTGCCGGCCATCGTGTAGACGTTCTCTTCGGGCGTGTCGGCGATGATGGTGAGAAGCTGCGAGCGGATCGCCAGTTCATGCTTCTTCAGCCACATCAGCACGCGGCCGTCGCGGCGGGTAGAGCAGGCCAGTGCCATCTGCACCATCGCGTCGGAGTTCTTGAGGTTCGAGGTGAATTCCTCGGAGAAGGTGTAGTAGGCGGTGCGATATTCGTCGCCGCCTTCGCCATCGACTTCCGCGGCGCCGCCTTCCTCCTTCTTGCCGCTGACCGGCGCGTAAGGGTCGACTTCGCCCTTGCGGATCAGCTTGGGATTGTTGTCCTGCTTGGCTTCGTGATGGCCGCCGCCGATCACGCCGGCCTGCACCAGGCCGAACATGCCGCCGCCGCCCACGGCCAGAAGGCCCACCGCGCCCAGGATCAGGCCGAGCTTGCCCTTGCTCTTGGCTGGCTTTTCTTCCTTGCCGGATTTGCTCATCTCAAAGTCCCCTGAATAGTCGGATGTCAGGCGTAGATGCCGCTACGCCGAGGGCCGTTGGCGGCCCCGTCGGACGGCTTGCGCTCGCCCTGCTGCGCGCCGGCCGAGGCGGACTGCGCGCGGTGAAAGTTGCGTTCGCCTTGCTCGGCGCGGGCCTGGGCGGCCTGTTGCTGCCCTTGACCCTGGCCCTGTCCGTTGCTCGATGCGGCGGACTGCTGCTGGGTCGATGCCTGGTGCTGCTGTTGCTGCTGGGCCTGCTGGCTGTCGCTGCGCTGCTGGTCGCCATTGCCCGCGGCATTGCCAGCGAGCGTCGCGGCGACTGCCGAGTGGACTGCCGACGTGAAGCCGGGATCGGCATTGGTGAGCGTCACGCTCATCTTCGCGTCGTCCTGGCGGAACTGCATCGAGACCTGGCCGAACTCGGCATGGTTGATCGCGGTGCGCACGACCTGCGGCGATGCAGCTTCGCGCGCTTCGGAAAGGCGGTCGACCAGCGTGGTGAAATCGTGGGGCTGCTCGACTGCTGTCGGCGCTGCTCCCGGGACAGTCGCAATGGCCGGCGCGGTCGAGACGGCCGGCTGCGCGCTTGCGAAGTGCATGGCGGCGGGCTGCACTGCCGAGCGCGTTGCTGGCTGGCTGGCGGATTGGGCCGTGTCGATGTCCTTCTTACCGGGGTCGGCAATGACCTCGCTCGCGGTGTTCGCCTTGGTTTCGGTGCGCGGTGCGGCATCGGTCTGAACCGGAAGTGCCGTAGCCTGAAGTCCGGGGGCCTGCGCCTTGCCGGTGGTCGCCGGCGCCACCTGCCCTGCGGGAGTAGCTGCGGCGGCGGCCTTGGCGGTGTCGATGCGGGCCATGATTGCGGCTACCGGATTGAGGTCGACCGGGGCCTGGGCGCTCTTGCCGGCTTCGGCCGCATCGGTGGTGACGATGGGGGCCAGTTTGACCTGCAGAACCTGTGCGGGCGCTGCGGCCTGGGCTTTGGTACCAGCGTTTCTGGCCGGTGTTGCGGTGCCCTGCACGAGCGCGCTCAGCGAAGCGGCAGAGCGGCCAGCGGCAGCGGTATCGGGAACCGCTGCCCGGAATTCGACGGGATTGTCGGTGCCGGGCAGCGGTGGGACGACAAGCGGCATGACGGGATTGGCAGCCGCGATGGGCACGTCTGCCTGGTCAGAAGTCGCTTCTTCGTCGGGAGCATCGGTGGTCTTCGCCTCGCCCTTGCCTTCGCCCGCTTCTGCGGTTTCGGCGGTGGGCTTGGCATCCTTGATGAGGGTCGGTGCGGCAACGGTTGCGGCAGCGGCTACAGCGGCGGCAGCGGCATTTGCGGCAACCGGCAAATCCTTGCCGCTTTCGTTGCCGGTTGCCTTGCCGTCCTTGCCGCCATTGCCGGTCGCTTGCACTGCCAGCGCCGCCGTCAATGCGGCAGCGGCGGGCTTGGCTTCGCCCGTGGCGGTCTCGCCCGGGGTCCCCGCAGCGCCGAGAAGCGCGGCGAAGTCGGCGGTTTCCGTGCCGTTTGCTGCAGTCGTCGGCACAGTACCGGCGGCCGGGGCAGCATTCGCGGAAATCGACGGGGCCGAGAGCTGGATCATGCCTTGATGGACCTCATGGTTAACCATGCAAGGTACTATTCAAGATCCGTGCCAGATCCCTTTCTACTGCCGAGGGCCGGCGTTTGCCCGGCCTTGGCGATCATGCGTTCCTGCAGCAGCGCGCGTTCCTCGATGGCGGCGCGGCGCCGTTCCGCCTCGGCAAGGAGGCGCTGCTTGGCATCGGCGATCGACTGCGCGCGTATCGCGTCGCCGTCGGTGGTCTTGGTCAGGGCCTGCAGCCCGCTGACGAACCGGCCGACCTGGTGGAGCGAGCCGCCATCGGTCATTTCGCGGCGGCTGGCATAGTCGCTCGCCATCTGCCGGGTGCGGTCGGACAGCGCGCGCAATTGCGTGAGCGTGCTTTCCGCCTGCGCGGATTCCAGGGCGGCGGTCTGCTTGGCGATGGCGCGGATCTTCTCGAGCCGCTTGAGGCGCGCAAGCCGCTTGCGCTCTTCCTTCACGGCATCGCCTCACGGCAAGGGGCAGGAGGAACCGATGAACTCATCCCAGCAAGGCGGCAAGCTGCGCGCCGCTGTCGGAAAGGTCGATCACTTCACCGGCCTGCTGGCACAGGAAGGCGGTCAGCAACTCGTGCATCGCGATCGCCTTGTCGAGCTGCGGGTCGGCTCCGGCACGGTAGGCGCCCATCAGCACGAGGTCGCGGTTGGCCTCGTAGCTGGCGATAAGCGCGCGGAACTGGCGGGCCAGTTGCTGGTGTTCGGGCGAGACGATGTCGTTCATCACGCGGCTGAGCGAGGCGGCGATGTCGACCGCCGGATATTGCCCGCGCTGGGCGAGATCGCGCGAGAGCACAATGTGACCGTCGAGGATCGAGCGCGCGGTGTCGACCACCGGGTCGTCCTGGTTGTCGCCGTCTGCCAGCACCGTGTAGAGCCCGGTGATCGAGCCCTTGCTGGCGGCCGAGTTGCCGGCGCGTTCGACGAGCTTGGTAATCGTGGCGAGAGCGGATGGCGGATAGCCGCGCGCTGCGCCGGGCTCGCCGAGCAGCAGGCCGATTTCGCGCGCGGCGTGGGCCACGCGGGTCAGGCTGTCGAGAATGAGCAGGACGCGCTTGCCCTGCGCGCGGAAGTGCTCGGCCATCGAAGTGGCGAGCATCGCGCCGCGCAGGCGCAGGTTCGGCGCGTGGTCGGCCGGTACGGCGACGACCACGGTCTTGTCCTTTTTCTCGGCGTTCATGTGCCGCTCGACGAAATCGGAAACCTCGCGGGCGCGTTCGCCGATCAGGCCGACGATGATCACGTCCGCGGTTGCGCCGCGCGCGATCATGTCGATCAGCACGGATTTGCCGACGCCCGATCCCGCCATGACGCCGATGCGCTGGCCGATGCCGAAAGTGGTGAGCGCGTTGAGTGAGCGCACGCCGGTGTCGAAGCATTCGCGCACCGGGCTGCGATCGAGCGCCGAAGTGCGCACGCCGCCCGCGGGCCATTCGGTGCGGGTATGGATCGGCAGGCCGCCGTCGATCGGCAGGCCTTCGCCATCGACGGCACGGCCGAGAAAGGCATCGCCCACCGGCAGCATGCCGGGGCGGCCTTCGGGGCATACGCGCGCGCCGGGGCGCAGCATGATCGTGTCGCCCAGCAACATCATCATCGTCTTGCCGTTGCGAAAGCCGATGACTTCGGCGGAGAGCGTCTTGCCCCGGCCATGGCCGACGCGGCACATCGCGCCCACCGGTACCGACAGGCCGCTGACCTCCAGCAGGCCGCCGTCGCAGGCGGTGACGAGGCCGAAGCGGCGCGGCGTCAGGTCGACCGGCTCGGCGGCCAGGTCGGTCAGGATAGGGTCCCAGAGCTTCAGCACGCGCGGCTCAGCACTGTTGCAAGGCTTCGGCGATGGCGATGCGCCAGGTTGCCGGGCCATCCTCGACCCCGCCGCTGGCCGTCTCGATTCGGATCGTGCCGCGTTCGAGGCCGGCTTCTTCCTCAACCTGCCATTCGGCGGCAAGGCGCGGCGAAACCAGCTTCACGTCTTCGGGGTGCAGCTTGATCACGCGCTCGTCGTCGGCGCGCGAGAGCATGCCCACCGCGGCATTGATCCGGCGCACTAGGGCGTCCTCGTCGATCGCCAGCGGAGCGATCGCGCTTTCGCACAAGGCGGCCACGGTTTCGCGCAGGCGGTTGCGCAGTTCCTCTTCGAGTACCGCGTTGAGGCGCGTCAGCGACAGCTCAAGTCCTTCGCGTGCGGCCGCTTCGGCCTGGGCCTGGGCCTGCGCCTCCTGCAGCGCCTGCTCGTAACCTGCGGTGAAGCCCTGGGTGAAGGCCTGCTCTACCGGATCGGGCGCAGCCGGTTCCTGGGATGGAGGCGGCGGCGCCGGTTCGGGCTCGGGGGCGGGCAGCGCGCCGAAACGCGCGTCGGCGCGAAAGCCCTGCGGCTGGGCCATGGCCTCGAACAGGCTCATGCCTTGCGTGGGTATCTTGAAGCCGAGATCGGACATCGCGCTGCTCAGACGTATTCGTCATCGCCCGAGCCGAAGATGATCGAACCTTCGGCTGCGAGCTTGCGGGCGACGAGGACGACCTCCTTCTGTGCGGCGACGACGTCGGCCAGCTTGGTGCGGCCGCGAGCGGCGATCTCGTCCTTGACGCCATCGGCGGCGCGGCTCGACATGGCGCGGAAGAAGTAGTCGCGTTCTTCCTCGCTGATGCCCTTGAGCGCGTCGATAAGGGTGTCGTTGCCGATGTCGCGCAGCAGCGTGCCCATCGATTGGGGGTCGAGCACGAAGAGATGCTCGAACTTGAACATCTCGTTCTCGATCTCCTTGGCGAGCGCCTTGTCGATCTTGCCGATCTCGCTCATCACCCGCTTCTCGATCACCTTGCCGGCGCCGTTGATGATGTCGGCCGCTTCCTTCGGACCGCCCATTGCCAGCGGGCGATGGCCATGGTTCTCGTTAATGCGGCGGGTCAGCAGTTCTTCCAGCATCGCGATGGCCTGCGGCGAGACCGGGCCGAGCGTGGCGATGCGGTGGACGATCTGCGACTGTTCTTCGGTCGGCAGGGCGTGCAGCACTTCGGCGGCGACGACCGGGTCGAGCTGCACCAGCAGGACGGCAATCGCCTGCGGATGCTCGCCCTTGACCAGCGGCACCAGCGCTTCGGAAGTGAGCCAGCGGGCCAGTTCGAGCGGCGAGGTCTTGGGCTCGTCCGGCATGATCTGGCGCATCACGCTCTCGGTCTTCACTTCGCCGATGGCGTTGCTCATCATCGAGCGGACCTTGTCGACGCGGTCGTGCGCGACGAGGCCGAGCTTTTCGGTCTTCTCGACGAAGCCGGCGATCGCCTCGGCAATGACGTCCGGGCTGATCTCGCCCAGGGCGCACATCTTCTCGCCCAGGCGGCGCAGTTCATCGGGCTCGAGTTCGGACAGGATGCGCGAGGCATTGTCGTTGTCGAGCAGCATGACCATGACCGCGGCGTTGTCCGCCGGGAACAGGGGTACGACTTCGCTCACTGCGCGAATTCCTTCTTCTCGGCCTGCTGATCGAGCGGTTCGTTGAGCATCTGGCGCAAGGCGGCAACGGCGCTGTCGGGCCGTTCGGCCACCAGCTTCTGGGCAAGGTTGAGTTGCCTGGCGAGCAAGTCAGAACGGGTGATCTCGATGTCGACCTCTTCGGCGCCGCCGGCGGGCAGGGCGCCGCGCACGGCGCTGCGCTGCAGGACCGGCTGGCCGTTCTCGTCGAGGACGGTTTCGCCTTCCTCATCCAGTTCGTCTTCGTCGTCGGCAGCGCCCTTCTTGCCTTTCCTGGCCTTCTTGGCAGGCTTGGGCTTGTCGCCGCGCACGGCCTTGACCATCGGGCGCACGCCCAGCAGCAGCACCATCAGGACGGCAAGGACGGCCGAACCGTAGCGCACGACCATCGGGAACCACGGCATTTCGTAGAACGGCAGGGCGGCGGCATCCCCGATCGGCTCGAAGCTGCGCGCGATGACCTTGACCTGGTCGCCGCGCTGCGGGTTGGCGCCGACTGCGGCGCTGACGAGCGCCTCGATTTCCTGGATGTCCTTGGCCTTGGCGCCCTTCATGGCATCGGCGCTGATCGCGACTGCGACCGAGAGGCGCTTGATGCCGCCCGGCGTGGTGTTGGCGACCGAGACTTCGCGGCCCAGTTCATAAGTGCGCGAGGAGCGGGACTCGCCGTTGGTCGGCGGAGTCGCTCCCGGCTGGGGTGCGGTGCCCTGCGGCGCGCCCGGCTGGGCCTGCGTTACCGGCGGCGGCGTATTGGACAGGACGCCCGGGACGCCGACGGCCGGAGTGGCAGCGGTCGATTGCGACTGTGCCTCGGTCTCGGTGCGTACGGCGCCGTCCTTGTCGTAGCTTTCGCGGGCGGAAGTCACTTCGTCCATGTCGAGGTCGACCTGGATTTCCGAGGTGAAATTGCCTTCGCCAAGCATCGGGCGCAGCAGCTGCGAGACCTGTTCGCGCAGCTTGGATTCCATCCGGGCCTGCAGGTCGAGGCGGTCGCTGTCGACCCCGCCGGTCTCCGACAGGAGCTGGCCGTGCTGGTTCACGACGCGCACGGCGTCGGGCGAGAGGCCCGGCACCGAACCGGCCACGAGATTGAGGATGGCCGAAACCTGGCTCTCGGTCAGCGAACGGCCGCGCGCGAGACGGACCATGACCGAGGCGGTCGGCGGCACGTTTTCACGCACGAAGACCGATTTCTCGCCCTGTGCCAGATGCACGCGGACCGATTCCACGCCGTCGATCTGGGCGATGGTCTGCTGCAGGTCGGCCTCGCGGGCTGCGCGCAGGCGTTCGCCTTCCAGCGTGCGGCTGGCGCCCATCGGCATGTTGTCGAGCATCTGCACGCCCGATTCCGGGGTCGCCAGCGCGCCATCGGAGGCGACCAGCATGCGCGCCTTGTAGAAGTCGCCCTCGGAAACCGAGAGGGCGCCGGTGCTGTTGTCGATCGAGTAGTCGATCGAGGCCTGGTCGAGCGCGGCGGCGACGCTCGCGCGTTCGCTGTCGGCAAGCTGCGAGTACAGCACGCGCTGCGGAGAAGGCGCGAGCGCGCTCCACGCGAGCAGGGCCCCGCCGATGGCTGACAGGCCGACGAACACCGGCAGGACCTTGCGGACCGCCGGCTGGGCCGTGAAAGTGCCAAGGCGCGTGAGCATGCTGCCGCCTGCCGGATCGGTGAGCGGAGCAAACATCGACTGCGTGGCGGGCAGCGAGGCCGCCGGGACGCCGTCAGGCGTGGCTGGAACGAGCTCGGGCATGGTACATTATACCCCCATCCGCATGATGTCCTGGTAGGCGGACAACAGCTTGTTGCGAACCTGCATGGTCGCTTCGAATGCGACTCCGGCTTCCTGCCGGGCAAGCATGACACTGGCTACGTCGGTCACTTCACCGCGCTGGTAGGCGTCGGTGATCGTGTCCGATTTGGCCTGGACGGCATTGACGTTGTCGAGTGCCGTCTTGAGCGTATCGGCGAAACCCTGGGCGGGGGCCTGGACCTCGGTCGGGGCTGCGCCGCCGACACCGGCCACGCCGCCTGCCTGATCAGGGCCTTTCGGCGCATGAATTTGCTGGAGCAGTTCGTTGCGCTGGATGATCTGCTGGCGCATGGCCATGATCTGTTGAATTCCTCCAGCGCCGCCCCCGATGCCGGAGATGCCGCTCATCGACGGCCTCCTGCGGCCGCTCTGCCGATCTCGATCCCGGCATCACGCATCGAAGCGAGGCGATAGCGCAGGGTCCGTTCGGAGATGCCGAGTTCGCGGGCCGCCCGCACCCGGCTGCCGCCGCATGCCTCGAGCGTCTCGACGATGGCGCGGGCTTCCGAGATCTGCACGATCGAGGAAAGCTTGCGCGGCGTTTCCGCCTCTTCGACCTGCGGCTGGGCGACGGTGACGCCGAAGCCGGTGGCCGTGACCGGCGACTGGATCAGGCGGGCCGGGCTGTCGAACACGATGTGCTCGGGCGTGATCATGTCGTTGCCGTGGGCGAGGAGCAGCGCGCGGCGCATGACGTTCTCCAGCTCGCGGACGTTGCCGGGCCAGGAGTGCAGCTTGAGCATCGCGATCGCCGCTTCGCTGGGGCACGGCACCTTGGCCGGGTCCGGCGCGTGACGCAGCGCCATCGCGAAGGCGAGCGGGGCGATGTCGTCGGCGCGCTCGCGCAGCGGGCGCAGCGTCAGCGGGAACACGTTGAGGCGGTAATAAAGGTCGGCGCGGAAGCGGCCTTCGGCCACTTCGGTCGGCAGGTCGCGGTTGGCGCAGGCGATGATGCGCACGTCGACCTTGATCGGCTTGGTCGAGCCGATCGGAACGACTTCCTGTTCCTGCAGGGCGCGCAGCAGCTTGGCCTGGAGCTGAAGCGGCATCTCGGCGATTTCGTCCAGCAGCAGGGTGCCGCCGTCCGCCGCGCGGATGAAGCCTTCGCTCGCCTGGGTAGCGCCGGTGAATGCGCCCTTCTGGTGGCCGAAGAGCATCGCCTCGAGCATCGTCTCGGGCATCGCTGCGCAGTTGACGGCGATGAACGGGCCTTCGCGGCGCGGGCTGCGGGCGTGGATGAAGCGGCTCAGGACTTCCTTGCCGGTCCCGGTCGGGCCGTTGATCAGCACCGGAATGTCGCTGCCGGCCAGGCGGTCGGCGAGAGCGAAGACCGAAAGGCTTTCCGGGTCCGCCGCGATCGGCTCGTCGGCGCCGGCCATGGCTGCGAGCAGCATGGCAAGCGAGGCTTCGCTGACCGGATCGACATAGGTCAACGCGATCTGCGATGCGCCCTTGCGACCGAATGCGGGCGCAGTGCCGCGTGAAAGTTGAACCGACCGCGTGCGCGGACGGCCAGGAGCCTCGTCCGCAGCGTCACGCAAATCGATTGCACCAAGATCGAGGAGTGAAGTGGCAATAGCCATTCCCCGATCTGCCAGCGGTCCGTGCCGCTGGGCGAATTTCGAGTCGAAATTCAACCCGCCCATGTCTCGATGTCCCCCGTAGTATTAACCAATCTCCACGGCCGTTTATGCGGGTGATTCAGTTAAAAATTCGGAAAATTTTACACTCGGGATTCGGCGAAGTTTGACGGGATTCCGCGGGTTTATGATGGGGTGGGTAACCTTTTTTTGCCGGGGCGGCTTAAATTTGCCGCCAGCTTGCCGGTCTTCACCTTGGCAGCGGAGCCGGATGGGCCGGCGAAGCTGATCCGGAAATCGGGACATTCAACGGGAGCTACCTAATGTCTGTTATCAATACCAACATCAGCGCGATTCGGGCTACCAACGCCTCGAACTCGGCAAGCAAGATGCTCAGCACCTCGATGGAACGCCTGTCGACCGGCAAGCGCATCAACTCCGCCAAGGACGACGCCGCGGGCCTCGCCATTGCCACCTCGATGACCTCGCAGATCAAGGGCATGAGCCAGGGCATCCGTAACGCAAACGACGGCATCTCGATGGCGCAGACCGCTGAAGGCGCGCTCTCGGAAGTCACCAACATGCTGCAGCGCGTTCGTGAACTGACCGTTCAGGGTTCGAACGACACCTACTCGGCCGATGACCGCACCCGTATGCAGACCGAAGTCTCGCAGCTTCAGTCGCAGATCACCGACACCCTGACCAACACCGAATTCAACGGCAACAAGCTGTTCGACGGTACCGCCGGCACCGCCGGCACGGTCAAGATCCAGGTCGGCGCCAACGCTTCGGACACCATCGACCTGACCTTCGACGACGTTAGCGGCGGAGCCGGCATGACGGCAGCTCTTGCGGTTGACGTGACCTCGCTTGCCGGCACGGAGCTTGCCAGCCTCGATACGGCGCTGGATGAAGTCTCGACCACCCGCGCCAACCTCGGTGCTTCGCAGAACCGCCTCGACATCGCCGTGAACACGATGACTGCCAACGTCACGAACCTCTCGGACGCCCGTTCGCGTATCGAAGACGCTGACTACTCGTCGGAAACGACCGCGATGGCCAAGTCGCAGATCCTGTCGCAGGCATCGACGGCGATGCTCGCCCAGGCGAACCAGAGCCAGCAGAACGTGCTCTCGCTGCTTCGCTAAGTAGCGAAAAGTAACCAATAGCCTGCATTCGGCAGGCTAAGGCCCCGACGGTTCTCCCCAGTCCGTCGGGGCCTTCTCCGTGCCTGCGCTTCGCGCGGGCCGAAGCGATTCGTGCCGTTACCCAAGCCAACGCGTGGCGGCCGAGCGCGAATCGCGAACGGGTTAACGGCGAATCGGTAGGTGATTCGCTCTCGGCGAAGGCGCCGTGCCAGGGGCGTCATCATTCGACAGGCTCAGGATGAGCGGTCAGGGTGGCGCGAGCCTCGCTCTCCAGCCCTGGCACTCACCCCACCGACTTCCACTCAGGCTGAGCCTGTCGAAGTCCAGTCACGGCGGCGCGTGGTTCGCGTCCTGCGACAGTCTTCGGATGAGCGGAGAGGGTGGCGCCGGCCTCGTTCTCCTGCCTTGCAATACCCCGCCTCCCACTCAGGGTGAACTTGTGGAAGCCCGGTCGCGGCGGTGCGCGGTTCGTATCCTGCGACTGGTTGAGGATGAATGGCGCGGGCGGGGCAGATCTGGGTCACTCCGCGGGCATTGCCCCGCGTGGGCTGACCTGGACGAGGCCGCCCCGGCCTGGCCCGCCGGTCTACAAATGCAAAAAAAGGCCCGCTCACACCCAGGCCGGGAGATCGCGCGAGGGTGCGGCGATCGCTTGGCGTGGGCGTGAACGGGCTGTCGTCAGGTGATTGGAGATCCGGGCCTACGGAGTTTGGAGACTGGCGGCCCGGCGAGGTTCGATGGCTTGTTGCGACAGATCGCCCTGAGGCGTCCGTCTCTTGCGCATTCTTTCTAGTGTGAAGCGGTGAAACCGATGGGGGCGAATGGAAGGCGGGAGCGCGGAAGGTGAGGGCATGGGGACCCTCACCTCACGGGCCGAAGATGATTGGAGATCGGGGGATCGGCCCGATTCGCGTCCCGCCGTGGACCGAGCCGAAGCTCAGTCCAGGAGAGTGATCGAGATACGGCGGTTGCGCGGGTCCTGCGGATTGTCGGGAATCAGCAGTTCCTTGTCGGCAACGCCTTCGATGCGCTTGAAGCGGTCTTCGGCGATGCCGTCACGCATCAGCGCCTGGCGGGTGGCTTCGGCGCGACCGGCCGAAAGCGACCAGTTGTTGCCGTAAGTGCCCGGCTTGTAGGGCAAGGCATCGGTATGGCCGCGCAGCGTCAGCTGGCCGCCGTCGGTTCCGACCGCCTCCGCAATCGCCGAGATCAGCTCGACCGCATCCGGCGTCAGCACGGTGGTGCCGAGGCGGAACATCGAGAAGTCGGCATCGTCGACGAGGTCGATGCGTACGCCGATCGAGGTGTCGACGAGGCGGACTTGCTTGGCGAGCTTGCGCAGCCGTTCGGTGGAGCGCAGCTTTTCCTCGACCGATTGCTTGGCGCGGGCCGAGCGCTTGATCTTGGTGCCGCCCTCCTTGGGGCCGCCGGTCGCATCGCGCGGGATCGTCATGGCCTGGGTGCCGGTCTGGCCCATGGCATGCGGATAATTGTCGACGTCGGTCAGCGACGAACCGCCGAGCAGGCCGTTGTTGGACCCGGCCGAGGACTCCTTGGTCTTGACCAGGGTCGGGGTGAAGTAGTCGGCAATGCCCTTGCGCTGCTTCTCGGTCGTGGCGCCCAGGATCCACAGCAGCAGGAAGAAAGCCATCATCGCGGTCACGAAGTCGGCATAGGCGACTTTCCAGGCCCCGCCGTGATGGCCGCCCTCGACCACAGTGATCTTCTTGACGATGATCGGTGGTGGCGGCTCGTTCTTGCCTCGCTTGGCGGCCACGTCAGCGTCCCCTCATCGCGTCGAGAAGTTCGGAAAGACCCGGGCGGAACGAATGACCGAGACCCGAGCGGGCCGATTCGACGACCAGCGGCTGCGGCCATCCGTGAAGGCTGGCGATGACTACCTGCTTGACGGCGTGGAAGATCTGCTCGTCTTCCTCGATCACCTGCTTGAGGCGGCCGGCCATCGGCGCAACGATGCCGTAGGCCAGCAACACGCCCATGAAGGTACCGACTAGCGCGGAGCCGATCATGCCGCCCAGAACCGAGGGCGGCTCGTCGATCGAGCCCATCGTCTTCACCACGCCGAGAACGGCGGCGACGATACCGAGCGCGGGCAGCGCGTCGGCGAGGGTCTGCAGCGCGTGCTGCGGCTCATGCAGTTCGTGGAAGTGCGTCTTCATGGCATTGTCCATGACGTCTTCGACCGCATGGACTTCCAGCGTGCCCGAGGAGACCACGATCAGCGTCAGGGTATCGCAGATCAGGTGGACCAGCGCGTCATTGGCAAGCAGGCGCGGGAACTCAGCGAAGAGCGAGGACGACTTGGGATCGTTGACGTGACTTTCGAGGGCCACGGGACCTTCGGTGCGCAGGATCTTCATCAGGCGCGTGGTCAGGATGATCGCGTCGATATGGTCCTGCTTGTTGTGCTTGGGGCCCTTGAAGACCTTGGCCAGACCGCCGCCGAGCGCCTTGAGCTGGTGCATCGAGTTGCCGGTAACGATAGCGCCCACAGCGGCGCCGCCGATGATCAGCATCTCATGCGGGATCGCGTGCATGACCGGTCCCAGCGCGCCGCCGGTGAGGGCGAAGCCGCCGAATACCATGACCAGCAAGATCACGACGCCGACGATTGCAAACATGGTTGGAAGTCCCCCTGAAAAGTAGAAACCCGGTCCTGTCCCGATGGACCGGGGGCAAGCGTCAGCTCAGATTGTTGAACAGCGATAGATTGGCGAGCTTGGTGAAGCTGGCCTGGCTGGCTTCCAGCACCAGCAGCGCTTCCTGCAGCGATGCCGCGGTTGAGGCGATGTCGGTCGAGCCGATGTCGGCCTCTTCGGTGGAGCGCAGCTGCGAAAGGTTGGTACGGCGGTCGGCGGTCAGCTCGATCCAGGCAAGGCGGGTGCCGACCACGGTCTGTCCGGTCGTAAGCGAGTCGAGGCCGGCCTTGAGCGCTTCCAGACCGTCATTGGCGGCGCCGGCCGGATCGGCGGCTGCACCCTGAAGCGCCGCCCCGAGATTTTTCACGACCGACAACAGGTCCGTCGGCGTGCCGCCCACGGAGAAGTTGAGGAATTCCGGTCCGGTCAGCGAACGGGCTACCGTCTGGCCTTCGCCGAGCGGAAGGGTTCCCGAGGTGGTCGTGCCGACATAGACGGGATTGCCCGAGCCATCGAGCGCATAGGCGTCGCCGGAGCTTTCGCCGCCGAACAGGGCATGGCCGTTCGAATCGCGTGCATTGGCGAGCGTCATCAGGGTCGAATAGATCGAGTCCAGTTCGCGGCCGATGGAGGCGCGCTGGTCGCTTGAGATCGAATCGCTGGCCGCCTGGGTGGCGAGTTCCTGCGCACGGATCAGCGCATCCGACATGTCGGAAAGCGTGGCGTCGGCAAGCGTCAGGTCGGCATTGGCGCGCTGCGAGTTCGACTTGTCGATGTTGGAAAGCGATTCCAACCGCGAGAGCGACCGCAGACGCGAGGCGGCGACCGGATCGTCGGACGAGCGCGAGAGCTTGTTGCCGCTGGAGAGCTGGCTTTGCAGGGTCTCGGTCTGTGCGCGCAAGTCCTTCAGATTGGTACGCGACCGTTCGAAGAAAGCGCTGGTGCTGGTGGAAACGATCGCCATGTCAGCCTCACCTGATGTTCAGGATGGAATCGAAGATGTCGCTTGCGACCTGCATGACGCGGCCGTTGGCCTGGAAAGCCTGCTGGTAGCGCACGAGGCTCACCGCCTCCTCGTCGAGGTCGACGCCGGCCTGCGCCTGGAGCGCGACCTTGGCGGTGCTTGCGATGGATTCCAGGGCGTCGCGCGTGACCGTGCGGCCGGCGACGGCGCTGGAAATGGTGAAAAGCAGGGTGTCCATTTCGCCGGCCGGATCGGCGGTGGCGAGGTCGTTGCGCAGGGCGGTCAGGTTGCCGGGGTCGCGGCTGTTCGCTGCCGATCCCGCAGGGGCCGTCGCGATCGCGCTGCCATTGGTGGCGATCATCGCCATGTCGCCGGCGCCGGTGCCCGAAAACAGCGGCTGGCCGGCATTGCCGTTGAGGTCGGCGCCATTGGCCTGTGCGGTGTTGACGACGTCGACGATCTTGGCGGCCAGCGTGTCGAGCTGGCCGCGGGTGTCGGCCAGCTGGGTGAGGGCCTGGCTCCGCCCGGCGAGCGCGCCCGAGCTGATCGAGGCGGCCGCGCCGTCCAGAGTAAAGGATATGGTGCCATCGGCGGCTGTAGCCATTGCCAGCGTCGCCGTGGTTCCGCCCGAGACCAGCGTCTGCCCGGCCGTGCCGCCGATGGTGACGCTGACGGTCTTGTCCGGATTGTAGCTGGCGTTGACGTTGGCGACCTTGCTCATCTGTTCGAGCAGCGAGTCGCGCTGGTCGAGCAGCGTTGTCTGGTCGCTCGACTGGTCCGACGCGCGCGAGAGGCGCAGGTTGACGCGGGCCAGTTCGCCGGCGAGCCGGTTGACCTCGTCGACGCCGTCCTGGGCGTCGAACTGCAGGCCCTTGCCGACAGCATCGAGGCTGGACGACGCGACGTTGAAAGTTTCCGAAAGGGTCCGCCCCTGCTCCAGCACGGCGGCGCGCAGCGAACCGTCGGTGGGGTCGGACAGAAGCTGCTGCAGGCTGCCTTCGAAGGCAACGATGGCATCGTAGACGCCGGTCTGCTCGACGGAACTCTCGATGTTTTCCAGGCCCTGGACTTCCGCGCTCGCGCGGGCGGCATCGGCGCCGGTGCGGCGCACTTCGGCCTGGCGGAAGACGTCGGCATTGCGCACGACCCCGTTGACCCGAACGCCTGCGAGGTTGACCGCCGTCGGGGCCGAGCTGACCGAGTTCGCAGAGAGTTCGGACACGCTGATCGTGCGGCGGACATAGCCCTCCGACGATGCGTTGGCGATGTTCTGCGCGGTCAGGTCCAGCGCGGTGCGGGCAGCCGCAGCGCCGGACTTGGCAATCGAGAGGAGGTCTGCGGCCATGGTTTACCTTTGCGCCTTTTCTTGCGCCGTGACGTCGGCTTCTGGCGTGGTCTCTGCAGGCAAGAACCGTGCCATCTGCGCCTCGATGATAGAGGCCATGCCGAGCGTGCCGGATTCGGCGGTGACATCGGCGAAGTGCTCGTCCTGAAGCTGGCGAAAGGTGTCCATTGCCTGGCTGCCGAACACGTCCTCGCCGCCAAAGTCGGTCTTGCGGGCGGCGGCCAGCATCTGGCGCACGAAGATGGCTTCGAACTGCTTGGCCGTCGTGTGCAGCTTCTCGCGGTCGCTGCCCTGCGCGTTGACGGTCAGGCCCGGGGTGGAAGGCAGGATGACACTCATATCACCACCATCTCGGCCTTGAGCGCGCCGGCCTGCTTGAGCGCCTCGAGGATCGCCACGAGGTCGGACGGGGTGACGCCCAGCATGTTGAGGGCATCGACGACCGAGGACAGCGAGGCGCCGGGCCTGAACATCGCGACCGAACGCTTTTCCTCGTCGGTCGTAATCGTGCTGTTTTGCTCGACGGCGGTCTGGCCGCGGCTGAACGGCGCGGGCTGGACGACGGTCGGGTCTTCGTCGACGCGCACGGTCAGCTTGCCGTGGCTGATCGCGGCAGGCGAGAGGCGCACCGCATTGTTGATCACGACGGTCCCGGTGCGGCTGTTGACGATGACGCGTGCGGCGGTTTCTGCCGGTTCGACTTCGATCATCTCGATCGCGGCCATGACGCTGGCCCGGGTGTCGGGCTGCGGCGGCAGGCGCAGGGCGAGGGTGACGCCGTCTTCGACCGAGGCAGTGCCCGGCAGGCGGCGGTTGATCGCGTCGCGCACGCGCGAGGCCGTGAGGAAGTCGGCGTTGAACAGGTTCCAGCGCAGCAGGGGATCGCTGTCGAAGCCGGTGGCGACCGCACGTTCGACGCTGGCGCCATCGGCGATGCGGCCCACGGTCGGAATGTTGACAGTGACGTTCGAGCCGTCCTTGCCCGAAATGCCGAGCCCGCCGACCGCCAGGTTGCCCTGGGCCATCGCGTAGATCTGGCCGTCCGCGCCGTAGAGCGGGGTCATGATCAGCGCGCCGCCGCGCAGCGACTTGGCCTTGCCGATTGTCGAGACGGTCACGTCGATGCGCTGGCCCGGCTTGGCGAAGGCAGGCAGGTCGGCCGTGATCATCACTGCGGCGGCATTCTTGAGACCGGGCGAGACGCCGGGCGGCAGGGTCAGGCCCATGCGGCCCGAAACGCCCTTCATCGCCTGCGTCAGGTATTCCAGGTTGTCGTCGCCGGTGCCGGGCAGGCCGACGACGATGCCGTAGCCGGTCAGCTGGTTGGAGCGCACGCCCTGGAACTGGCCGAGGTCGCGTACGCGTTCGGCGCTGGCGATGCCCGGGGTCAGCGCGGTCATCGCTGCGGCGAGGACGAGCAGGATTTTGCGGATCATCTCGGCCTCCCTCAGAACGGCGAAATCATGTTGAAGAACTTGCCCAGCCAGCCCTGGCGGCTGGCACGCTGGAGCGAGCCCTTGCCCGAATATTCGATCTTCGCATCTGCCACGCGGCTGGAGAGGATCGAGTTTTCCTCGTCTACGTCGGCCAGGCGAACGATGCCGGAGAACCGGACCCATTCATCACCCTGGCTGAGCAGCATCTGCTTTTCCCCTTTGACCAGCGCGGTGCCGTTTGGCCGCACTTCGGCGATCGTGACGGAAAGCGTCGAGGCGAGCGAACTCGTCTGGGCCGCATTTCCCTGACCATTGAACGACGAAGAGCTGCTGGCTTTAAGCGCATCGGGATTTAAAAATGACAGCGGCCCGGCCGTGGGCGGGGTGATCGAGGCGCCTCCGCCCTTCTGGCTCTTGGAACTGACGGCCTTGGACGCCGTCGTTGTCTCGATCAGGACGATGGTCAGCGGATCGCCGATCCGGCGCGCACGGTTGCCTTCGTAAAGTGCGGCATAGCCGGTCGAGGCATTGAAGATGCCGCCGGTCGGCGCGCTTGGCGCTGCGGGCTGGGCCAGGGGCAAGGTCGGCTCGAAGCCCGAAGGCTTGTGCTTCTTGGCATAGGCCGGCGCGCCGCCGAGTGCCGCAAGGGCGGCGACTGTGGCGATGGCCGAAACGATGGTCTTGCGCGTCATGGCGATCACAGCGTCTGGTTGGCGTTCTGCAACATCTGGTCGACCGCCGAGATCATCTTGGAGTTGATCTCGTAGGCGCGCTGGGTTTCGATCATGTCGACCAGCTCCTCGACGATGTTGACGTTGGAAGCCTCGAGCATCCCCTGCCGGATCTGGCCGCGGCCGTTTTCGCCGGGCACGCCGATCTGCGCCGGGCCGCTGGCCGCGGTCTCGAGCATGAAGTTGTCCGAGGAAGCCTGCAGCCCGCCCGGGTTGGTGAAGCTGGCGACCGTGATCTGGCCGAGCTGCGTCGGGTCCGATTGGCCGGCGATCTGCGCCGAGACGGTGCCGTCGGTCGAGATGGTGATCGACGTGGCGTTGTCGGGGACGGTGATCGAGGGCTGCAGCGCATAACCTTGCGAGGTCACCAGCTGGCCTTCGGACGAGCGGGTGAAGTTGCCCGCGCGGGTATAGCCGAGCTGGCCGCCGGGAAGCTGGACCTGGAAATAACCGTCGCCGTCGAGCGCGAGGTCGAGGTTGTTGCCGGTCGTCTCCAGCGAGCCTTGCGTTTCCATGCGCGTGGTCGACTGGATGGCAACGCCGGTGCCCAGATTCAGGCCGGTGGCGTAAGTGGTCTCGGTCGAGGAGTCTGCCCCGGCCACGCGCGCGTCCTGGTAGGCCAGCGTCGCGAAGTTGGCGCGGTCGCGCTTGAACGCGGTGGTACCGACGTTGGCGAGGTTGTTGGCGATCACGCGCATGCGCTGGTCTTGGGCTTCGAGACCGGTGCGGGCGACCTGGAGTGCTGAGCTAGGCATGGTTTCTTACTCCTCAGGAATCGATGCGCATGAGACGCGCGCTGCCCTCGTCGAGCTGCTTGGCGGTGTCGACGAGTTTGGTACGCATGTCGAAAAGGCGCTGGGCCGAGATCATTTCGACCAGCACTTCGGACGCGTTGACGTTTGACTGTTCAAGGGCCTCGGGGGTCAGCCGGGCGTTCTCGTCGACCGGCAGGACGCCGCCGCCGCGTACGCGGAACTGGCCGGCGAGGTCCTTTTCGATCTGCGATCCGGTGGTGCTGACCAGCTTGAGGCGGTCGAGGCGGACCGGCGGGTCCTGGGGCGTCGCCGGGTCCTTGACCAGCACGCCGCCGTCGGGCGCGATGGTGACGATCGAACCGGGCGGGACCGTGACCGGGCCGTTGTCGCCCAGGACCGGCAGGCCCTCGCCGTTCTCGATCACGCCGGTGACCGAGACCGAGAGGTCGCCGCGGCGGGTATAGGCCTCGCCGCCGTCGTAGGCCTGGACCGCGAGCATGGCATCGCCGTCGAGCGCGACGTCGAGCGGATTGCCGGTCGAAGTGACCGAGCCTTCCTTCATCGATGCGCCGCGCACTTCGGTGCTGGTCATCGCGCGCGCTTCCAGCTGCGGGCCTTCCAGCGTCATCGGCGTCGCCTGGATGATTTCCTTGCGAAAGCCGATGGTCTGGGCATTGGCCATGTTGCTTGCGATCACGCGCTCGCGCGTCATCGAGGCATTCATGCCGGAAACGGCGGTATAGATCAGCCGGTCCATGGGATCAGGTCCTTGTCAGGGTTTGCTACTGCTGGCTTCAGGTCCGCAGGTTGATGACGGTCTGCGAGATCTGCGAGGCGGTATCGATGGCCTTGGCATTGGCCTGGAAGTTGCGCTGCGCGGTGATCAGCGAAACCAGTTCCTCGGCGATGTCCACGTTCGAGCGCTCCAGTGAGCCCGACAGCATGGAGCCGTAGAGACCCGTCTTGGGTTCGCCGTAGCTGGCGGCGCCGGAATTGCCGGTCGCAGTCCAGCTAGCGTTGCCCATCTGCTTCAGGCCGTTGGGGGCGAGAAACGAGGCAAGCGCAACGACGCCCACCGTGGTGTTGGAGCCGTCGGCATAAGTGGCGACGACCTCGCCCCTGTCGCCGATGGACACGCCCGCGAAGATCGAGCCGGCGGCATTGGTCTGCGGCAACTGCGCATCCTGGAGGGTCGTGGTCGAAGTGACGGTGCCGGTTGCGTCGACCGGGAAGACCTGGACGCGCGAGCCCTGCGCGTTCTTGATGAAGCCCTGACCGTCGATGGAGAACGAACCGGCGCGGGTATATTCCGTCTGGCCCGAAGTCGGCGAAACGACCGTGAAGAAGCCGTCGCCGTTGATCACGACATCGAGCGCGTTGCCGGTCTGGTCGATCGGGCCGAGCGAGAAGTTCTGCTTCACCGCCGCGACGCGCGCGCCGATGCCCACGGTCGTCGAGGAGTCGGAGAAGACCGAGTTGGTGACGATGTCCGCGAAGGCTGTGTCGCTCTTCTTGAAGCCGCCGGTTTCCGCGTTGGCGATGTTGTTCGAGATGACGTTGAGGTCGGTCTGGGCGTTCTTGAGGCCGGTAAGCGAAGTGTAGAAAGACATGGCGTTGGTCTCCTGGAATGCAGTGTCAGGCGCTGGTCGAGCTGTCGGTCGCCTGCGAAGCGGCTACTTGCTGTGCGAGCGAGGTCAGGGCCTCGTTGGTCGAAGTCTGGGCCGTCACGAGTGTGTCGAGCTTCGAGGAAATCGTGCTCAGCGTGTCGGACATCTCGGTCGTGCTCGAGAGCTGCGAGAACTGCGCCATCTGCGCGAGCATTTCCTTCTGGTCGACCGGGTTGGTCGGATCCTGCTGCTGCATCTGCGCGAGCATCAGCTTGAGGAAATCGCCGGAATTGAGCGAAGCGAGCGAATTCTTGTTGGTCGACGAGGTGCTCGTCGACGCGCTTGTCGAATTTACGGAACTGACGGTCATTTGAGCCTCATCGTGTCGAGCATGAGTTGCTTGGCGGTGGAAAGGGCCTCGACCATGTTCTGGTACTGGCGCGAGGCCTCGAGCATCTCGACCATCTCGGCGTTCTCATCGACGGGAGCGGCCCAGACATCGCCGTTTTCATCGGCGAGCGGGTGGTCGGGATTGTGTTCGCGCACCGCTGCGGCCTGTTCGCGCACCACACCCTGCACCTGAACGGTGGCAAGGCCGCTGGCGCGATCGAGGTCCTCGGCGAAGACGGCGCGGATCGGCTTGTAGGCATCCGCCTCGCTGCCCGACACGGTGCCGGCATTGGCGAGGTTGGAAGCGGCGGCGTTCATGCGCACGAGCTGGGCGGACATGCCGCGCTGTGCGACGTCGAAGATGGTAAAGGGCTGACCGGCCATCCTATTCACCTCTCAGTGCGCGTTTGACGTTGTCGACGCGCGAGCGGATGAACTCGAGCGTGGTGGCGTAGCCGACGGCGTTTTCCGAAAAGGCGAGCTGCTCGTTCTGCAGCTCCACCGTATTGCCGTCGAGCGAGGGCATCACCGGAATGCGGTATTGCGTGGCGCTCTGGGCTGCGCTCTCGATATCGGCGCCGTTGCTTGCGGACTTCAGCGCCGCGGCAAAATCGATGTCGCGCGCCTTGTAGCCCGGGGTCCCGGCATTCGCGATGTTCGAGGCGATCACGCCCATGCGCTCGGAGCGAAGCTCGAGCGCCTTGGCGTGAATTCCGAACAGGTCCTGCGGCATTTGTCCTGGCTCCAGGTTTGATCTCCCCGGTTATTCGCAAGGACCGTGCCAGTTTCATCGATTGCCGCGGATTTCCGGGCTTCTGCCGCTCTCTTGCCGGAGACGGCAGGGCAAGGCGGCAAGCCTTTGCCGGATGGCGGCAAAAAGGATCCGTCAAGCCCCTGAAATTCCCGCATTGCCGTCCGTTCTATCCTGCACGAAGGAGATGCAGCTTCATGCAGGTCGACAATCTGTTCGATGCCACCAGCGCCCTGATCGTTGTGGGCGGTACGATCGCGGCGACGGTCATGCGCTGCGGCCTGCGGGACACACGCACGGCGATCGCATCGCTTGGCGGACTGTTCGGCAAGCGTTTCGACGCTTCCCGCGCCCGGTCCGAACTGGCCGGGCACGTGCGCGAAATGCAGACCCACGGGGTGATCCGCACGGCACCGCATCATTTCGGCGATGCGGAATTCGACGAGGCGACCGATGCCTTGATCGGAACCCGTTCGATCGGCGCCCTGCAGGCGGCCCACGTCGCCCACAAACGCCGCCGCGTGGTGCGCAATCGCCGCGCCGTGCGTACCTTCAACCAGGCGGCCGACCTCTCGCCGGTTTTCGGACTTGCCGGCACGCTTGTCTCGCTCAGCCAGTTGCCCGGCGGCGCGGAAGGGGCCGGAGATTTCACCACCGCAATCTCGATGGCGGTGCTGACGACGCTCTATGGGCTGCTGCTGGGCAACATCGTTTTCGCTCCGCTTGCGCGTGTCGTGGCCCGGGTGGGCGCGAAGGAAGAGCGTGAGCGCCAGAAAGTGCTCGATTGGCTGGAGGGCCAGCTCGTTTCCGCCTTGCCGGCCCATGCGCGCCCTGCGGCCATGGAAAAGGCCGTGGCGTCCATTGCCGCGCGCGGCTCACGCGCGTGAGCGGGCGCGCCTCGGTCGGTTGGCAAACCGCGCTGGCCGACCTTTCCCTGATCCTGTTCATGGTAACGGCCGCCGCGGTGAGCCGGCAGCCGCCCGAAGCCTTCGCCAAGGCCGGAAAGGTCGCGGCGCAGGCTGGCGGCGGAGCAGCGGTTTCGCCGCAATCCGAGCCGCTCGCCGTCTATGTCGATGCGCCGGGTGCGCCGCCGCTTTCGCAGTGGCTGGCACAGCAGGCCGTCGATCCGCGCCAGCAGCTCACGATCACCGCGCATTACGGAGAGGCCCCCGAGGCGCAGGCCCGCGCGATGGCCGAAGCCACGCGCCTGCTCGAGCAGGCGGGGCGGGCAGGCCACGCCGCACGTATCGTCGTCGAGCCCGGGCAAGGTCCATCGCGCGTCGTCATTGCTTACGATGCGCCGCTGGTGAACGATGAGGGCAGGGCGGCTGCGCAAGTCAGCCTCTCGTCGCGCGGGACGCAGAAAAATGCGCCGGAAGTGGCACGAAAATTGCAGGAGTCGGGCCAAAGTTAAAGCTACAGGATACCCTGAAGATGACGACTGGCCTTGTCCTCGCTGCCGCCGCGGCAGCTTCCGCCCTTGCCGGCTTTGCCGATCTCGAAGCGATCGACCGGCAGGTTGCCGGCTTTACCGGAGCGCCGATCGGCGCGGTCGGCGGGGCCTTGACGGGTGTCGACCGCCGTCTGCGCCTGCAGCCTTGCCGCAGCGGACTGGCGCTGTCCTGGCGCACGACGATGCATGACAGCGTCGTCGTCCAGTGCGGCGATGCCAACGGCTGGCGGATTTTCGTGCCGGTGCGCCAGGCCGCTCCGGTCGCCGCCGCTCCCGTGGCCAATGCGGTCAATCGCGGCGATGCGGTCGCGATCTCGATTTCCGGTGACGGCTTTTCCGTCTCGCAACCGGGCGAGGCTCTCGATGCAGGTGCCGTGGGCGACTGGATCAGGGTGCGCCCGGTAACCGGCACGCGCACACGTGCCGAACCGATGCGGGGCCGTATCGAACGGCCGGGCGTAGTATCCATTCCCTTGCCCTGAACAAAAACTTTCGGTTTGCCCTTAGTACCTTGCGGCTCATTTCGAAATTTTTTGCCCCGGGCCTTAAAAGAACCTTAGCCCCGCCGTTTTAAGCTGCAGGAACTTTCAAGGAGCGGCATCATGCCACCTATCGAAGTGGGACCTGCACGCGCAATTACCGCGATCAGTGCCAGGCTGGCCCGCACGGCGGGCAAAGACTCCCTGCCCGGCGCGAACGGCGCCGCGGCAGTCAGTAAAACTGCGCCGACCGACAAGCAGGCGGCGATTGCCGCCGGTGCGGCGGTGGAGACGACCGAGGCGCTCGATCCGAGCGCGCCGCCGGTCAATACCGAACGCGTGAAGCAGATCCGCAAGGCCGTGGAATCGGGGACCTATCCCCTCGTTCCCGCCGAAATTGCGGACGCCATGATTGCAGCCGGTGTGCTGCTGAGGAGCGGCAAGTGATTACCAGGACTGAACTTCGTGACACCCTGCGGCAGATGCTTGCCGTGCTGGAAAGCGAACGGCAGGCTCTTGCCGGTCTCGACCTCGACGCAATCGTCGGTGCGACCAACGACAAGGACCGCCTGTGCGGTACCCTTGGCGGCGTCGACGGCATCGAGCTCGACGACGAGTGCCGCAGCCTGATCGATACGGCCAAGCGCCTCAACGAGGTGAACCGGCAGGTCCGCAATATCATTGCCGCCAATGTCACGACGCGTCTCAACGCCATCGTCGGCAGTCCGCAGGTCTATAACGCAACGCCGCGCTATGCGCAGGCAGTGGGCCGCAACTGACATTTGCCTTTCCCGGCAGGGGCCGTTTGGCACGGTTCTTGCTGAAACACTCCCGGTTAGATTTTCGACCGGGAGCCGGAATTGAGCGATGCACCAGGTATCGGTGGGGTAGGAAGCCCGAATGGCGGCGGCACTCGCGTGCAGGCCGCCATTGCGCGTGCCGCTGCCGCCACCGGCGTCGACTTCAAATACCTGATGGCCCAGGCCAAGCTCGAGTCCAGCATGGACCCGGGCGCCAGGGCGTCGACATCCAGCGCCGCCGGCCTCTATCAGTTCACCCAGGGCACCTGGGTCGAAACGCTCGACCGCCATGCCGATCGCCATGGCCTCGACTGGGTCGGTTCCGCGATTGACGGTGGGCGGATCACCGATCCCACGATGCGCGCGCAGATCATGTCGCTGCGCTACGATCCCGACACTTCGGCGATGATGGCTGCCGAACTGGCCAGCGACAACCGCGCCGAGCTGACCGGCGTGCTGGGCCGCGAGCCGGATTCGTCCGAGCTATATCTCGCCCACTTCCTCGGCATTTCCGGGGCCAGCCAGTTCCTGTCGGCCCTCAATACCAATCCATCGCAGAGCGCGGCCTCGATCCTGCCCAAGGCGGCAGCGGCCAATCGCGGCATCTTTTACGACGGCGGCGCACCGCGCAGCGTCGGCGGGGTGATGGATCTCATCCGCGGCAAGGTGTCGCAGGCGATGAACGGCGAAGCGCCGGCGCAGTGGGCGACGATGTCGACCAATGCGCAGCTCGCGGCAGCACCGGCTGCACCGCAATCGCACCTGGGGCCAATCGCCCGCGAATTCCATGCCGGACTGGGCGAGGCGCCGCAGATGGCGACGCGCTCCATGTCCGCAACTCTCCAAGGCACTTTCGGTTCGGGCTCGGGGGCGGATGCCGCCCCGGCGCATGTCCGTAACGCCTACGCCAAGCTTGCGAGGTTCGGACTGTGAATCTGTTCAAACGCGTTTCGGACCCCGGGTCGCTGGCGTTGCCGGCCGGTATCCTCACGCTCATCGTGCTGATGATTGTGCCGGTCCCGGCCATCGTCCTCGACATCTCCTTCGTCATGAACATCGCGCTTTCGGTGGCGATCCTGATGGCGGCGATGAACGCGGACAAGCCGCTGGATTTCTCCTCGTTCCCGTCGGTCCTGCTCTTCGCCACCTTGCTGCGCCTGGCGCTCAACGTCGCCTCGACGCGCGTCGTGCTGGTCCACGGACACGAGGGCGAGGCGGCCGCTGGCAAGGTCATCGAATCCTTCGGCGCCTTCCTGATCGGCGGCAATTTCGCCGTCGGTATCTTCGTCTTCCTGATCCTGATGATCATCAATCTGGTCGTGGTGACCAAGGGCGCGGGACGCGTGTCGGAAGTTTCGGCACGTTTCACCCTCGACGCCTTGCCGGGCAAGCAGATGGCGATCGACGCCGACCTTGCCGCCGGACTGCTCACCGCAGACGAGGCCAAGGCCCGCCGCCGCGAAGTGTCCACCGAGGCGGACTTCTACGGCTCGATGGACGGTTCGTCGAAGTTCGTGAAGGGCGACGCGATTGCCGCGCTGCTGATTCTGGGCGTGAACATCATTGCCGGCTTCTGCCTCGGCATGATCAGCCACGGGCTGTCTGCCGGAGAGGCCGCGCAGACGTACATCACCCTGGCCATCGGCGACGCGCTGGTCGCGCAGGTTCCCTCGCTTCTGCTGTCGATTGCCGCTGCGGTCATCGTCACCCGCGTTGCCGACACCCGCGACCTTGCCGGCCAGATCGGCGGCCAGTTTGCCGATCCCGGCACCTGGTTGCCGGTTGCCGTCGTGCTTGGCGCGATGGGCATGATCCCGGCGATGCCGCAGTCGATCTTCCTGCCCGCATCGGGTCTCGCCTTCTGGTTGTGGTATGCGCTCAAGAAGCGGCGCGACCGCCCGGTGGTCGTGGCCGAGCCGATGCCCGAACCCGTCGATCCGGCGAAGATCGAGCTGGAGGAAGTCTCCGACCACACGCTTGTCACCATCGAGCTGGGCTATGGACTCGTCCAGCTGGTGGACGACCGCAAGGGTTCACCGCTTGTCCAGCGCGTCACCGGCGTGCGCAAGCAACTCAGCCAGGCGTTCGGCTTCATCGTGCCGCAGTTCCGGGTGCGCGACGCGCTCGACATGCCGCCGCACGAATATCGCATCATGCTGGGCGGGGTGAACCTGGGCGGCGCCATGATCCGCGCCGACAAGGTGCTGGCCATCGATGCCGGCGAAGTGCGGCCCAACCACACGCTCAAGGGCGAGGCGACGCGCGATCCCAGCTTCGGCTGCCCGGCGCTGTGGATCGACCCGGCCCAGCGCGACCATGCCACGGCAGAGGGCTTCCTTACCGTCGATGCCGGCACCGTTATCGCCACGCACCTCAACCAGCTCCTGTCGGAACGTCCGCAGGACATGCTCGGTCCCGACCAGGTCAAGGACTTGCTGGAATCGCTCAAGGAACATGCCTCGGGCCTTGTCGAGACGATCCATCCCCAGCCGCTCACGCTGGCTGCGATCACCCGCCTGCTGCGCTCGCTGCTGGAAGATCACATCCCGATCTCGCATCCCTTGCCGATCCTGCAGAGCCTCAGCCGCGCGGTGCAGCAGACGGTCGATCACGACCGGCTGGTGGAACTCCTGCGCGCGGACCTTGGCGCCCTGATCGTCGGGCGCATCTGCCCACCGCACGAGCGGCTTCCGGTCCTGACGCTCGACGCCGGGCTGGAATCCGCCATCGTCCAAGGGATGCAGGACCCGGTCACCGGTCAGCCGGTGATCGAACCCGACCTCGCCCGCATGATCGGCGAGCGCGTTTCCGAACTGTCGGAGGCCCGCGGCCCGGGCGCGATCCCGCTGACGCTGGTCGTCCAGCCCCGCGCCCGCCGTACCCTGGCCGCGCTGCTGCGCCTGCGCGCGCCTTCGTGTCTCGTACTCAGCATTGCCGAACTGCCGGCGACCCAACCGATCGAGGTGGTCGACGTCATCGGCAGTGCGCCGCCGCAGCGACAGGCTCCGGGCCTGCCGCGACCAGACCATAACGATCCAGCTGAAAGCATGGCAGCATGAAGCACGATCCCAATGCATTCGCGCCCGCGCCGACCTACAAGGTCAACACTGCGCAGTCCCGGCGTGTCAGTGGCGCCTATCAGGGTGACGTGGCGGACCGGGTTCGCCGGTTCCTGCCCATGGTCAGGCGGCTTGCCTGGCATGTGAACGGAACCGGCCGGCCCGGTATCGAACTCGAAGACCTGATGCAGGCTGGCCTCGTCGCCCTGACCGAGTGCGCCCAGCGTCATCAGGGGCCGGGCGAGGACGGCTTTGCCGCCTATGCCAAGATGCGCGTGCGCGGGGCGATGGTGGACCTGATCCGCCGGACGCTTCCGATGTCACGCGGTGCCAGCGAAAGGCGTCGCCTGCTGGCCGAAAAGCAGACCGAACTGCGCGGGGTGCTGGGCCGCGATCCATTGCCGCAGGAACTGGCCGAGGCCATGGGCATCGACGAAGCGGAACTGCACGCCCTGCGCGATTCCAGCCAGCCGCTGCACTTCGAGCCGATCGACGAGATCTATTCGGACCAGAACATGGCCTTTGCCGACGAGACCCCCGACAGCCTTTCCATCCTCCAGGAAGAGGAGATGCGCGAGGCGGTCATCGCCGCCATCGCCGAGCTTCCCGAGAGGCTCAAGCTGATCGTCTCGCTCTATTTCGTGGAGGAACTGAATCTCTCCGAAATCGCGCAAGTGCTCGATGTCTCGATCCCGCGCGTCCACCAGCTCAAGGCGCAGGCTCTCGCCAAGCTGCGCGAGGCGCTGGAAGGCATGGCGGAGATCATCTGATTCCGGCCTGACGGGCCGGATCAGCGGCCCGCTTTTTCCGCCAGCAGTGCTGGGGTGAGAACCTGCGGCAACTTCTCGGGCGTGCGGCCCGGTGCATACCAGACATAGAGCGGAACACCGGCCGCGCCCTGAGCGGTGAGATAGCGGGTAATATCCGGATCGCGCCGGGTCCAGTCTCCGCGCAGCACCACTACGCCTGCCTTTTCGAAGGCGGCCCGGGTGTCCTCGCGCTCTATGGCTACTTCCTCGTTGACCTTGCAGGTCAGGCACCAGTCCGCCGTCATGTAGACGAAGACCGGCTTGCCCGAAGCGCGCGCCTGCGACAGCGCTTCCTCGCCGAACGGCGCGGTCTTCAGGATGCTGTCGACATGCGCGGCACGCGGGCCCGGACGCGGCAGGAGGGCAAGTCCGGCAACGGCAGCGAAGGTCGCAAGCAAAGCTGCGGGCGCGGCGCTGCGACCCCGGCGCTGGGCCATGCCGGCCCCGGCGAGCGCCACGAGGACGACGCCGGTGAACAGCAGTGCGCCCAGCAGGAACCATTCGCCTCCGATTTTCCACGCCAGCCATGCGAGGGCCAGCGCGGTCAGGCCCATCGGCACGGCCATGATCAGCCTGAAGCGGCGCATCCACGCCCCGGGCCTGGGCAGGCGGCGGCGCAGGGCCGGGATGAATGCAACGGCGATGAAGGGCAAGGCGATGCCCAGGCCCAGCGCGGCGAAGAGGGTCAGCGCGGGCACGACCGGCAGCAGCAGCGCCGCGCCCATCGCGCTCGCCATGAACGGCCCGGTGCAGGGCGTCGCGACGAAGGCGGCAAGCAGGCCGGTGGCGAAGGCGCCCTGCGTATAGCTGCGCGGGCTGCCGCCGGACACGAAACCGGGAACGGCGAATTCGAACAGGCCGAGCAGGTTGGCGGTAATGGCGCTTGCCAGCAGCAGCAGGCCGACCACCACCAGCGGTTCCTGCAACTGGAAGGCCCAGCCTACTTCCTCACCCGCGGCGCGCAGCACCAGCAGGACGCCGCCCAGCGCCAGGCACGCGGCGATGACGCCGGCTGCATAGGCAAGGCCCTCGATCCGCGCATGGGCCTCGCTCTCGCCCGCGCGGGCGAGGCTGAGCGCCTTGAGGCTGAGGATCGGGAAGACGCAGGGCATGACGTTGAGCAGCAAGCCGCCTGCCAGCGCGGCGAGCAGCAGCCATGGCAAGGAGGGCAGCACAGGTGCGCCGCCGGCTGCGATCGTTTCCCCGCCCGTCGGCACCGTGCCGGGCCGTGCGGTGAAGGAAATGCCGTTTCCGGCGCGGTCGAACTTGAGCACGCCTTCGATCACTGCCGGGCTCTGCGGGTCGAAACCGACGCGCGGGATCGTCACCAGCAGCAGGTCGCCCTTGCGCGCGAAAACCTGCGGCGCGGCGTAGTCCACCACCTTGTCCTGCGCGATGAAGACGTGCGGTTCGCCAAGGTCGACCGAAGCCGGAAGCGGGATCGCGAGACGCAGGGACTGGTCGGAAAGCGCCATCTCGACCGGCGCGCCCAGCGGCGCGGGCAGGCGGCGGGTCCATTCGGCAAAGCGGGCGGGGTCCTCGCCCGGCGCACCGACAATCACTTCGGTGCCAAGGTCGGCGCGTTCGGGCACGCAGATCTGGTCGGTGCAGGCCAGCCACTGCGCCTTGACGCGCACCGGCAGGCGGCTGCCCGGCCTGGCATTCGCAGGCAGGGTCAGCGGCACGAGAACCGCGTAGTCGCTCTCATAGACATGGTTCATCAGCCCGGAGACGATCAGCGTGTGCGGTACCGGGTACTGCGGCTGGCCGACTTTCGCGCCGGAAGGCAGGGCCCAGTCGAGCTGCATGCCCAGCCCCGCGTCGCCCGGATTGGTCCAGTAGCCGTGCCAGCCCTTTTCAGGCTTCATGTCTATCGCGAGGGTGACGTGGTCGCCATCCGGGGCAGGCGGCCCGGCCACCAGCTGCGCAGCGATATGGTTTGGCGCTGCCGATACTGTCGCCGGAAGCAGGAACAGGGCCAGCAGGTGACACATGACTGCCACAAACAGGCGATAGCGGCGCGTATCCATGAAGCTCCCGTGCATCCGGCGGCCTTGCGAAACATATTCGCTCCGGCCAAAGTTGCATTGCCTGCATTGCGCTGACTTTTCAAGGAACCTCCCCCCATATGTCCTTTACTTCGCGCCTTCGCCTCGCACCGCTCGTTCTTGCCGGTTTCGCAGCTCTCTCATCACCCGCATTTGCCGAAGATGCGCCGTCTCCGCAGGCACCTGCGGCCGCGGCTGCGCAGGAAAAGCCGAAGATGATCCTGGCCATTTCGGTCGACCAATTTTCCGCCGACCTCTTCGCCCAGTATCGTGAGCATTACAGCCACGGCCTTGGCCGCCTGCTGACCGGCGCGGTGTTCCCGTCGGGCTTCCAGTCGCATGCCGCTACCGAGACATGCCCCGGCCATTCGACGCTGCTGACCGGCGTTCACCCGGCACGCACCGGCATCATCGCCAACAACTGGTATGTCCCGGGCATCGGCCGCGAGGACAAGCAGGTCTATTGTGCCGAGGACGAGAGCAATCCGCAGAGCACTTCAGACGATCCGGTCGTCTCGCCCGATCATCTCAAGGCGCCGACGCTGGGCGACCTGATGAAGCAGCGCAACCCGGCCGCGCTCAATGTCGCGGTCTCGGCCAAGGACCGTGCGGTCGTGATGATGAGCGGGCACACCGCCGATGCCGCCTACTGGTTCAAGGGCAAGGGCTTCACCAGCTATGCCGACCGCAAGCTGTCGCCCGCAGCGCAGGCCGAGAATGCCGCGCTGGCTCAGACCGTGAGCGCGGGCAGCGGCGACCTGCCGGTCCCGGGCTGGTGCGGCGCGGTCGATCGCGCAATGTCGCTCGGTACATTCTCGATCGGTACCTATCGCTTTCCGCTCAAGGCGGGCGACTTCAAGGGCTTCAGCGTCAGCCCGCGGATGGATGCGGCGACCACCGACATGGCCGTGCGCCTTGTCGACGAGATGGGCCTTGGCAAGGATGACGTCACCGACGTTCTTTCCGTCAGCTATTCGGCGACCGACAAGGTCGGCCATGCCTTTGGCACCGAGGGCGTCGAGATGTGCATCCAGATGGCGCAGCTCGACCAGACCATCGGAACCCTGCTCGATGCTCTCGATGCGCGCGGAATCGATTACCTGGTCGTGCTGTCGGCGGATCACGGCGGCATCGACGCGCCCGAGCGCCTGCGCGAGCAGGGCGTGCCCGATGCGGCCCGCCTCGATCCTTCGCTGACCGGCCAGGCTCTGGCGCAAGCGGTGTCGCAGGATACCGGGATCACTGCGAAGTCGGGGCCGCTCCTGTACGGTGCGGGCAGTTCGGGCGACATCTGGCTGGCCGACGGCCTGAGCGCCAGGGAGCGCCGCAAGGTGATCGCGGCACTGGTCGCCCGGCTCAAGGCGAACCCGCAGATTGCGGCGGTCTTTACCGCCGATGAGCTCAAGGCGGCCAAGATCCCCAGCGGCAATCCGCAGGACTGGACGATGATCGAACGCGTCGCGGCCTCCTACAACCCCGCCCACTCGGGCGAGGTTCTGATGATGACGAAGCGCGGCGTCGTGCCCGGCACCGAGCCGCATCCGGGCTATACCGCCACCCACGGCAGCCCCTGGGACTATGACCGCCGCGTGCCGATGCTGTTCTGGCGCCGGGGCATGGTGACGATGGAGCAGCCGCAGCCGGTGGAGACAGTCGACATCGCGCCGACGCTCGCCGCACAGATCGGTCTGGTCGAACCGGCGGGGACCTGGGATGGCAGGTGTCTCGACATCGACGCTTCGGAGGCCGATAGCTGCTCGCGATGAGCGAATCGCAGACGACCATGCAGCAGGCGGCTTCTCCCGAACCCGGGGAGCGCCGCGACCTGATCATCCTTGGCGGCGGCCTTGTCGGCATGACGCTGGCACTGGCGGCCGCCCGCTCGGGCATCACCAGCCACGTCATCGACCGGGCCGATCCCGCTGACCTGACCGCGGTCGGCGCCGATGGCCGCGCCTCGGCGATTTCTACCGCGAGCTGGAACCTGTTCCGCAACATCGGTATCGCCGACAGTCTGGATGCGCTGGGCTGTCCGATCGATTCCATCGCGGTAACCGACGGCATGAAGCCGGGCCGGATCGATTTCACGCCCAAGCCCGAGGAAGGCTCGCTGGGCCGCATGTTCGCCAACCGCGACTTGCGCATCGCGCTGTTCGATGCGGCGCGGCAGGAACCGAACATCGCCTGGCACGTGAAGACCGAGGCGGTGCGCCGCGATCGCGGGCCTCACGGTGTCGAGGTCGAGCTATCCGACGGCCGCGTGCTCAAGGCGAGCTTGCTCGTCGCGGCGGAAGGGCGCCAGTCGCCCACTCGCGACGAAGCCGGTTTCGCGCTGGCCAAGTGGGACTACAAGCACCGCGCCTTCGTGACCGGGCTGTTCCATGAAAAGCCGCATGACAATACCGCGTGGGAGATCTTCTATCCCGCCGGGCCTTTCGCGCTATTGCCGCTGCTCGACGACGAGGAGGGCCGCCATCGCAGCGCGCTGGTCTGGACCGTCGCGGAAAAGGACGCCGCCGGGATCACGGCCATGCCTGACGCGATGTTCGTCAACGAAGTGGCATCGCGCATGCACGGCGTGCTGGGCGCGATCTCGCTATCCGCGCCGCGCATGTCCTATCCGCTGCGGTTCCACCATGCAGGTCACGTGATCGACGACCGCCTCGCAGTGATCGGCGATGCCGCGCACGGCATGCATCCGATTGCCGGTCAGGGACTCAATCTGGGCCTGCGCGATGTCGGTGCGCTCTTGGAAGTGCTGACCGAAGGCATGCGTCTCGGCCTTGAGCCGGGCGATGCGCAGCTCCTGGCCCGGTACGAGAAGTGGCGCAGCCTCGATGCCTTCATGGTCATGTCGGTGACCGACGGATTGACCCGCCTCTTCGGGATCCCGGGCCGCCTGCCCAGCGCGGCGCGGCGCCTTGGCATGGGCGCCGTGCAGCGCATGCCGACGCTCAAGCGCTTCTTCATGGACGAGGCGCGGGGCATGTCGGGCAAGTTGCCCGCACTGCTGCAGGGATAAGGACGCAGGCCCGGCCGGCGCGCCCGCGTCAGTTGACCGGCATTTCCATCGGTTGATCTGCGCTGTCTTCGCCGGGCATGGATTCCGGCGTGCCGGGCGTGGCCAGTGGGCTGGGCTGATCGACCTTGTGGCCCTCGGCATCCTGCAGGCGGCGCGGTTCGAGCATGGCCGTCGTTTCCAGCAGGTCGAGTGCGCGCTGGACTTCCTCATAGCGGCGGGCGTCGGCGATCCAGCGGTCGGCGGCTTCCGCGCCCGGCAGGCGTTCCACTTCGGAGACCGCGCTGCCGATGCGCTTGGCGGTAAGCATGACGCTGGCGCGTTCGATTCTTGCCGACGGGCTCATCAGCGCCGCCGAATCGCGGTGGACCTTGAACATCCCGGCCAGTTCGGTGCGGGCACGGTCCCACAGGCTCATGTCGCTGCCGGTCGCGCTCAGTTCGGGTGAAAGCGCCTCCAGGCGCGCGCGCAATTCGTCGATGGTGACGGGGTTCTTCGAGAAATCGATCACCGTCTGCACCGCGCGCGGCTGGGCATTGGCGAAACGCAGGCGCAGCTGGTCGGCGACGTAGCTGAGCGGCTCGCCGCGATCGACCATGCGGCGTGCGGCAAAGGCGATCAGCAGGCCCTCGGCCCTTGCGGCATTGCCCGATGCGGCGTCGGTCTGGAAATCGATGCGGGAAAGCCGGTCCTCCAGCAGCGCGAGGCGCCCTTCTATCGATCCAATAGCGGCAAGCTGCTTGGCGGTGGGCTGGGAGGTCTGCGTGCTCGTGTCGGCAATGACGCTTTCGGTATCCGGCTCGGCAATCGCGGCGGGCTCTTCGGTCGGTTCTTCGACCGGCTGCAGCTTGTCGAGATAGCCGCGCGAACCCGCCCAGGCGACCAGCAGGGCGCCCAGCAGGAAGGCGAGCAAAGCCACGAAGATCACCCCGCTGCGCGAGCGCGGGCGGGTATGGGTTGCAGAGGATATCGCTGAACTGTCCTGCATCGAGCCTTTTTCGGTTATGGGACCCTGTTTGCGGTGTCTTGGCACATCTGCGAGGCCAAGACCAGTAAGGCGGCATCGCTCGGTTCGTCGGCGCTGTGCAACGCGGCCCAGCCATCGCCCGCCCGTTCGGCCACGCGGGGGCCGATGGTGGCCAGGGAAACGGTCCCGCGGTCGATTCCCGATGCCTCCACGCACTGTGCGAAGTGGGCGGCAGCCTCGCCGGAATGCAGCAGGACCACACAAGGCGCAGTCAACAGGCGCTTCAGGTCCGCGGGGAGGGGCAGGGGTTCGCTGGCATAGACCTCGCGGGTGGTCATGGTTACGCCGGGGGGCAGCGAAAGCTCGACCCGTTCGCGTCCGGCGAGCCGAAGCAGGCGACGGTGTCCGGGCTCGAGGTCAGGCAGTACGCGCTGCAGCCCGCCTTTTCCGGTCGCCACGATGTCAAGGCCGGCGGCCCGGGCCGCATCGGCCGTCTTTTCGCCCACGGCATAGGCGGGAAGCCCGCGGTAGGTTTCCAGCGCCGCGCCGCCATGGCGCAGGGCATTGGCGCTGCCCAGCAGGATCGCGTCGACTTCGCGTGCAGGAACCGGCTCCCATTCGAGCGCGCGGATCGCGAAGAGGGGGTAGCAGCGCGCATCGAGGCCCATGGCATGGGCTGCGACTTTCGTGGCACCCGCTCCGGGTTCAGGCCGAATGATGACGAGAGGGGTCATCGCCCCGCTCAGGCCGGTCCGTCGAAATGAGCGGCGATGGCCGGGACCGCGCGGGACAGGAGATCCGCACCCAGTCTGGCGGGGGCCTCGAGGTCGCCCGCGGCAAACCGGATTTCGCCTTCCACCTTCTCGGCGCCGTCCGGGCTGTACAGGGCGGCGCGCAGCACGATCCGGTCCCCTTCCAGGCGGGTCAGCACGGCGATCGGGCTGTGGCAGTTGCCGCCCAGCGATGCGAGCAGCGCGCGCTCGGCCATCACTGCGGACCGGCTGGGGGCATCGTCGATGGCCGAGAGAATCTCGTGGGTGCGCGCATCGTCGGCGCGGCATTCGATCAAGATGGCGGCCTGTCCCGGTGCCGGGAGCCATTCATCCTCGGCCAGGGGGTGGCCGGTTCCGGTCTGGCCCAGGCGCTCGAGCCCGGCGGCGGCAAGGAAGGTCGCGTCGGCTTCCCCCGCGGCCAGCTTGGCGAGGCGGGTGGCGACGTTGCCGCGAAAGGTGATGACCGAGCAGTCCGGGCGCGCGTGAAGCAGTTGCGCTGCGCGGCGCGGGGCGCTGGTGCCGACCACGGCGCCGGGCGGCAGGGCGTGGATGCTGTCGGCACCGATCAGCACATCGCGCACGTCCGCGCGCGGCAGCACCGCGCAGATCGCGAAAGCATCGGGCCGGATCGTCTCCACGTCCTTGGCCGAATGCACGGCGAAATCGATCTCCCCGGCAGCCAGCCAGGCGTCGAGTTCCTTGGTCCACAGGGCCTTGCCGCCGATTTCGGCGAGGGCGCGGTCCTGGATGCGATCGCCGCTGGCGGTAACCGCGACGATCTCTATATGCGCAGGATCGATTCCATGGGCCGCGGCCAGGCGATCGCGCGCTTCCTCGGCCTGGGCCATGGCAAGCGGTGATCGGCGGGTGCCGAGGCGGAGTTTCATGTCTTGTTTATCGTGTGCCATCGGCGGGTTGTGCTACCCGGCATTGTCGTTCAGGGAAAGTCGCGATGAGGACAGTTCTCGGGATAGAATCTTCCTGCGATGAAACGGCTGCCGCGCTCGTGACCGACGGGCGCGTCATTCTTGCGCAGCGCATCGCGTCGCAGGACGAGGTGCACCGCCCCTATGGCGGCGTCGTGCCCGAGATCGCCGCGCGCGCCCATGCCGAGCGCCTCGCTCCGCTGATCGAGGCCACGCTGGCCGATGCCGGCATGAAACTGGAAGAGGTCGATGCCATCGCCGCCACGGCCGGTCCCGGCCTCATCGGCGGCGTGATGGTCGGCCTCGTTACGGCCAAGGCCCTGGCGATGGCGACCGACAAGCCGCTCATCGCGATCAACCATCTTGAAGGCCATGCCCTCTCGCCCCGCCTGGCTGACGAGACGCTGGCCTATCCCTATCTGCTGCTGCTCGTTTCGGGCGGCCACTGCCAGATTCTCGCGGTCGAAGGTGTCGGGCAGTTCCGCCGCCTGGCCACGACCATCGACGATGCCTTGGGCGAGGCTTTCGACAAGACCGCCAAGCTGCTGGGCCTCGGCTATCCGGGCGGCCCCGCGGTCGAGCGGCTGGCCGCGCAGGGCGATGCGAAAAAAGTGCCCCTGCCGCGTCCGCTGGTCGGATCGGCCGAGCCGCACTTCTCCTTCGCGGGCCTCAAGAGCGCGGTCATGCGCGCCAAGCATGCCCTCGATGCGGCGGCGGATCCGGACTATACCGATGCGGATATCGCCGCTTCGTTCCAGCAGGCTGCGATCGACTGCCTGATCGACCGCACGCGGCGCGCGCTCAGGGGTGTGAGTGAAATGAACGCGCTGGTCGTGGCCGGGGGGGTCGCTGCGAACACGGCGATCCGCGGTGCGTTGGAGGCATTGGCACAGGATCACGGCCTGCCTTTCGTTGCGCCGCCGCTGGGCCTGTGCACGGACAATGCGGCAATGATCGCCTGGGCGGGCGTGGAACGTCTTGCGCTGGGGCAGTCGGATCCGCTGGATACGGCCGCGCGCCCGCGCTGGCCGCTCGATCCCAATGCAGAAGCCGTTCGCGGCGCGGGAGTGAAGGCATGACGTGCAAGGTTGGGGTCATCGGCGCAGGCGCCTGGGGCACGGCCCTGGCGCAGTCGCTGGCGAGCGACGGCAGCGACGTGCTGCTCTGGGCGCGCGAGAGCGAAGTCGTGGCCGAAATCAACGCGCAGCACCGCAACAGCCTGTTCCTGCCGAGCGCCGGGCTTTCCCCGACGATCCGCGCTACCGGCGATCTTGCAGAGATGGCGGGATTGTCGGCGCTGCTGCTGGTGGTGCCTGCGCAGTTCCTGGCCTCCATCATCGCCCTGTTGCCCAAGGGTGAGCATGACCTTGTCCTGTGCGCCAAGGGGATCGAGGCCGGCACCGGGCGCCTGATGTCCGATGTCGCGGCCGCTGCCGCGCCGGATGCACAGCTGGCGGTGCTGTCCGGGCCGACTTTCGCGCATGAGGTTGCCGCCGGGCTGCCGACCGCGGTGACGCTCGCCTGCGCGGGCGGGGAAGCGCAGTGGGACCGGCTGGCGCCGCTGATCGTGCGCCACACCTTGCGCCCCTATTATTCCGACGATGTCATCGGCGCCGAGATCGGCGGCGCGGTCAAGAACGTCCTCGCCATCGCCTGCGGCGTCGTCGAGGGGCTCAACCTCGGCCAGAACGCCCGTGCGGCACTGATCGCGCGCGGCTATGCCGAGATGCTGCGCTTCGGCATCGCGCGCGGCGCGCGGGCTGAGACGCTGGCCGGCCTTTGCGGCTTGGGCGACATGGTACTGACCTGCAATTCCACTTCCAGCCGCAACTTCTCGCTCGGTCTTGCGATCGGGCAGGGTCAGTCTGCGGCGGCGGCCCTCTCGGGCAAGAACAGCGTTGCTGAAGGCGCGGCCACCGCGCCGGTCCTTGCCGAACTGGCCGCGCGCGAGGGGATCGACATGCCCATCGTCCAGGCCGTGTGCCGCTTGCTGAAGGGCGATGCGCCTGCAGGAACCGTAGTTGAAGACATGCTCGCACGGCCGCTGCGCGCAGAGCAGGAAGCCAGTACTTGAGCGAGACTTCCGGCAGCGCCCAGGGCGCGCCCGGTTCCGGCGACCGGGATGACATTGCAGCGCTGGCCAAGGGCGGGCGGACGAACTTCTTCGGGTTCTTCCTGCGCCTGGCCGCGCGCATACCGTTTCTCTTCATCGCCGGCCGCGCCGCGGTCTACGGTCCGGCCGCACTCGGTCGCTTCGCCTCCGCGCTGGTGGTGATCGAACTGTGCGCAATGATCTGCACGATGGGCGAGAAACGCGGTCTGGCGCAGCGCCTCTCCGATACCGAGGGCGAGGTCCATCCCGCCAATGTCGTTGCCGATGGCATGGTCCTCGCGATCCTCGCCTCGTGCGCGGCGGCACTGATCCTCTGGTTCGTGCCCGCGCTGACGTTCCCGGGCGGCAAGTACACCGAGATCGACCGCTTGATGGTGATCGCCATCCCGCCCCTGACCCTGACCGAGATCTGGCTGGCGGCACTGGCCTATCGCCTGCGGATCAGCCCGACGGTCTGGTCGCGCGCCATCGTCGAGCCATGGACGATCTCGATCATGGCGGGCGCGATGATCTGGATTGCGCCCGAAAGCGGCCTTTCGCTGGCCTATATCGCCTCGATCTTCGCAGCGGCGATCACGGCCTTCATCCCCTTCATCCGCGAATACGGCCTGCCGCATCACTGGCGCCCCAAGGGCGGGCAGATGCGCCGTCTTGCGGTCCGTTCGATGCCGATCGCCCTGGCCGACACGATCGAGTGGGGGACGCGCCGCGTCGACATCTTCATGCTCGGTTTCCTTGCGCCGCCCGCTGCGGTGGGCGTCTACTACGCTGCCCAGCAGGTCGCGAGCCTGCCGCAGAAGCTCAAGACCAGCTTCGAGCCGGTGCTGGGGCCGGTCATCACCCGCAACCTGAAGGAAAAGGACTACGGGGCGATTGCCCGGCAGGTCTGCCAGGTGGGCTTCTGGATCACCGCGGCGCAGGCCGGCATTGCGCTTGCACTCGGTATTCCGGGTGAAGGCGTCATGGGCCTCGTCGGGCGCGAGTTTGTCGGCGGCACCGGCGCACTGGCCTTCCTGCTGGCGGCAGAAGTCGTCGCCGCGACGGCAGTCGTCAGCGAGGCGGCGCTGATCTACGTCGCCCGGGTCAAGAACCTCGTGGTCTCGGTCGTCACCATCGGCCTGCAGGCGGCCCTGACGTTGGCAGGCATCATGCTGATGCAGCACTATGGCTACAATTCGCTGTACCAGGCGGCAGCCGCTGCAATCGCGCTGATGCTGGCGCTGGGCTTCGCCTCGGTCGTCAAGTCGTGGATGCTGGCAAAGCACCTTGGCGAGAAGATCAACAACTGGCGCTGGGCGCTGGTCTGGGCGGCCGCTCCGGCGGTCGTCATCGGTTTCCTCGCCACGCAGTACCTGCCGGAATGGGCCGAACTGCTTTTCGGCATCCCCGCAATCCTCGGTTCGTACCTCTACGTCATCTGGAAGAAGGCCTTCGGTCCGGAAGATCGCAAGCTGTTCCAGAAAACGAAGGCGGCCTGAACCCGATTAACTCGCTGTAATCGGTTCGTCGCGCGCCAACGGCATTCAGTCGCGATTAACCCGCACTAGGCCCTTCTTCGCTCCGGGAAAGAATCCGAGAGGAGGGAAGGCCATGCCGAAGCAAAACGCAGGCCCGCGTTCATGGATTGCGGGCACGAGTATTTCGACGGTTCTCTTTCTTGTCGCCGGCTGTGCGGGTGAAACCGGCGATCTGGCAAGCGGGCAGGGCGCCGTGCAGGCCGATGCGACAAGACCGCGCGAGGCCGCGACCCAGGCGCCGCCTGCCGTGGCCGTTCAGGATGGGACCACGATCGTGACCACCGCGCAGCGCAAGAACGCGGGCTCGGTGCAGGCCGAGGCGCAAGTCGCCCCGCCGGCGTCGATCGCGATGGCCGCGCCGCCTCCACCGCCTCCACCGCCTCCACCCCCTCCACCTCCTCCACCCTATTCTTCGCGGCTTCTCGTTCCGCCGGTACAGGTGGCGACCGACCCCGGGCGTGAGCAATACGAGGGCAAGGAAGTCTCACCCGTCCATCTCGCGCGCGAGGAGCCCGTCTCGACTTTCTCGGTCGACGTCGACACCGGCGCTTATGCCAATGCCCGCCGCTTCCTGACGCAAGGCCAGCTGCCCCCGGCACGTGCCGTGCGCACGGAGGAGATGATCAACTATTTTCGCTACGACTATGCGCGGCCCGAAAGCCGGGAAGTTCCCTTTTCTGTGACGACCGACCTTGCGCTCACGCCCTGGAACCCGGCCACCCGGCTCCTGCGCGTGGGCCTGCGTGGCTATGACCTCCCGCGCGAGGGACGGCCGCCCGCCAACCTCGTTTTTCTTGTCGACGTGTCCGGCTCGATGAACGCGCCCGACAAGCTGCCGCTGCTCAAGTCGGCACTGGCCGGGCTCGCGGGTGAACTGGGCAAGCAGGACAAGGTCTCGATCGTCGTCTATGCCGGTGCGGCCGGGCTGGTGCTCGAGCCGACCAACGACACCCGCAAGATCCGCGATGCGCTGGATCGATTGCAGGCCGGAGGATCGACTGCCGGGGCCGCCGGGCTCCAGCTGGCTTACAACATTGCCCGGGACAACTTCATCGAAGGCGGGGTGAACCGTATCCTCATCGGCACCGATGGCGATTTCAACGTCGGCGTCACCAACCGCGACGACCTGATCGCCATGATCGAAAAAGAGCGCGACAACGGCATCACGCTCACCACGCTCGGCTTCGGGCAGGGCAATTACAATGAAGCGCTGATGGAGCAGATCGCCGACCACGGGAACGGCAACTACGCGTATATCGACAGCGCTCTGGAAGCGAAGAAGGTGCTGGGCGAGCAGATGAGCTCTACCCTGTTCACCATCGCCCAGGACGTGAAGATCCAGGTCGAGTTCAACCCCACCCAGGTCAGCCAGTATCGCCTGCTCGGTTATGAGAACCGGGCGCTGCGCGAACAGGATTTCGACAATGACAAGGTCGATGCCGGCGACATCGGCGCCGGCCACCAGGTCACCGCGATCTACGAGATCGTTCCTGCCGGTGCGAAAGGCTGGATCGCGCCGCGCCGCTATGACGATCCGCTGCCGGCGGCGGCAAGGCAGTCCGGCGAGCTGGCCTTCGTCAAGCTGCGCTACAAACTGCCCGGCGGCAAAATCTCGAAGCTGATCGAGCGTCCGGTTCCTGCGCGCCTGATGGCCGCCGCCGCGCGGCCGCGGGGGGATTTCGCCTTTGCTGCCGCGGTTGCCGCCTTCGGCCAGTCGCTGCGCGGCGACGACCTGCTGGGCGGCTTCACCCCCGCGCAGATCCGCCAGCTTGCCGGTGCCCAGGACGATTACTGGCGGCAGGAGTTCGTCAAGCTTGTCGACGTCGCCGATTCGCTTGGGGGCAATTCGCGCGAAGGAGGCTGACAGCGCCGGGTTTGCGCCCTAGGCTTGAGGGCATGAACCCGCGCCGTGCCTCGATTGCTGCAGCCGGAGCTGCCCTGTGCCTGGCCTTGTCCTTCGCCGCCTCGCGGCTTTACGGGCCGGTTTTCATCGAGGAGCTTGAACGCAAGGCGGCAGCAGCGCGCGATGCGGCGGGCGGGCAGGGCATCGAACTGGCATTTCGCGATCGCTATGGCTGGTACACGCGCCACCCGATCCTGTCCGGTGGCAATAAGCTCGACACGGCCACGCGCACCCGCGTCGCGGCGGCCGTGGCCGAAATTCCGGGCATCGGCGGGGTCAGCTGGGCGCGCGACGGCGAGGGCGTTCCGGCGGTAACGACGCTGCATTGCCAGGACGATGTCCAGACGATCCTGCGAACCCGCACGATCCGCTTTTCCGAAGCGAGCGCGCGCATCGACCCGGCCAGCGAACGGCTGCTTGATGAAGTTGCCCATGCCCTGCGGCCCTGCGTGGGCAGCATCATTGCGGTTACCGGCCATACCGACGGGGTCGGCAACAACGAGGCCAATGTCGCGCTGTCCAGGGCGCGGGCGGAAGCGGTACGTTGGGCCCTTGTGGGCCGCGGCATCCCGGCTGATGGATTGCGGGCGACGGGCGTAGGTTCGCGCGATCCGATTCCGGGGCTCGATCCGCTCGATCCGGCGAACCGCCGCATCGAATTCTCGGTGATCACGTCCGCGCCGGTCAAGCCGACGCCGATCGATACGCCGGGGCCGGGGTGATATGAACTTGTCTGTTGAGCGCGCGCCCGACTTTGGTCATGGGCAGATCCGCGAGGCCACGGGATCGTGGCAGAAAGGATGCGCGGATGCCGCTTTGGCTTGAAATGGCCGTCTCGGTGCTGCTGACATATTGCGTCGGCTTCGGCATCGGCTGGCTCTTGTGGAACCGGAAGGGATAGATCTTGGTGCAGATGATCGCAGCCAATTGGCTGATCTTTATCGCCGCTCTGCTGATCGGCATTGTCGTTGCCTACTGGCTCTTCGTGCATGGCTCGAAGCAGGGCAGGCGCGATCGCCGGCCCGACGTCCTCGATGAAGGGGCCGCTCCGGCCAAGCGCAACCAGGCGCTGATCGACGCGCCGCCTGCCGCCCATATCGATCCGCCCGCGATGGCGGGCACGATGGCCGGTATAGGCGAGGTGATCGCAGTCGCCGCGCAGGACGAAGTCGACGCGGTGAAAAAGCCCGCAGCGCCTGCGCCCACTCCCACAACCACTTCCGCACCCGCACCCGCTCCCGCCCCTGCCGCGCCGAAGGCCGAAACGGCAGCTGGCGAGGCTGACGATCTGCGCAAGATCAAGGGGCTCGGCCCCAAGATGGCGACGCTCCTGACCTCGCTCGGCGTGACCCGCTACGAGCAGATCGCGGCCTGGACCGAGGCGGATCTCGACGAGTTGGACACCAAGCTGGGCTCTTTCGCGGGACGTCCGCGCCGCGACAACTGGGTTGAGCAGGCAAAGCTCCTCTCGAGCGGAGACAGCGCCGCCTACGAGGCCAAGTTCGGCAAGCTCTGATGCGCGTCAGTCGACGACGATCTTCCCCTTCATGCCGAACCCGGCATGAAGGAAATGCGTGCACTTGAGCGGATAGGTCGCCGGTGCCTGCGGGGCGGTCAGCCTGAGATCGACCGCCTCGCCGCCCTTCAGTTCGATCTTGCCGTCCCTCACCTTGTCCCGGTCGTCCGGGGCAAGCGCGGTGTCGGCGAAGAAGGCCCCGGTTAGCAAGCGGGGGCAGGCGCACGGTTGCTCTCCCGGTTCGATCGGGCGATCATACGCCTCGTGCGCTGCCCCGTCGCGCTGAATCGATAGCTTCGCGTCGTCGCAGCGGCTGGCGCTCAGCCCCTTGCCCGGTAGCTGGCCATGACATCCTGGCGCATCATCTCGCCGCTGTCCGAGCGCGAATAGAACATGTGCCCGCCGGGGTACATGTGCAGGCGCACCCGGTTCTCGACGCCGAAGTCGGGCATCTGCGAAACGATGAGGCGTGAGGCGAAGTAGGGGCAGGACAGGTCGTCCCAGCCATGGACGATATCGACCGTCATCTTCGGGTCGATGGAAATGGCGCGCCGCAGGTCGGAAACCGGGCTGTCGGTATCGTCGCGGTCCCACTTCTCGTTCACGTCGTAGGACAGCGCGTTGTAGCGCGCATCGACCTTCCAGCCGACCTGCCGGGTGACGAAGTCCACCATGGCTGAAGTCGTCGGAGCGATCAGTGTGGTCAGCAGCGGATCGTTATACTGGGGCGAAGCGCTGGCCGGGAAGGGGTCGTAGGCGGTGTAGTTGGAATCGTAGACCGATCCGATGAGCCCCTGATCGCGGCGGATTTCGCGAAGGTAAGTGGCAATGTCGACGCGTCCGTTCATGCGACGGACCATCGCCGGGTCCAGTCCGGTGAGTTCCGCGACCCTGGCCGAAAGCCGGTCGGTCGCGGCCTTGTCGCGCGGTCCGGCAAGGAAATCCTGAACGAACTGGGTGCGCATGTAGGTTTCGACCGGGCCCATCGTCGCATCGTCGAGATGCAGGCCCTGACGCTCGAAATGCCCCGCGGCCATCGAAGGATAGGCGATCATCCAGGGCAGGGGTGAAAGGGCATCGTCCTCGCCGATGGCGGGCGGGTCGAGATAGGGCGAGACCAGCGTCATGCCGGAAATGCCGACGCCCATCTGCGTCTGTAGATAATAGGCGAGGCGCGGGACCCGGTAACCGCCGTAGCTTTCACCGGTGAGGTACTTGCGGCTGGTCAGACGGTCGTTGGCGACGAGCCAGTCATAGACGATGCGGCTGAGGTAGTGGATGTCGGCATCGGCCGAATAGAATGCCTTCTTCGACTGCTCTTCGTCCACGCGTGAGCGCGAAAACCCGGTGCCGATGGGATCGATGAAGACGAGATCGGTGAAATCGAGCCAGGAATTGGGATTGTCGCGCAGCACCGCCGGATCGGACGGCGCATCGCCCTGTGCGCCGAACGGTACGCGCTTGGGGCCGATCGCACCGAGGTTGAGATAGACCGAGGCCGCGCCGGGGCCGCCGTTGAAAGCGAAGGTGACGGGCCGGTCGGTTGCGCGTCCGGGGACGGTATAGGCGGTATAGACGACCTCGCCGATGACCTTGCCCTTGTCGTCCTTGACGGGAAGGGCGCCGACCGTGGCGGTGTAGTTCACGGTCTTCCCGCCGATCACGGCCGATTGCCTGATCGATTTCGTCGCGGGGAAGGGTTCGAGCCGGTCTTCGGCGCTCTTGTCGTCGGACTTGGCCTCGGCGGCCTTTTCCTCGGCATGGAGCGCGACGGGGGAGAGGGTGGAAGCGGCGGTAAAGATGGCGGCCGATGCGGCCAGAGCGAGAAGTCGCATGGGGGGGGAAGTGACCTCGATTGCAGTGCCTTGGGCACCCGAAGCGGGGCACTGTATCGTCCGGCGCGCCGCCTGCAAGGGGCTGGGCGCGCGCCTAGTTGCCGTTGCCGCGCCGCAAGTGGACGCTACGTCCGCGCGCGGTCTCGCCGACGAAATATTCCGCCTCGGCCTGCCGGGCGAAGGCTTCCATGAGGCCCACTCCCATGCCGGCGGTTCCCGCGGCCTTCTGCTGGCGCGATTCGTCCGCGGCGCCGACGCCGTCGTCCACCACCCTGAGTTCCCAGTTGTCCTCGTTGCCGGTGAACGTCACGCTGACCTTGCCGGCGGCGCCGTCGGGGAAGGCGTACTTGGCGCTGTTGGTCAGCGCCTCGTTGATGAACAGGCAGATGGCGACGGCAGTCTGCTGCGGCAGTTCGCAATCGCTGGACCTGACCTCGATTTCGACAAGGTCGTGAAAGGACCCGGCCGATACCCGGGAGACGACGTCGCCGACATACTGGCGCATCGGCACGTAAGAGCCTTCCGCGTCGGTCAGCTTGAGGTTCTCGTAGGCGCGCGCGAAGGTGTCGACGCGGCCGATCGCCTGGTCGAGCGCCTCAACGATTTCGGGATTGTCGTGACGCCGCCGCTGCAATGAGAGCAGGCTGGCGACGAGGGCGAAATTGTTCTTGGTGCGATGCTCCAGTTCACGCAGCAGCACCTGACGCCGCTCCAGTTCGGCATCGCGAGCGCGGGTAACCTGCCGGACCGCGCGGCGGAAGATCTCGGCCAGCACCAGCACGACCAGAACCGCCATTGCGTTGATCGCCACGCGCGGCGGGTCGGTCGCGACCACGAACCGGAACGAATGGACCGTGGGCAGGACGATCCACCAGGCCCAGAAGAAACTGATCAGGTAGGCGACCGCGCCGGCCTGCCAGTGACCGTAGAGCGTGGCGATCAGGATCGTGGGATAGACCAGCGCGAAGGGCCCCGAGGTCGGCGCCCACATGTTGATGGCCGCGCGCAGTGCGATCATCGCCAGGGCGCAGATGATGCCGAAGCCGATTTGGGCAAGGATTCGCCGGGTTTCGCTGGGAATGTTCGCCGTGACGTCGAAGCTGGCCAGTCGGTGCATAGGGGTCTTCGCGCTCTCTCCGGTCAGCCGGTGCATCACCTGAAGACCCCGAACGCACAGGCGGACGGGGTCTCGATGTCAGTTAACTCTTGGTCGCGCGCGGCGTCGTGTGACCTGGTAACACTATCGTACGCGACTTGTTTCCTGTCGATGGAAATATTCCCCGCGCTGCCGCGCGCAGGACAGGGCAAGTGCCCAGGATCGGACAATATTCAGCTTGCGCGCTTTCGTCAGCGGCCGAACTTTCTTTGCGTCTTGCCGTAACGCAGCTTTCGCGTCCCCGGCTTGCCTTCGTTGGACCGGCCCACCAGCGGGGCCTTCTTCTGTGCGTCCGGCAGGCCGAGTTCGCTGGCCTCGAGGCGGCGGATCTCGTCGCGCAGGCGGCCCGCTTCCTCGAACTCGAGGTCGGCTGCCGCAGCACGCATGCGCTGCTCCAGTTCCTCGATGTAGGCGCGCAGGTTGTGGCCGACCAGTTCATTGCGCTCGCCGTCCTCGAGATCGACGACCACGCCGTCGCGGCTGGCGGTATCGGCGACGATGTCGGCGATGCGGCGCTTGATCGTCTGCGGGGTGATGCCGTTAGCCTCGTTGAACGCCTGCTGCTTTTCGCGGCGGCGGTCGGTCTCGGCGATGGCGCGCTCCATCGAGCCGGTCATGCGGTCGGCATAGAGGATCACGCGGCCATCGACGTTGCGCGCAGCGCGCCCGATGGTCTGGATCAGCGATGTTTCGCTGCGCAGGAAGCCTTCCTTGTCGGCATCGAGGATGCACACGAGCCCGCATTCGGGAATGTCGAGGCCCTCGCGCAGCAGGTTGATGCCCACCAGCACGTCGTAAACGCCCATGCGCAAGTCGCGGATCAGCTCGATGCGCTCGAGCGTTTCGACGTCGGAGTGCATGTAGCGCACGCGCACACCTGCCTCGTGCATGAACTCGGTAAGGTCCTCGGCCATGCGCTTGGTCAGGGTGGTGACGAGGGTGCGATAGCCCTTTGCTGCGGTTTCCTTGCACTCGTTGATGCAGTCCTGCACCTGGTCCTCGACCGGGCGGATGGTCACCGGCGGGTCGATCAGACCGGTGGGACGGATGACCTGTTCGGCGAAGACGCCGCCGGTCTGCTCCATCTCCCAGCTGCCGGGCGTGGCCGAGACAGCGAAGGTCTGCGGGCGCATCGCATCCCACTCATTGAAGCGCAGCGGGCGGTTGTCGATGCAGCTGGGCAGCCGGAAACCGTACTCGGCCAGCGTGATCTTGCGGCGATGGTCTCCCTTGGACATCGCGCCGATCTGCGGCACCGTCTGGTGGCTTTCGTCGACGAACAGCAGGGCATTGTCGGGCAGGTACTCGAACAGCGTGGGCGGTGGTTCGCCCGGCATGCGCCCGGTGAGGAAGCGAGAGTAGTTCTCGATGCCGTTGCACGAACCGGTCGCGGCGATCATCTCGAGGTCGAACTGGGTGCGCTGCTCCAGCCGCTGCGCTTCCAGCAGGCGGCCTTCGGCTTCCAGTTCCTTGAGTCGCTCGGTCAGCTCGAAGCGGATCGCCTCGCTCGCCTGCTTCATCGTCGGGCCGGGAGTGACGTAGTGCGAATTGGCATAGACCCGGATCTTCTCCAGCGCCGCGCCCTTCTTGCCGGTCAGCGGATCGAACTCGGAGATCTCCTCGATTTCGTCGCCGAAGAACGAGATGCGCCAGGCCATGTCCTCGTAGTGCGAGGGGAAGATTTCCAGATTGTCGCCGCGCACGCGGAAAGTGCCGCGGGTGAAGGCGGCATCGTTGCGCTTGTACTGCAAGGCGACGAGCTTGCGGATGATCTCGCGCTGGTCCTGGGTTTCGCCCGCCTTGAGGTCGAAGATCATCGCCGAGTACGTCTCGACCGAGCCGATGCCGTAGAGGCACGAGACCGAGGCGACGATGATCACGTCGTCGCGTTCGAGCAGGGCGCGCGTGGCCGAGTGGCGCATCCGGTCGATCGCCTCGTTCACCGAGCTTTCCTTCTCGATGTAGGTGTCGGAGCGGGGCACGTAGGCTTCGGGCTGGTAGTAGTCGTAGTACGAAACGAAGTACTCGACCGCGTTGTCCGGGAAGAAGTCCTTGAACTCGGCATAGAGCTGGGCGGCAAGGATCTTGTTGGGCGCCAGGATCAGCGCGGGACGCTGCAGTTCCTCGATCACCTTGGCCATCGTGAAGGTCTTGCCCGAGCCGGTGACCCCCAGCAGCACTTGCGTGCGTTCGCCTTCCTGTGCCGATTGCACCAGTTCCGAGATGGCGGTCGGCTGGTCGCCCGCCGGTTCGTAGTCGGAGACGATCCGGAACTTCTTGCCCGGCAGAGACTTTTCGGGTCGCAGCGGCTTGTGGGGGACGAAGTGGCCCGAGGTATCGGGTTCCTCGAGCCCGCGGCGGATGACGAGTTCGGCCATGGCGGAACATATGGGGTATATGAAGGCCCGCCGCAATGAGGGAGAGTGAATCGTTGGCAGTTCACAGGGCGGGTGTTACGCCCTCGCCCATGGGGATGGTCCAGAGGGAAGACAGGACATGAAACCACTTATCGCCATAGCCGCTGCCGGGATCGCGGTGCTGACGCTCGCGGGATGCGGCTCGGAAAAGGAACCGGCCAGGAGCCCGGAAGAGCAGGCCTCGGCGGCGAAGCAGGAAGTTGCCAAGCTCGAACCTCCGCAGCCTGGCCAGTACCGCCAGACGGTGGAATTCACGAAGTTCGAAGTTCCCGGGATGAGCAAGGAAGGCGCTGCCCAGTTCAAGACGATGATGGCGAACGTTCCGCCCCGCACTTACTGCCTGACCCAGGCGGAGGCGGACAAGGGCTACAAGGACATGCTCGATTCGCTGCCGGGCGACAGCCAGTGCAGTTATTCGCGCTTCGACGTCAGTGGCGGTACTCTGAACGCTCAGTTGGAGTGCAAGGACAAGTCCGGTGCAAAAGCGATGGCTACGATGGTCGGTACCGTCAGTCCGCAGGGCTCCGAGGTAAATCTCGACATGGAGCAGTCGATGCCCGGCATGGGTGAGCAGATGGCGAAGATGTCGATGCACATGAAGACGACGCGCCTCGGCGACTGCGAATCCTGAACCGCTGCGGTACCGAGGCAGGGAGTACGCGGATTACATGAGTGACGGGCGGGCCGAGAACGGACTGGCGGGATTGCGCGAGGCGCTTGCCCGCCGCGCGGCTCTGGCCCGCCAGCCCCGGCCGGAAGGTGCGCGCGCGCCTTCGCTGCGCCTCTTCCTTGCCGAACTGGCCTCGCTCCGGCGTGGACGGCCCAAGCCCGTCGCGGTGGAGAAATCCGCGCATCCGCAGGTGGTCATGCTGCTGCCCGGTTTCGGGGCGCATCCCAACCGGATGAGGCCGATGGCCGATGCATTGGCCGAGGCCGGGCATTCGGTTCACGAATGGGGGCTGGGTTTCAACTTCGGCCCCAACCAGCACAATTTCGCCTATCTCATGCGCCGCGTCGGCGCGCTGGCCCGGCAGCACCGCAATCCGGTGGCGCTGGTCGGCTGGAGCCTTGGCGGACTGTTCGCCCGTGAAATCGCGCAGCGCCAGCCCGAAAACGTCGCCAAGGTGATCACCATGGGCACGCCCTTCTCGGGCGACCCGCGCAACAACAATGCCTGGCGGGCCTATCAGGTCATCACCGGCCATGCGGTGGACAAGCCGCCGATCGAGGTCGACTTCGCGATCAAGCCGCCGGTGCCGACAATCGCCCTGTGGAGCCCGCGCGACGGGGTGATCCACCCTCGTTCGGCCTGCGGCTGGGCCGACGAGCGCGACAGGGCCGTATCGGTGCGCTGCACCCACCTGGGTTTCGCCAGCGATCCCAGGGTTGTCGCCGAGGTTCTGCGCCAGCTCGACCTTCCCGATTGAGAGCGAGGCGCGCGCCGCTGGGCACTTCAGGCGCGCGGCGGCTGCCGGCGATAGCTGAGGGCTTCCGCCAGGTGAATCCGGCCGATCTGCTTCGCTCCGGCCAGGTCGGCGATCGTTCGCGCCACGCGCAGGACGCGGGTATAGCCGCGGGCGGACAGGTGCATGGCCTCGGCCGCCTGCATCAGCAGCCTGCGCCCGTCTTCGTCGGGTGTCGCGTGCTGTTCGAGCAGGACTCCGCCGAGTTCCGCATTGGTGCGCGCAGGCGTACCCTCAAGGCGCTGCGACTGGATTGCCCGCGCGCGGCCGACGCGCCGGGCGACTTCGGCCGAACCTTCCATAGGTGGTGGCAGGGCGAGGTCGACGGCGCGGACCGGATCGACGTCGACGTGCAGGTCGATGCGGTCGAGCAGGGGGCCGGAAACCTTGCTCTGGTAATCCGCAGCGCATCTTGGTGCGCGTGAGCAGGCCAGCGCCGGATCGCCCAGGTGGCCGCAGCGGCACGGGTTCATCGCGGCGACAAGCTGGACGCGCGCGGGAAAGGTGACATGGGCATTGGCCCGCGCGACGGTGACTTCGCCGGTTTCCAGCGGCTGGCGCAGTGAATCGAGTGCGGCGCGCTGGAATTCCGGAAGTTCGTCGAGGAACAGCACGCCAAGGTGGGCCATGGAGATCTCTCCGGGCCTGACCTTCAGCCCGCCGCCGGTCAGCGCCGCGATCGAGGCGGAGTGGTGCGGCGCGCGATAGGGCCGGGCACGGGAAATGCGGCCCTCCTCAAGCGTCCCGGCGACCGAGGCGACCATCGAGACTTCCAGCGCCTCGGCCGCGGTCAGCTCGGGCAAGATGCCGGGCAGGCACGAGGCGAGCAGCGACTTTCCCGCACCCGGCGGACCTGCCATCAGCAGGTTGTGCGACCCGGCCGCCGCGATTTCGAGGGCCCGCTTGGCGGTTTCCTGGCCCTTCACCTGCCTGAGGTCCGGCCCGCTGGGCACCGGGTCGGCGCGGCCCGGTTCGGGTGGGCGCAGGACCTGCGTGCCCTTGAGGTGATTGAGCAGGCTGACGAGATCCGGCGCGGCCAGCACCGGCACGCCGTTGCTGCCGCCGCTGACCCAGCTGGCCTCGCTGCCTTGCGCGGCCGGACAGATCAGTCCTTTCTCCGTCTCGCTGGCATGGAGCGCGGCGAGCAGCACCCCGGGTGAGGGGATTACCCTGCCATCGAGCGCGAGTTCGCCCACGGCCACGAAGTCGGCCAGGTGTTCGGCATCGACAACGCCCATCGCCGCCAGCAGCGAAAGCGCTATCGGCAGGTCGTAGTGCGAGCCTTCCTTGGGCAGGTCCGCAGGGGAGAGGTTGATCGTGATCCGCTTGGGCGGAAGCGCGAGGCCCATCGATGTGAGCGCGGCGTTCACCCGCTGGCGGCTTTCGCCCACTGCCTTGTCGGGCAGGCCGACGAGATGGAAGCCGGGCATCCCGGGTGCGACCTGGCACTGCACTTCGACAGCGCGCGCCTCCAGCCCGAGGTAGGCGACCGTCGCGACGAGTGAGACCACTCCCTTACCCTTTTTCCTTGCAAACCCGCGTGTTGGACGATGCGATCCTTGCAGAAGCGGAGGGCGGGCGCAGCCAGGGAATTTATCCCTTACATGCTTTTAACCGAATCGCGCAGGGCTTGGGTAAGCTACGGGGCTGCATTTTCGCGCGCATGCGCTCGACCGCTGCGATCCTCGCCCTGGTGGCTCTGACTGTCTCGTCCCCCCTGTCGGCACAAGAGATCACCTACGAGATCGTCGACGTGGATGCCGATCATGCCGGCGACGGCGGCGAGCGCATGCTGCAAAGCGAGGCCGCCGCAATCCCGCAGGGGATTGCCGCTTACGGTCCGTTCCGGGTGCTGGACGACGGCCATGCCGCGCTGGTCGACGTCACCGATGCCCGCAGCCCCGCACAGTTTGCCGCCATGCTCAAGGACTTTCCGGGCATCGGCATGATCGAGATGATCGAATGCCCGGGTACCGAGGACGACCTCGCCAACCTGCGGCTGGGGCGGATGATCCGCGAAAAGGGAATCGCCACCCATGTTCCTGCAGGCGGCTCGGTCAGATCGGGCGGCGTCGAGCTGTTTCTGGCGGGCGCGCGGCGCTATGCCGATGCCGGAGCGGAATTCGCGGTCCATTCGTGGATGGACGACACCGGGCTGGAACCGGACGATTATGCCGCCAATGCGCCGGAGAATAGGCGCTACATCGTCTATTACGAGCAGATGGGCATGAGTGCCGTCGAGGCCCGGGCCTTCTATGCCATGACCAATTCGGTTCCGTTCGAATCGGCCCACTGGTTCGGCGCCCGCGAAATGGGACTTTGGGTTGCTCTGGACAGGGCTGGAGCCTGAGCCGTTCGAACGCCCTTTGCGCAGGGTCGTGACGACCGATCGGCGGCTAGTCGAACAGCGATTGCAGGAATCCCTTGCGCTTCACCGGGGTGAGCGAGCCCGAGGCCTTGAGCAGATAGTTGGCCAGTACCGCAGCCTGGCTCTTGGTCAGGAAAATGCGTGTGTGATCAGGTTCTTCGCCAGCCTTCCAGCTCGTTTTTTCGAAAGTCTGCAAGTCGACGAGCATGTTGGTGCCCAGATCCTGCGAAGACCAGCCCACCAAAACCCCAATGTCTTCTTCCTGTGGCATCGGTTCTATTGCCCCCACAATTCTTGGGTCGCGGGAAGCGGTTGCAAGATGCTTGCGGTTCCTTGTCCCCCCGGACCAATTGGAGCGGTTTGCCGCCGAGCCGACTAACCGTTCACTAATAACTTACCATGTCCTGCCGTCTCTTGTCATGCAAAGCCGCGGCTGCCATGCGGGCCGGGTGCTTCGGTCCGGTTCCGGCGATGAATTCGATGCGCCCACTGCGCGCCTTAGCCTTGACTCTGTTCCGGGCCTCCAGTAACGGCGCGCTTCTGTTTAGCGGTCGTCTGCATGGGCGATCGGATTTTGTTCGGGCCTTTAGGGGCCGTTTGTTGAATTTCGAGGACTGACATGAAGCGCACTTTCCAGCCCAGCCGCCTTGTCCGCGCCCGCCGTCACGGCTTCCGCGCCCGCATGGCGACCGTTGGCGGCCGCAAGGTGCTTCGCGCTCGCCGCGCCCGCGGCCGCAAGAAGCTCTCGGCCTGACCTGATCCAGCCTCACGGCTGGACTCGCACCGGCCCGCGCCTCCATCCGGCTTCCCGCTAGACGGGGAACCGGGCGGAGGCGCGGGCCGATGCCGTTTGGAGCTGGCGCCGTTTGGAACCGGAAGGGATTCGCGAATCGCCTGACGCGGTTCCGCAGCGCCCCGGATTGCGATAGACCCCTGTCATGAGCGCCGCCTACACCACGATGTCCCGCCGAGCGGACTTCCTGGCCGCCAATCGCGGTATCAGGGTGGCGCGGCCGGGTTTCGTGCTGCTGGCCAATGCCAATGGCGGCAAGGGGCAGCGCGCGGGCATCACCGTTACCAAGAAGATCGGCAACGCGGTGGTACGCAACCGCATGAAGCGCCGCTTTCGTGCGCTGTTGCGCGAGCTGCTGCCCGATCATGGCCTTGCCGATACCGACCATGTCCTGATCGGGCGCGATAACGGTGTGGAGCGCGAATTCGCGCGCTTGCGCGAGGAACTCATAGCCGCTCTCGGCCGTGCGCGCGAGGGCAAGGGCGATCCGCCTCGCGGTGCGAGGGGGCGCAAGGGTGGCGGCAAAGGTCGAGGTGGCAACAGGAACGCCGTCAGGGCCGGGGGTGCGGGAACGCCATGAAAAGGGCGCTTGCCTTCATCGCCGCGCTGCCCGGCTTCATTCTCATTGCCGTGGCCCGGGCCTGGCAGTGGGGGCCTTCGCGGATCATGCCGCCAACCTGCCGCTACTCGCCGTCCTGTTCGCAATATGCGATCGAGGCGGTGAAAAAACATGGTGCGATTAAGGGTGGCTGGCTCGCGTTCAAGCGTCTATTGCGCTGCCAACCGTGGGGTGGGCACGGCTATGACCCCGTCCCGGACTGAACGATGCAATACAGGCGGCGCGTCTCGCGTCGCCACTGGCGGGAACTCGACAGGAAAACGTCTTCGTGGAAAATCAGCGTAATATCATCCTCGCGGTCCTCCTGACCGCGCTTGTCCTCTTCGGGTGGGAAGCCGGAGTCGGCTATTTCTACCCGCAGGCCAAGACGCCGACGAAGGTCGAGCAGGCTGGCGGCGCCGAAAAGGCATCCAGCCCGTCCAGCTCGATCAAGCCGACTCGCGAGGGTGGTCTGCGTGACGCGGCCGACGTCGCGCTCGAAAAGCAGGACCTGAAGTCGGCACTGGCCGAAGGCGGCCGCCTGCTGATCGAGGCACCGGGTCTTTCGGGCTCGATCAACCTTACCGGCGCAATCGTCGACGACCTTGTCATCAATCGCCACCGTGAGACGGTGAAGAAGGATTCGGGCCCGGTCCGCATCTTCTCGCCCGCAGGCACTCCCGCGCAGCAGTTCGCCCAGTTCGGCTGGGTCGGCAGCGGCGTCGCCACGCCCAATGCCAAGACCGTGTGGACCGCGCAGAAGGACGCAAGGCTTACACCGTCCAGCCCGGTCACGCTGAGCTGGAACGACGGCAGCGGCCAGACCTATTCGATCCGCTTCGCGATCGACAAGAACTACATGATCACGGCCGAGCAGACGGTCGACAACAAGGGCTCGGCGCCGATCACGGTCCAGCCCTTCGGCCTCGTCAACCGCACTGACCAGACCGCCAGCCTCGACACCTGGAACGTCCACTCCGGTCCGATCGGCGCTTTCGACGGCTCGGTAAGCTTCTCGACCAATTACAGCGACGTGTCCGGCAAGGGCACGGTCAAGGAAGCCGGCAACACCGACTGGATCGGCTTTACCGACGTCTACTGGATGTCGACCCTCGCTCCGGTCGGCTCGAAAGCCGAAGGCACGTTCCGTTCGCTCGGCAACAACCTTTTCCGCGCCGACCTGATCTACGACCAGAGCATCGTGCAGCCCGGCCAGCGCCTTTCGCGCACCACCAAGCTCTTTGCGGGCGCCAAGGAGCACAACGTGCTCGACGCCTATGAAAAGCAGGGCATCACCAACTTCGGCCTTGCCATCGACTGGGGCTGGTTCCGCTGGTTCGAAAAGCCGATCTTCTGGCTGCTGGTGAAGCTGTTCAGCCTCGTCGGCAACTTCGGTGTCGCCATCATCCTGCTCACGCTGATCGTGCGCGGCATCATGTTCCCCATCGCCCAGCGCCAGTTCGCCTCGATGGCCGCGATGCGCGCGATCCAGCCGAAGATGAAGGCGCTGCAGGAGCGCTACAAGGACGACAAGCAGAAGCAGCAGCAGGAAGTGATGAAGCTGTACAAGGAGGAAGGCGTGAACCCGCTCGCGGGCTGCCTCCCCATGTTCCTTCAGATCCCGGTGTTCTTCGCGCTCTACAAGACCCTGATCCTGGCCATCGAGATGCGCCACCAGCCCTTCGTGCTGTGGATCAAGGATCTTTCCGCGCCTGACCCGCTGCACATCCTCAACCTGTTCGGCCTGCTGCCGTTCGACCCGCCCGGCTTCCTGGCCATCGGCGTGCTCGCACTTCTGCTGGGCATCACCATGTTCCTGCAGTTCAAGCTGAACCCGGCGCAGATGGACCCGACCCAGCAGCAGATCTTCATGATCATGCCGTGGTTCATGATGTTCATCATGGCACCCTTCGCCTCGGGCCTTCTGGTCTACTGGATCACCTCCAACCTTCTGACCATCGCGCAGCAGAAGTTCCTCTACAGCCGTCACCCGCAGCTCAAGGCCCAAGCCGAGAAGGACGCGGGCGATAAGAAGCGCGTGAAGGCGTGATCGGACTGACCCCGTGAGCGAGGAATTCGAAGAACTGACCGAGCGCGCGCGCAAGCTCTTTGCAGGACCGGTGACGTTCCTGAAGAGCGCGCCCGCGCTCAAGTTCCTGCCTGACCCGGACGTGCCGGAGATCGCCTTCTGCGGCCGCTCCAATGTCGGCAAGTCCTCGCTGCTCAACGCGCTGACGGGGCGCAAGGCGATCGCGCGCACCTCGGTGACGCCGGGGCGCACGCAGGAGCTGAACTTCTTCGAGGTCGGCGAGCCGCTGCTGTTCCGCCTCGTCGACATGCCGGGCTACGGCTTCGCCAAGGCTCCCCCCGCCGTCGTCGAGAAGTGGCGGCGCCTCGTGCGCGACTTCCTGCGCGGCAGGGTGGTGCTCAAGCGCACGCTGCTGCTCGTCGATGCGCGCCACGGCGTGAAGGCCGTCGATGCCGAGATGATGAAGATGCTCGACGAGGCTGCCGTCGGTTACCGAATCGTGCTGACCAAGGCCGACAAGATCAAGGCGACAGAGCTGGAAAAGGTCCATGCCGAGACCGTGGCCGAGGCGCGCAAGCATCCCGCGGCTTTCCCGGAAGTGCATATCACGTCTTCCGAAAAGGGCATGGGCATCGCCGAATTGCGCGCGGCAGTTCTGGCCGACTCAGAGATCTGATTCGGGTCCTCGCGAGGACTACGTTACTGACATTCATCGAATTATCGGGTTCGGCGGTCTATCATGTGCGATAGTCCCGCCAGCCCGGCGCGCCGTGCCGCAGGGCGACTCCGGGGAAATCCCGGAATATGACGATTGCGTGACACTCAAGAGTCCCCTAGTGGGCCCGCCAGTGCGTGTTGAGGAAGGAGGATAGTCTTGCCGCTGCGCCAGATTGCCGTTCTGCCTTATCGCACACAGGGACCCGCGGTGGATGCACCGATCGAGATCCTGTTGATCACCTCGCGCGAGACGCGTCGCTGGGTGATGCCCAAGGGCAACCTCATGAAGAACCTCCAGCCGCATGCCGCCGCTGCCCTCGAGGCAGAAGAAGAGGCCGGCGTGCTCGGCGCGGTCTGCCCGACGCCTTTGGGGTCCTATCGCTATCGCAAGCGCCGCAATTCGGGCGCCTCGGTCTGGGCCGACGTCGACGTTTTTCCTTTCGCGGTGACGCAAGAGCTTCCGACCTGGGACGAGCAGCACCAGCGCGATCGCCGCTGGTTTTCGCTGACAGACGCCGCCAATGCCGTGGACGAGGAAGACCTCGCCGCACTCATCCGCAGTTTCGGCGCCCGGGAGTTTCGCGCCGCTACCCAAGGTAGCCGGCTGTTCGAAACGGTTGCCGACAAGACAGGGGTCAATGCCATGTTTGCCTGGTTCCAGAAGCTGCTTCCGCAGCAGGGGAACTTCTTCGAGCTGTTCGAGCAGCAGGCCGCCACGCTGGTCGCCGGTGCCGACGCTCTTGCGCGCCTTGCCCAAGGCGGCGCGGGCCGCAACCAGCACATCCGCGAGATCGAGGAGCGCGAGCACGACGCCGACGAGATCACCCGCGAAGTGCTCCATGCGGTGCGCCGTACCTTCCTGACCCCGTTCGACCGTTCCTCGATCACCAGCCTGATCACGACGATGGACGATGCCATCGACGAGATGCAGCAGGTGGCCGGCGCCTGCGATCTTTACGACATTACCGACTTCGAGCCGGAAATGCGCGACATGGCTGCGATCATCGTCGATTCGGCGCGCCTCACCGCCGAGGCCATGCCGCTGCTGCGCAAGGTTGCCGATAACGGCCATCGCCTTCACGAGCTGACCGAGCGCCTCGTGCGCATGGAAGGCCATGCCGACGAGATCCACGCCGCTGGCATGAAGCGCCTGTTCAAGCAGAGCACCGGCAAGGACCCGCTGCACTTCATCGTCCGCCAGGAAATGTTCAAGCGCCTCGAGCGCGTGGTCGACCGTTTCGAGGACCTCGCCAACGAGATCGACGGTCTCGTCATCGATCACGCCTGACGCCGATTTCCTGCCCTCATGGATCATAGTCTCGCCCTGCCGCTGCTGATCGGCCTCGTCGCGCTTGCGCTGGCCTTCGACTTTCTCAACGGGCTGCACGATGCCGCCAACGCGATCGCCACGGTGGTGGCGACGCGCCTGCTTTCGCCGGTCGTGGCCGTCCTGTTCGCCGCGCTGGGCAATTTCGCGGCCTACTTCTTCGTCGGCCTCCATGTCGCCGAGACAGTGGGCAAGGGCATCATCGACAAGGATGCAGTAACGCCTGCCGTCGTCTTCGGGGCGCTTGTCGGGGCGATGTTCTGGAACGTGGTGACCTGGCTCAAGGGTATCCCTTCCAGCTCCAGCCACGCGCTGATCGGTGGCCTGCTGGGCGCCGGTATCGCAGCGGCGGGGCCCGGCGTCGTCGAAAGCTCGGGCACGACCAAGACGATCGTTGCCATCTTCCTCTCGCCCATCATCGGTTTTGCCATCGCCATGGCGCTGATGCTGGTGACCAGCTGGCTGTTCAGGGGATCTTCCCCGCGCGGATCGAACAGCGTGTTCAAGGGGCTGCACCTGTTGTCCTCGGCGGCCTATTCGATCAGCCATGGCGGCAACGACGCCCAGAAGACCATGGGCATCATCGCCGTATTGCTCTACTCGACGGGCCACCTCTCGGGCGATTTCCACGTTCCCGAATGGGTCGTGCTCTCGTGCTACACCGCGATTGCGCTGGGCACGCTCTCGGGCGGCTGGAAGATCATCAAGACGATGGGTTCCAAGCTGACCAAGCTCAACCATCACTCGGGCTTCTGCGCCTCGTCGGCGGGCTCGATCGTCGTTTTCGGCGCCAGCGCGCTGGGCATTCCGGTCTCGACCACCCATGCCATCACCGGATCGGTCGTCGGTACCGGCGCGGCCCGTCGTGCCAGCGCGGTACGCTGGAGCGTGGCGAGCCGGGTGATCGTGGCGTGGTTCATCACCATCCCCGCCAGCGCGATCGTCGGCGCCCTGTTCTACTGGCTGACGCTGCTGTTCTGATCGCGCCGTTGAAGCGCCGGAAGGGGCGTTGCGCCCCGCTTCACCCTCGACACGGCACGCCTTAACTTCTAGGTCCGGCCTTCAAGCGAGAGGGACCGCCGCCTGTGAAGCTGATCATCGGCAACAAGAACTATTCGAGCTGGTCGCTGCGCGGCTGGTTGGCCTGCAAGCAATCCGGCCTGCATTTCGAGGAGCTGACGGTCCCGATCTACGGCGACGACTGGGACCAGCGCAAGATCGAGGGCGAACTCGCGCCTTCGCACGGCAAGGTGCCGATCCTGTGGGATGGCGAGGCGGTCGTGTGGGACAGCCTGGCGATCGTCGACTACCTGGCAGACAAGGTGGGCCGTGACCGTTTCTGGCCCAAGCCGGACGATGCCCGCGCGATGGCCCGCTCGATGGTCGCCGAAATGCATTCCAGCTATCTGCCGCTGCGGCGCTCGCTGCCGATGAACGTGCGCGCGCGGGTGGAAGGCGCGCAAGTGGATGACGAGGTGCGCGGCGACATCGTGCGTATCCTGACGCTCTGGGCCGAGGCGCGGGCGCGCTTCGGCGGCGGGGGGCCGTTCCTGTTCGGCACGTTCAGCGCCGCCGACGTCTTCTATGCCCCTGTCGTCAGCCGCTTCCTGACTTACGGCGTCGGCGTACCCGGCTTCGCCCAGGCCTACATGCAGGCAGTCTGGGAACACGAATGGATGCAGCAGTGGGTCAGCGCCGCCGAATCCGAAGACTGGGTGATCGAGCAGTTCGAGGTCCCCGCGACCTGACCTGCGGCCCCTCCGGAGCCCTCTACCATCAGTAGGGCGAGCCGTCCTTGTGAACGAAACCAGTTTCGTTGAACGCAAGGTCGATGTCCGGATAGGAGCCGGAGGTGTCCTCACCGGCGCTGATCGCCACGAACACGCAGTCCTCCTCGGTTTCATTGACCAGGTGGTGCCCGTTCTCGACGCCCTTGGGCCAGGCGCAGATGTCGCCCGCGCGCAGTACGGTGCGTCCCTCGTCTTCGATCAGCACGGCCTCGCCGCTCAGCATGACGAGCAGTTCGTCCTCGCCAACGTGCCAGTGGCGCTGGCTGGACCACGCGCCGGGCTTCAGGACGACATGGCTTGCGCCCATCTCGGTCAGCCCGCCTGCAGGCGCGAGGCGTTTCCACCAGCGGCCCTCTACTGCCTTGTCGAAAGGGTCGGGGTAGCCGGTGGCATTGGACTGCGGAATCGCATCGAGATCGATTTTCGGCATGGCTTCCTCTTTACCACCTATGGTCAAGCCCGCAGGCATATGCGATGGGCCGCGATATGTCCCAGACCGCGCCTTCCACTGCAAGCGTTGCCGAGCTTGCCGAAGCCCTGATCGCCTGCCCCAGCGTCACTCCGGCCGCGGGGATGGTGTTCGACTGTCTCGAAGGCCAGCTCAAGCCGCTCGGCTTCGAAGTCGTGCGCTTCGTCGCGGGCGAGGCGCCGGACGGTCCGGTCGAGAACCTCTTCGCGATCCGCAAGGGGCCGGAAGGTTCGCGTCACTTCGCCTTCGCCGGGCATCTCGATGTCGTCCCGCCGGGCGAGGGCTGGACGAGCGCGCCCTTCATGCCCGAGCGACGCGGCGAGCTGCTCTATGGCCGCGGAGCCGTCGACATGAAGGGCTCGATTGCGGCGATGGTCGCGGCCGTGCGCGAAATTCCGCAGGATGCGGGCACGATCAGCTTTGTCATTACTGGCGACGAGGAAGGCCCGGCGCGTTTCGGCACCGTCGCGCTGATCGACCTGATGCGCGAGCGCGGCGACATTCCCGACTTGTGCCTTGTCGGCGAGCCGACGTCCGTCAATCGTCTCGGCGACATGATGAAGATCGGTCGCCGCGGCTCGGTGAACATCTTCCTCGAGGTCGAAGGGACGCAGGGCCACGTCGCCTATCCGCACCTCGCCCATAACCCGATCACGCCGCTCGTCGCGATGCTGGCCGAACTCAACGGGCTGCTGCTCGACGAGGGGACCGACTGGTTCCAGGCCTCGAACCTCGAAGTGACCGACATCACTGTCGGCAATCCCGCGCACAACGTGATTCCCGCCAAGGCGATGGCGCGCATCTCGATCCGCTTCAACGACCTGCATACGGGCGCGGAGCTGGGCGCGCGCGTGACCGAGATTGCCGAGAAGCACGGCGGCACCGCCCGCCCGGTGATCTCTGGCGAGGCATTCCTGACCGAGCCGGGCGCGTTCTCCGACCTCCTTGCCGACGCGATCCGCGCAGAGACCGGCGTCGAACCGGAACTGTCGACCAGCGGCGGCACGTCCGACGCGCGCTTCCTCAAGGACATTTCGCCGGTCATCGAATTCGGCCTGTGCAACGCGACGATGCACAAGCGCGACGAGGCCGTGGCACTGGAAGACCTCGAGGTTCTGGCCCGGATCTATCGAAGGACGGTACAAAACGCTCTGAAGGCTTGAATTATCGCCCTGCGCTTGCGAGCCTCGGGCGATAATCTTGATCGCGTCGCCCCTTCGCGGTGACGGCCAGTGGCCTGCGGGTTTCCTCCCGCAGTGCCGGAAGGGGTAATCGATGCTGCGTTTCTGGTTTGCCGTGCCGCTTTGGCAGCGCGTGGTCGCTGCACTCGTCCTGGGCGTGATCACCGGGCTGCTGTGGGGGCCCGAAGCCGAATCGATCAAGTGGATCGGCGACTTCTTCATCAAGTCGATCAAGATGCTGGTCGTGCCGCTGATCTTCGTCTCTATCGTCGGCGGCGTCGCTTCTATCGGCGACTTGCGCAAGCTGGGCGCGGTCGGCTGGCGGGCGATGGTACTGTTCGTGGTGACCGGCCAGATCGCCGTCTGGCTTGGCCTTGCCCTCGGCACGATCTTCGCGCCGGGTATCGGCGTCGATACGAGCGCGATTGCGGCGGGCGCGACGCCCGAGCCCGTGGCAACCAGCGCGGTCGACATGATCCTCTCGATGGTGCCGGAAAGCCCGGTCAAGGTGATGGCCGATGCGCAGGTTCTCCCGCTCATCGTCTTTGCCCTGCTGATCGGCATCGGCATCGTCATGGCCAAGGAGGAAGGCCAGCCGCTCGTCCGCGTCTTCGATAGCGGCTCGATCGTCATGCAGAAGGTGACGATGATCGTCATGGAGTTGACCCCGTTCGGCGTCTTCTCGCTGATGGCGTGGGTCGCAGGGACGCTGGGGCAGGATGCCCTCGTCGCGCTGGCCAAGCTCGTCGCGCTCAATTACCTGGGCTGCCTGCTGATCATTGGCGTCATGTACACCGCGATCATCAAGTTCCTGGCCCGTCTGCCGGTACGCCACTTCTTCCGCGGCATCATCGACGCCATGGCAGTTGCCTATTCGACAGCCTCTTCCAATGCGACCCTGCCGGTGACGCTGCGCTGCGCAGAACGCAACCTGGGCGTGAGCCGTCCGACCGCCAGCTTCGTCGTCTCGCTGGGGGCGACGATCAACATGGACGGCACGGCGATGTACCTGGGTCTGGCCACCCTGTTCGGCGCCCAGATCTTCGGCATTCATCTCGGCTTTTCGGACTACATCGTGATCTCCGTGCTCGCGACGCTCGGCTCGGTCGGCGCGGCCGGCATTCCGGGGGCCGGACTGATCATGATGGCATTGGTGTTCGGGGCCGTCGGCGTCCCGCTGGAGACCATCGCCTTCGTCGCCGGGGTGGACCGGATCATGGACATGATGCGCACCGCCACCAACGTCACCGGCGATTCGGCGGTGACGACGGCGGTTGCGGTCATGACGAACGAGATCGACACGGCCGAAATGATCAGCGCCGACGACGTCTAGGCGATTGCCTGGCGCCGCGCCTGCCGGACCGGCTTACTTGTCGAGCAGCTTGACCGGTACGAAGTCGCCCAGCCCGCAGGCCCCTTCGCGCTGGTACTGGCCGCCGTACTGGCGGATGGGATAGATGATGTCGTTGCTGCACAGCTGCGTCAGCGAAGTTTCGAAGCTGAAGCTGTCCGCGGATTTCAGGCCAGGGCACTTGTGGGGCAGCGTGACGCGCCAGACCTTGCTTCCGGCGCCGCCGATGAAATCGATGGTCCAGTCGTCGCGGATGCGGGTGGTCGAATAACTGGTGAGCGGCAGGCAACTCACGGCCTTGCCGATCACTTCTGCCGCCGGTGAGGCCGACGGTGCCTCGCCCGGCGCGGTCTTCGCGCAGGCGGTGAGCGCCAGCGGCAGCACGGCAATGGACAATGCGATGGAACGCTTCATGGCAACCTCCTGTCAGGAAGCCTTTTTCGCGGCTCCCTTCTCCATGATCTTGGGCTTGTAGCCGCACAAGTCAACGACCGGGCATCGCCAGCATTCGGGGCTGCGAGCCTTGCAGATGTATCGGCCGTGCAGGATCAGCCAGTGGTGCGCGCCGACGCGAAAAGGGGCCGGCACCTTTTTCTCAAGCTGCTTTTCGACCGCGAGCGGGGTCTTGCCCTTGGCGAGCCCGGTGCGGTTGCCGACGCGGAAGATATGCGTGTCGACAGCAAAGGTCTCGGCTCCGAAGGCGCAGTTCATGACGACGTTCGCGGTCTTGCGGCCGACGCCCGGCAATTCGACGAGCGCGTCACGGTCCTGCGGCACTTTGCCGTCGTAACGCTCGACCAGGATCTCGGACAGGGCGATGACGTTCTTCGCCTTGGAGTTGAACAGGCCGATCGTCTTGATGTGCTCCTTCAGCCCCTCTTCCCCCAGCGCGACCATCTGCGCGGGGGTCTTTACCTCGCGAAACAGGGCGCGGGTGGCCTTGTTGACGCCGACGTCGGTCGCCTGCGCGGAGAGCACCACGGCGACGAGGAGCTGGTAGGTATTGCCGAATTCCAGCTCCGTCTCGGGCGAGGGGTTCAGCTCGGCCAGGCGCCGGAAGAACTCGAAGACGTTGTCCTTCTTCACCGGATTGCGCCCTAGAGCCCGAGGACCTCGGGCATTGTGTAGCGGCCGGGCTTGCGCTCCAGCATCCACTGCGCCGCCTTAACCGCGCCGCGCGCGAAGATGCCCCGGTTCTCGGCCATGTGCGACAGGGCGAGGCGCTCGTTCTCGGCCAGGAAATGAACCGTGTGATCGCCCGCCACGGTGCCGCCGCGCAGGGCGGCAAAGCCGATAGTGCCGGCCTCGCGCTTGCCGGTGATGCCGTCGCGGCCGCGCTCGGAATTGTCCGCCAGCGCAATGCCGCGCCCCTTGGCGGCAGCCTCGCCCAGCAGCAGGGCGGTGCCCGAGGGCGCGTCGACCTTCATGCGGTGATGGGTCTCGACGATCTCGATGTCCCAGTCTTCGCCCAGGCGGCTCGCGACCTCGCGCACGAGATGCGCCAGCAGGGTGACGCCCAGCGAGGTATTGCCGGTCTGCAGCACCGGAATCGATTCGGCCGCCGTGTCGATCAGCCAGTGGTGGCGTTCCTCAAGGCCGGTGGTGCCGACAACGATCGGCTTGTTCGCGGCCATGGCCGCTTCGAGATTGCCTTCGAGCGCACCGGGGCTGGAAAAGTCGATCAGGACATCGGCCTTGGCGGCCAGCGCGGCGACGTCGCCGTCCTTGTCCACTCCGCCCGCCAGTTCCTCGCCCGCCGCACCGATCGCTTCCGCGATTGCGCGTCCCATGCGACCTTCGCTGCCGATGATTCCGATACGTGCCACGTTACAATCTCCATGGGGGCGGCAAGCCGAACTTGTTTCGGCGTGGTTCGTGCCCCAGACATCGTCCTGCGCATGGCGAAAAACGGCCCCTGAAACAAGGTCGGGGTGATGCTACGGGAATTTGCATGAACCAGATCCGCAATATCGTGATCCTCACAGGTGCCGGGGTTTCGGCCGAAAGCGGCATCGACACCTTCCGCGATGCCGGCGGTTTGTGGGAGCAGCACCGGGTCGAGGACGTGGCGACGCCCGAGGCATTTGCCCGCGACCCCGAGCTTGTCCTGCGCTTCTACGACATGCGGCGCGAGGCGATTCAGACCAAGCAGCCCAATGCCGCGCACCACGCCCTTGCCCGGCTCGATGCCGAGTGGCGGGGGGAACTGCTGATCGTCACCCAGAACGTCGACGACCTGCACGAGCGGGCCGGGGCGACGCGGGTCCTGCACATGCACGGCGAACACCTCAACGCCTGGTGCACTGCCTGCGACGAGCGCTCGCCCTGGACCGGTCCGTTGCTGGATCGTCCGGCCTGCCCCGAATGCGGGGTGGCCGCGCTGCGGCCCGACGTCGTGTGGTTCGGCGAGATGCCCTATCGTATGGAAGAGATCTTCGCGGCCCTGCGCGAGGCGGACCTGTTCGTCTCGATCGGTACTTCGGGCGCGGTCTATCCCGCTGCAGGCTTCGTGCGCAATGCGCGGGAGCTGGGGGCGGCGACGCTCGAACTCAACCTGGAGCCGAGCCAGGGCAGCAGCTGGTTCGACGAGTCGCGGCACGGCCCGGCGACCGAAGTGGTGCCGGCCTGGGTGGACGAGCTGCTGACCCGGAAATGAGCCCGGGGGCGGCGCAGCGTCAGGCTGGGAAGCCGCAGCCCTTGCAACCGGGGTCCTTGGCGATTCGCAGCTGGCGCATCGAGGGGGCGAGGCCGTCGATGAGATGGAGCGTACCGAACTGCGGCTCGCCCAGCGCGGCGCGGCCGGCAAGCAGGACGCGCATGGCATGCATGGCTGCGAAAGTGCCGACCATGCCGACCATCGCGCCCAGTACGCCGTCGGCGGCACAAGTGTCGCAATCCTCGGCATCGAAGGCATCGCCCACGAAGCAGCGGTAGCAAGGCTGGTCGGGCAGGTGGCCGGCGAAGTTCGCGACCTGGCCCTGAAATCGTCCCACTGCGGCGCTCGTCAGCGGAAGGCTCAGTTTGACGCAGGCATCTGACACCAGCAGGCGAGTCGCGAAGTTGTCACAACCGTCCAGTACGAGGCTCGCGCCGGCGAGGATCTGTGCGACGTTTTCTATTTTTACCCGCTGGACGATCGCACGGACCTCAAGGCCAAGATCAAAACGCCGCACCCATTCGGCCGCCGCTTCCGCCTTGGGCTTGCCGATATCAGACGGCGTGAAAATCGTCTGGCGCTGGAGGTTGCTGACGTCGACGACGTCGTCATCCACCAGGGTCAGTCGGCCTATGCCGGCTGCGGCGAGATATTGAAGGGCAGGACTGCCGATCCCGCCGCAGCCGACTAACACCACGTGGGCTTCGGCCAGCGCCATCTGTCCCGCACCGCCCACTTCGGGCAGCACGATGTGACGGGCGAACCGCTCGAGTCGATCCTGCTTAAGCGTCATACCTGGTCCGAACCTGCCTTTGTGCCCTCATTTTCGGGCAGTCTTTCCTTGCTGAAGCCGTGCAGTCCGTACCACCACTGCGCGGCGATGACCGCGCCTTTCGAAGGTTGAAGCAAGCCCAGCATCATCACCAGTGCGAGCGGCACCAGGATCGCGAACATGCCGGCGGGGCCCAGGTCGAAGTCCTTGGACAACGCGATGATCAGCGGCGCCATCAGGTGGCCGGTGACGATGATGGCGATGTAGGCAGGGAAATCGTCGGCGCGTTGCGGGCTCCAGTCGACTCCGCAATGCGGACAGGCGTCGAGCGGCTTGAGCCACTTGCGAAACAGCGGCGCTTCCCCGCAGCGGGGGCACCTGCTGCGAATTCCGCGCAGGGCGGCCTGCCAGAAAGTGGCAGGTAGCGAAGGGGTGAGACCGGGAACCATGGGGCCCGCTTAGAGCAGGAGCGAGGCCGGGGAAAGGAAGAAGGCGCGGGGGCTGGGCAGGCCTGCAGGGCGATCAGTTCTCCTCGACCTGTTCCTCCTCGGCGATCTGCAGGCGATTGCGCCCGCGCGCCTTGGCGACATAGAGCGCCGCATCCGCCCGTCGTGTCGCATCGCCCAGTTCTGGGAAGCTGCGCAGCGGCGCCAGCCCGCAGGAGAAGGTGACCGGCCAGCTGTCGTGCCCCAGCTCGCTGTCGAGCGCGACCGAGGCGCGCAGCCGCTCAAGCACCAGGCGGGCCTCGTCGAGCTGGGTGTCGGGGAACAGGACCGCGAATTCCTCGCCGCCCCAGCGCGCCGCGATGTCGGTACGGCGCAAGCCACCCTCAAGGCGCTTGGCCAACGCGCGTAGCAGCGAGTCGCCGGCGTCGTGGCCGAACTGGTCGTTGATCAGCTTGAAATGGTCGATGTCGATGATAGCGAGCACGGCATTGGTCTTGCCCTGCAGGATGCCTTCGGCCGCATCGAGGAAGCCCCTGCGATTGCGGATCCCGGTCAGGGCATCGCGCTGGGCGGCGGTGATCAGTTGTTCGATCCTGGTCGCGGATTCGTTGGCGGCAGTGGCCACGCCGTGAAGCAGGCGGCCGACGAGATCGGTGCCGCCGTCGGGAATATGCGAGATGCGCTCACCGTTCTGGATCGCCTCCAGCATCGCGGTTGCGCGCGCGATCGGGGAGAGCAGGCCGTGGATCGCCGCGATCCCGAGGCCGGTGCCCACCAGTGTCGCCAGGAGCAGGGTGATGAGGGTGACGGGGTGCCATTCACCGGTGACGACCTGGAGGCTGACGCAGGCAATCAGGGGGACATGTACCGCGCCGAAGCAGATCAGGAGAATCCGCCATTCGTAATTGCGCGGGAACAAGAATGTCGTGGCTCGGTAGAAGCGCATGGGGGGGTGCCTTCTCGTTGCAATTCGGGCTTTGTACTCGAAAGGTAACGGGAAGTGCTTTTCCAATAGTTAATCGAATTTTGGAAACGACTGAAAAATAGGGATTAAATTCTTGTAAGGCGGCTTTGCGTTTTCACGGATTGGCGCAATGCGACCGTCAACTACCCAAATGCAAGGAGCGCGAAAGGCTCGAACCTTTCGCGCTCCTCATGGGACGTCCCTGTTGGGAACCCTGTGCATTTCTCGGGACAGGCCCGGGAAAACTCAGCTTTCCAGCTGGCGCAGCAGCGAACGGACGTCGCCGTCCATGTCGGCATCGCGGGTTCGCAGTTCCTCGATCAGGCGCACGGCGTGGATGACCGTGGAGTGATCGCGGCCACCGAACTTGCGGCCGATCTCCGGGTAGGAGCGCGGCGTCAGCACCTTGGCGAGATACATGGCAACCTGACGCGGGCGGACCACGGCGCGCGCGCGGCGTTTCGAGCTCATCTCGGTCCGGTCGATCCGGTAGAACTGGCACACCGTGCGCTGGATCTCGTCGATGGTGATCCGGCGGCGATTGGCCGAGAGGATGTCAGTCAGCTGTTCCTCGGCCAGCTGCAGCGAGACGGCCTGACCGGTAAGCTGGGCATAGGCGATCAGCTTGTTGAGGCCACCGACGAGTTCACGCACGTTGCGGTTGATCGTCCGCGCGAGGAACTCGATGACGTCGGCCGGCACGTCGATCGACGCGAAACGCTGGAGGCGGTTCTCGAGAATCGAACGGCGAAGTTCGATATCGGCCGGCTGGATGTCGGCGACGAGGCCCATCGACAGGCGCGACAGCAGGCGCGGCTCGACGCCGTCGAGTGCCTGGGGCGCACGATCGGCTGCGAAGACGAGGCGCTTGCCCTCCTGAAGCAGGGCATCGATCGTGTAGAGCAGCTCTTCCTGCGCCGATGCCTTGCCGATGATGAACTGGATATCGTCCACCAGCAGCAGGTCGAAGCCGCGCAGGCGCGCCTTGAACTCGATCATCTGGTTCTGGCGCAGCGCCTGGACGAATTCGACCATGAAGCGCTCGGCAGAGCAGTAGAAGATCCGCGCATGCGGGTGGTTCGCAAGGTACGCATGCCCGATTGCGTGGAGCAGGTGCGTCTTGCCCTGGCCGGTCGCCGCCTTGAGATAAAGCGGCGAGAACTGCGGCTTTTCGCCGGCTGCCATGCGCTGTGCCGCATTGCAGGCGAGCACGTTTGCAGTGCCGGTCACGAAAGTCGAGAACGTCTGCGAGGCATCGATGCCGGCCGGGCCCTGGCCCAGCGATGCGAAGGCATCGCCGCTCAACGCCGCCGAGATGGCATCGCTTGCACCCACGACCGAATCGTTCGCCGGCGCGTGGCTGGGACGACCGCCATGGCCGAGGCGCAGCTCGGGCAGCTGGCGGCGGCCCGGGTGAACGAGAATGCGCACGTGGCGCACGTCGGGACGGGCGATCTTCCATGCCAGCGAGAGACGATCGGCGAATCGGTCATTCACCCAATTCGCCGAGAACTCGGTCGGCAGGTACAGATCGAGCGTACCCGTTTCCTTGCAATAGTTGCCGGGCTGGATCGGCTTGATCCACTGGCTGTGAGCCTGATGTCCCAAGTCCTTGCGCAGGCCCTGGCTGATGTCTGCCCAGTCCGCCGCCAAATTCACGGCTTCCTGATCCTCTTCCATCACCACTTTTCCTGCCTTCGATTTCTTCACAGTCTGATTTGCGCCCTGACCCGCCGAATTACCTGTCACTTGGTCGAACTCCCCTTGCCCGTAACCAACCCCCGAAATTCGGGCCGGATACGGAACTGGCATCACACGATTGCAAGGCAAAACGACCCCGTCACCGCAAACGCGTGTTTGCGGCAATTGTCTTACATGCTTTCGTTATTCCCCGGCCAGTTCCGCAACGGCCGAGGACCTTCATAAGGAGGCCTTGGCCTGACAGGCAAGACGGTCGCTCCAAATAAATAAAATTATCTCGGCTTGACTCACGGGAGACTGCCGAAAAAGCGTCATCTACTAAATTAATCGTTTATAATCAGTACTTTGCTGTGATGCCTATGACGAATCGCAGCTATTCCGTGCACTTGCGGATTCTTCCGCGTCGCAAGACCGCAAACAAGAACGGAGCCGGAGATTGTCTCTCCGGCTCCGTTCTTGTTTCGTGCCTGCGTCACACTGCGATTGGAGCGCTGACTCCAGTCTCAGGTGATTCGCAGCGACTCAGAGAGCGGCGACGCGCTTGCTGAGGCGCGACATCTTGCGCGCAGCGGTATTCTTGTGAAGCACGCCACGGGCAACGCCGCGAGCCAGCTCGGGCTGGGCAGCCTTCAGGGCTTCCGCAGCGGCAGTCTTGTCGCCACCGGCGATGGCGCTCTCGACCTTCTTGACGAAGGTGCGGATGCGGCTGACGCGGTTGATGTTGATCTCGGCGCGGCGCTCATTGCGACGGATGCGCTTGCGGGCTTGCGGCGTGTTGGCCATGAACTTTCCTCTGTCTGGCCGCCGGGCGGCCCAATTGCCTGTCGAATCTGCTGCTGGCGAGCGGACTCGCCGGAAAGCGCGCCCCTTAGCGGCAGGCGGTGCTTGCGTCAAGCCGCAGGCACGGCTGCAAACCGCCCGATTCTGCAGCTTTGGCCCAATATCGGCCCTTCCGGCGAACATGGCCATGCCTGATGCGCGCGGACTCGATGTAGACTCGCAAGGGCGCGGCGTCTCGCCCTACTTCTGGCAGCGCCTGCACCAGAAGGTGCTGCGCCCACCCTGGACGAAGCGCAGGACCGGCGCGCCGCAGGTGCAGGCTTGCCCCTCGCGGCCGTAGACTTGCCAGGACGTAGCGAAGTAACCCAGCTCGCCGGTCGGCTGCGCATAGTCGCGAATGGTCGACCCGCCGGCCGCGATCGATTCGGTCAGCACTTCGCGGATCGCCGGGACGAGGCGGGCGAGGGCGGCCAGGGAAACCCGGCCCGCTGCCTTGTCAGGGCGGATGCCGGACCGGAACAGCGCCTCACATACATAGATGTTGCCCAGACCGGCCACGATCGACTGGTCGAGCAGGAGCTGCTTGATCGGCGCGGTCCGGTCCTTGAAGGCAGCGCGCAGGTGCGCGGCAGTGAGCGCGTCTCCCAGCGGTTCCGGACCCATGTCGGCGAACGGGCCCCATGTCTCCAGCCCATCCGTGGCGACAAGGTCGACCGAGCCGAAACGCCGGGCGTCGTTGAGTGCAAGGACATGGCCGGAGCCCGTTTCGATCACGAGGTGGTCGTGCTTTTCCGGCCGCTCCGGCTCGATCCGCCAGCGACCCGACATGCCGAGATGGAAGACCATGGTCTGGCCGCGGTCGCTATGGATCAACCCGTATTTCGCCCGGCGTCCCATCGCGGTCACCGTCGCGCCGGTCATCACCTGCACGAGATCGGGCGGAAATGGGCGGCGCAAGTCGGGGCGGTTGACCGCAATGCGGGCAATCCTCTCGCCCTCGAGAAAGCGGGCAAGGCCGCGCACGGTCGTTTCGACTTCGGGTAGCTCTGGCATCGCCATGCAGATAGGCGCGCGATGCGCTCCTGTCATCGCTTCGTGATCGTTCGGCCGGGCCGCGCTCGCCAATCCGGCATGTCCCGGCTAAGGCCGCGGGCATGGGCAACGACCGGTCGCACCTTCGCGCATTCCTGATGCTGGGCATCGTCATGCTTTGCTGGGCAGGCAATTCGATCATCGGGCGCGCGGTGCGCGACGATATCCCGCCGCTCACGCTGGCCTTCGGGCGCTGGACTATCGCGGTGCTGATCCTGCTGCCGATCGCCTGGCGCCAGCTGCTGCTGGAGCGTGAGGCGGTACGGGCGGGCTGGCGCTGGATCGTCGCGCTGGGCGTGCTGGGCATCGTGTGCTTCAATTCGCTGGTCTATTCCGGGCTTCATTACACGACGGCGGCCAATGCCCTGCTGCTGCAGGCCTCGGTCCCGGCTGTGGTACTTCTGCTGGACCGAATCATCTTCAAGTCGCGGCCCGAGAAGATGCAGGCGATTGGCGTTATCGTATCGACCCTGGGGGTGGCGGCGATCGTCTTTCGCGGTGAGCTTTCCGCGGTCCTCAACCTGGAGATCGGCGGGAAGGGCGATGCGCTGATCCTGTGCGCGGTCACCGCCTGGTCGCTTTACACCGTACTCTTGCGCAAGAAGCCGCCGGTCAGTGCGCCGGTCTTCCTGCTGCTGACCTTTACGCTGGGCTCGGTAGTGCTTGCGCCCCTGGCCGCGATGGAATGGCTGCAGGGGCAGCGGGTGAACTGGGGCCTGCCGGTGCTGGGTGCCTTTGCCTATGTCGGCGTGTTTCCCTCGATTATCGCTTACTTCATCTACAATGCCGCGACCGCCACGATCGGACCGGCGCGCGCAGGGCAGGGCATCACGCTCATGCCCTTGTTCGGGGCCCTGCTTTCGGCGCTGCTCCTGGGCGAGCGGCTTCATGGCTACCACTTCGCCGGTATCGTCCTGATTCTCGCCGGGATCATTCTCTCGGCCCTCGCGTTGCGCAGCGGGGCAACGGGCAAAACTCCGGTGGCGCCCGGGCCGGCACGACGCTAGAGGACGGCGCATGAACGATAAGGTTTCCTTCGGCTACGAAGAAGTCGCCCCCGAGGACAAGGAGGGCCGCGTCGGCGCGGTCTTCTCCAGCGTCGCGCGCAAGTACGACGTCATGAACGATGCCATGTCCGCCGGCATGCACCGTTTGTGGAAGGACAAGTTCGTGCGCCGCGTGAAGCCGCAGGCGGGCGAGCAGATCCTCGACATGGCGGGCGGCACCGGTGACATTGCCTTTCGCATGGAGCCTTCGGGCGCGGCGATCACGGTTTCCGACATCAACCAGGACATGCTCGACGTCGGCATCGAGCGCGCCATGGAGCGCGGCATCGACAGTCTCGTCTGGTCGCGCCAGAACGCTGAGGAACTGTCGTTCCCCGACCGCTTCTTCGATGCCTACACGATTGCCTTCGGCATCCGGAACGTCACGCATATCGACAAGGCACTGGCCGAGGCGCACCGGGTGCTCAAGTTCGGCGGGCGTTTCTTCTGCCTCGAATTCTCGACGACCGAATGGCCGGGCTTCAAGGAAGTGTACGATGCCTATTCGCATCATCTCGTCCCCCGGATTGGGCAGGCGATTGCCGGCGACGCGGATTCCTATCGTTACCTGATCGAATCGATCCGGCGCTTCCCGCCGATGCCCGAATTCGAGGCGATGATCCGCGACGCGGGCTTCCGGCACACCAAGGTCGAGCCGATCATGGGCGGTCTCGTCGCGATTCACTCGGGCTGGAAGGTATAAGCCAGCCATGGTTCCGATGAGCAAAGCCACGGTGCGGGCCGACGGCACGCGGCAGTCGGATGCCGCCGCGTGACCGGCAAGGTAACCCATATCGCCCGCCTGCTCAAATGGGGGCGGGTGCTGGCGCGCCACGGTGCGCTGCGCGGGATCGAGAAGGACCGCAATGCCCCGGCGCCGGTCAAGCGCCTGTGCCGCATCGCCCGTTTCGGGACGCGCCAGCCCAGGGAGCCGGACTATGCCGGTGCCTTTCAGGAAATCGGCCCCGCAGCGATCAAGCTCGGCCAGGCGCTGGCAACGCGGCCCGATCTTGTCGGTGAAGGTCCGGCGCGCAATCTGCTTACCTTGCAGGACAGCCTGCCGCCCGTCGCCTTCGCGCTGATCCGCGAACGCGTAGAGGAAAGCTTCGGCAGGCCCATCGAGGCCCTGTTCTCCTCATTCGATGAAGAACCCATCGGCGCGGCTTCGATCGCCCAGGTGCATCGCGCCGTGACCACAGACGGCCGCCACGTCGCGGTCAAGGTGCTGCGCCCGCGTATCCGCGAGAAGTTCGCCCAGGACGTAGGCACCTACGAATGGGCTGCGGCGCACCTCGAGGCGCTGGGCGGCGAGGCGATGCGCCTGCGTCCGCGCGCGGTGATCGACAACCTCAAGCGCTGGACCCTGCGCGAGCTGGACTTGCGGCGCGAGGCGGCTTCGGCTTCGGAGCTGGCCGAAGCAATGAAGGGCATCGAAGGCTACGCGATTCCCGATATCGACTGGGACCGCACCAACGGTTCGGTGCTGACGGTCGAATGGGTCGACGGCGTCAAGATGAGCGACCTCGCAGCGCTGCGCGCCGCCGGGCACGACTTGCCCAGGCTCGCCCGCAAGCTGGTGCTGACTTTCCTGACCCAGGCGATCTCCAGTGGCTTCTTCCATGCCGACATGCACCAAGGGAACCTGTTCGTGCGCGATGACGGCACTATCGTCGCCATCGATTTCGGGATCATGGGCCGGATCAATCGGCAGGCGCGCCTGTGGCTGGCGGAAATCCTCTACGGCCTGACCACCGGCAATTATCGCCGCGTCGCCGAGATCCACTTCGAAGCTCAGTACGTGCCGAGCTATCACACGGTAGAGGAGTTCGCGACGGCGCTGCGCGCGGTGGGCGAGCCGATGCGCGGCAAGCCGGTGTCCGAGCTTTCGGTCGGGCAGATGCTCGACGGGCTCTTCGCCATCACCCGCGACTTCGACATGCAGGTCCAGCCGCACCTGCTGCTGTTGCAGAAGACGATGGTCATGGTCGAAGGTCTCGCGACCGCGCTCGATCCGCAGATCAACATGTGGGACGTCTCCGGGCCTTTCGTGAAGGACTGGCTGCGCGACGAACTGGGCCCGGAAGCCAAGATCGCCGACCGCCTGCGCGAAGACCTCGGTACACTCGCGCGTCTGCCTGACCTGGTCCGCCGGATCGAGGAGAAGTTCCCGCCCAAGGGCGGCGCGCCCGAACAGGCACCCCTGCCCGAAGTGGACCTGATCTGGGCCGGGAGATCGGCGCGGGAGGCTTCGGGCAAACCTGATGTTAACCATTGGGGTGGCTATGTTGTCGCAGCGCTTGCTGGGGGCATTGCTGCATGGGCCGTCACGTACTGGAGCATTCTGGGCTAGACCCGAGAGCCGGGGGGCTTGCGCCCGCCCCTGCTCGTGCTCCTGCTGCGCCGCGTTTTTCCGATTGGTCGCCGATGCTCGCCCGGCTTGTCCTGGCGATCCTTGGTCTGTTGCTCGTCGCCTCGGCCGTGGTGCCGGTCGGGCGACCGCAAGGCACGCCGGGAGCCATCGTGGCCTCGCATGCGAAGCCGGTCGACACTGCGGATGAGCCGTACGACGAGGACATCGCTTTGTACGAAGCGGCCATCGACCGCATTCGGCATGGCGAGAATTATTACGATTTCATCGTTCCCGAGCAGCGGGCGCGCAACTATCCGGTGAACCCGGGCCTTGCCGTGCGCCTGCCGACGCTGGCCTATCTCGATGCCTGGCTGGGCGAGGCGGGACAGATCGTCGCCGCGATTGCGCTGATGCTCGCAGTGATCGCCGCGTGGTGGTCGCGGTTTCGCGAGGACGCCTCGCTCGGCCGGCTGCCGCGCATGGCAACGACCATGGTCTTCGTCGGCGCATCGCTGGGGCTGAACCGCCACTATTTCCCGCTGCATGAGCTCTGGGCAGGCATGCTCGTTGCGCTTTCCTTCGGACTGCACCGCATCGGCACAGGCGGGCAGGGCGGATGCTGGGGAGGGGCCTTCCTTGCCGCGGCGCTGGCTCTGGCGATCCGGGAGCACAGCTTGCCGTTCGTACTGCTGATGGCGGCCACTGCGCTTTACTATCGTAACTGGCGCGAGGCCGGGGCCTGGATCGCTCTGGTCGCGGTCTTCCTCGCTGCGCTGTTTTGGCACCTTGCCATCGTCTCGCGCGATGTCCTGCCCAGCGACCCGCATTCCGCCCCATGGCTGGTGATGCGGGGTCTGTCGGGCTGGCTTGCCAATGTCGTGCAGGCGAGCAATCTGCGGTTCCTGCCGCACTGGTTGGCGGGTCCCGCCGTGGTGCTCATGACGTTCGGTTGGCTTGGCTGGAATTCGCGCGCCGGTACCTTCGGTTTCCTGCTCAGCGCGGGATACGGCTTCGCCTTCATGCTGGCCGGGCGCTGGGACAATTTCTACTGGGGGGCGATGATCGCACCGGCGATGTTTGCCGGGATCGTCTTTGCCCCGCGCGCCATCGCCGCCTTGATCGAGGCGGCCCGTTCGGGGGAAGGGCCGCGGTTAGTTGCGGTAAAGTAATTGCGTGAACTTCGATGCTGTTGCACAAGCGCCGACGATGAATGGACCCAGGATTCTTCTGGTCATTGGCGGCGGCATTGCTGCCTACAAGGCCTGTGAGTTAGTCCGCCACATCCGCAAGGAGGGTGGCGAGGTTACCTGTGTTCTGACCGAAGGCGGATCGAAGTTCGTGACGCCGATGGCGCTCGCAGCGCTGTCCGAGAAGCCGGTCTATACCACGCTCTGGGACCTCAAGAACGAGGCCGAGATGGGACACATCCAGCTCAGCCGCGAGGCGGACCTCGTGGTGGTTTGTCCGGCTACGGCGGACCTGCTCGCCAAGATGGCCTCGGGCATTGCCGACGATCTTGCCACGACGATGATGCTGGCGACGGACAAGCCGGTGATGGCCGTGCCTGCGATGAACGTGCGCATGTGGCAGCATGCCGCCACGGTGCGCAATGTGCAGGCCCTGCGCGAGGCGGGTGTCGATGTCATGGAGCCAGACGAGGGCACTATGGCTTGCGGTGAATTCGGACCCGGGCGGCTGCCCGATCCGATCGCGATCTGGCAGCGTATCGCCTGGGCGCTTGGCCTCGGTCCCGTCGAAGTCGCGCCGCTGCCCGGCGACATGCCAAGCCGGGCCCTGCCCGAACCGCAAGAAGATCCGCTTCAGTGGCAGCCGCAGTTCCATGAGCCTGAAGCGGATCTTTCCGAAGGTGAAGGACAGGGACTGGGCGGACTGTCGGGTTCGATGATCTCGCGCGGGCTGAAGAAGGCCAAGAAGGCGATTTCCTTCGGGCACCATGACGAGGACCCCGCAGCCACGCGGCCAGTTGCGCCGTCGCCTGCGTCCTCGCTCCTGGTATCGAGGAAGGGCGCTGCCCGCGCCGCGCCGCCGACCGACCCGGACGCGATCAATCACCTTGTCACCGGCGCCTCGGATTTTGCACGCCCCGAACCGTTCGATGGCGGCGTCGAGATGGTCGCCGACATGGGCGAGGTTCACAATCACCGCGGGGCCGGGACGCCGGAGCAGGCTTTCCCTGTCGAAGGGCCGCTGACCGGTCGCCACGTGCTGGTCACGGCCGGTCCGACCTGGGAGCCGATCGACCCGGTGCGCTACATCGCCAATCGCTCTTCGGGCAAGCAGGGCTTCTCGATCGCCGCCGCTGCGGCGGAAGCGGGCGCGCGCGTAACGCTGGTCGCCGGGCCGGTACACCTGCCCACTCCGCCGGGCGTCGACCGCGTCGACGTAGAGAGCGCGCTGGAAATGGCCGATGCCGTGAAGAACGCGCTCCCGGCCGACATTGCCGTCATGGTCGCGGCGGTCGCGGACTGGCGTACGGTCAATACCGCCAAGGAAAAGCTCAAGAAGCGCGGTTCGGCCCCGCCGGCGCTGCTGCTGACCGAGAACCCCGATATTCTGGCCACCGTTGCCGCGCGGCCCGACCGGCCGCCGCTTCTGATCGGCTTCGCTGCAGAAACCGACAACGTGCTCCAGTATGCCAAGGAGAAGCGCAAGCGGAAGGGCGCGGACTGGATCATTGCCAACGACGTGTCTGGCGATGTGATGGGCGGCGATGCCAATGCCGTGCACATCGTCACCGGCAGCGACGTCGTCAGCCTCCCCGAAATGCCCAAGGAGGATGTCGCGCGCATCCTTGTAGAAAGGTTTGCAGATGCACTCGCCCAGTAACGTTCCCGTGCCGATCAAGGTCCTGCCGCATGGCGAGGGGCTGCCGCTCCCCGCTTATGCGACATCGGGCGCTGCCGGCATGGACGTCGTCTCGGCCGAGGACGTGACGATCGCGCCGGGCGCGCGTCACGCCGTTGCGACGGGCATTGCCGTGGCGATCCCGCACGGATTCGAGATTCAGGTGCGTCCGCGCTCCGGCCTTGCGCTCAAGCACGGCATCACTGTGGCCAATGCGCCCGGCACGGTCGATTCGGACTATCGCGGCGAGGTGAAGGCTATCCTCATCAACCACGGCAACGCGCCTTTCGAAATCCGGCGCGGCGACCGCGTCGCCCAGCTTGTTCTTGCGCCGGTCACGCTGGCCTCGTGGCTGCCGGTGGAGGAACTCGACGAGACCGAGCGCGGTGAAGGCGGTTTCGGTTCGACCGGCGGGGTCGTCGCCCTCGGCAACTGACCTGCGTCAGTCGTCGCGGGCAGCGCTTTCGCGTCTGGCCCGGCGGCGCTTCATGCCATACCAGCCGACAAGGCCGAGCGTGCCCACAGTCGCGAACCCCTTGGCGAGCGAGGAGAAGGCTGCCGAAAGCGCGCCGACGGTCACACCCCAGAAGAGCTGCGACATGATGGCCATGAACGTGTTCATGGCTCGGGCTTGTCCGGGTTCGCGGCGGGCGCGTCAAGCTGCCTGAACGCATGAACCGCGCCGGCAGGTCTTACGGGGCATGCAAATCGGCTGGAGCAAGCTCACCCTCCGGGGGTGGGCAAATGGCAAGCCAGCGGATGCAAAAAAGGACGGGCCCGCATGTCGCAGCGGACCCGCCCCTCGGTGTCTCCCTCTTTGCGCAGGGAGCCTGTCAGATCACTTCTTTTCCGGTGCGACTGTAATGCGCACGGTCTCGCCTGAGTTCCCGGGGAATCCGGTAAACATCGATTCGACGAGATTGGGTACGAGATACTGCAGGCGATTGGAGGTCGAGAGGGCCTCTGCCTTGCCTTCGAACAGCCGCTGGCCGTCGGCCGCGCGGTCGATCTTCAGGCTGATGCCGCTGGTATAGACGGTGTAGCTGTCGACGCCGCCATCGAAGAACGGGTCGTAGAAGCCATAGCGCCACGGTCCGCCCCAATAGCCGAAGCGCGACGGGCCCCAGTAGCCGAAGCGGTTGTAGCCATACCACGGGCCCCAGTAGGACGACGGGCCGATGCCGGTCGAACGGATGCGTTCGCGCCCATTGTCGACGCCGTAGTCGAAGCGCACGATCATGTCCGCCTTTGCCGGGTCTTCGGTCGGGACATAGCCCAGGTTGGCCATGCGATCGCGCACGAGGCCAGCATACTGGGCGAATTCGAGACCGCCGGCCAGCTTGGGATCGTCTGCGACGACGGCGAAAGTCTGGCCCGAGGGGGCCGGAAGCTGGGACTGGAAGCGCGAGACGTCCGCCTTGAACGGCGTGGCGCAGGCGGCGACCGCCATCAGCAGCATGGCAGCGGCGACGAAGCGCAATCTGCCTAAAAATGATCCGGATTGATGTGACATCCTGGTTTTCTCCACGATCCATGCGGGGTCTGTCTTGCCCCGCCTGACGCGACCCGCGATTCCTTGCGATACTGTACTAGATTCAACGGCCTGAATAGCTGTTGAATGGAGGCGCAGCCGCGACGGGCCGTTGGCCTTGTTCAAACCGCCTTGGCGTGCGCGCTTCGGTCTATATGTAGGAAGACAAAGGCAAATGGCGAGTCTGATGTCCCCGTTGACCATTCCGGTTCTTTCCGTCCAGTGCGGCAAGGTGCGCAGCTTTCGCGGCGCGGACGAGCCGAGCGCAATCGGCAAGCGGCCGGTTGCAGGGAGGGTGGGTGTCGGCCGCCTCGGCCTCGACGGCGACGAGCAGGCCGACCTTGCCGTGCATGGCGGGCCGGACAAGGCGATCCACCACTATCCGCACGACCACTACGCCTACTGGCGGGGTGAAATCGGCGCGCACCCGCTTCTCGACGACTTCGGCGCTTTTGGCGAGAACGTGTCGACCCGGGGATTGACCGAGGACATGGTCTGCATCGGCGACCGATGGCGGCTCGGCACTGCACTCGTCGAGGTCAGCCAGGGGCGCCAGCCATGCTGGAAGCTCGACCACCGCTTCGACGGTGCGCGGGTCAACGCCGGCACCGTCAGGGCCCGGCGGCCGGGCTGGTACTACCGGGTGATCGAAGAGGGCGAGGTCGCTGCCGGCGACCTCATGGCACTCGAGCAGCGGCCCTATCCGGACTGGACGGTGCTGCGCGTCTTCGGCCTACTCATCGCAGGCGATCACAAGCGCGACCGGGCGAGCCTGGAAGCACTGGGCGATGTCGCGCCGCTCGCCGAACCCTGGGCCCGGCGGCGTACGCAACTCCTGGGCTGACGGCCTTTCCGCTAAGGGGCGCTCAGCCCCTGACGAGGCCGAGCGCCTTGTAGGTCGCATCGAGCGTCGGCACGGCCAGGGCGCGGGCCTTCTCGGCGCCCTTGTGCAGGATCGCGTCGAGTGCGCCGCGGTCCTGGCGCAGTTCGACAAAGCGCGCATTGATCGGCGCCAGCTTCTCGACCAGCAGTTCGCCCAGTGCAGGCTTGAACTTGCCGAAGCCCTCGCCGCCGAAATCGGCAAGCACGCCATCGACCGTGCTTCCGGTCATCACCGCGTAGATCCCGACGAGGTTCGCGGCTTCCGCGCGGCCCACAAGCCCGGCCTTCTCGGAAGGCAGCGGTTCGGGATCGGTCTTGGCCTTCTTGACCTTCTTCATGATCGTGTCGGCATCGTCGGTCAGGTTGATGCGCGCCATGTCCGAGGGGTCGGACTTGCTCATCTTGGCCGTGCCGTCGCGCAGGGACATGATGCGCGCCGCCTCGGGCGGGATGATCGGTTCGGGCAGGGTGAACACCGGGTTCTCTTCCGAGGCGAAGTCGTTGTTGAACTTCTGCGCGATGTCGCGGGCAAGCTCGAGGTGCTGCTTCTGGTCCTCGCCCACCGGAACGTGGGTCGCCTGGTAGAGCAGCACGTCTGCGGCCTGCAGCACCGGGTAGGTGAACAGCGCGACCGAGGCGCCTTCGCGGTTCTTGCCGGCCTTGTCCTTCCACTGCGTCATGCGGTTCAGCCAGCCCATGCGGGCCGTGCCGTTGAGCAGCCATTGCAGCTCGGCATGTTGGGGAACCTGCGCCTGGTTGAACAGGATCGAGCGGTCCGGGTCGATGCCGCAGGCGACCAGCGCGGCGACCATCTCGCGGGTGTTTGACGACAGCGTTTCGGGCTCGAAGGGCATCGAGATCGCGTGGAGGTCGGCGAGGAAATACAGGCTCTGCCCGCCCTGCGCGGCCATGTCGTCCTGCATCTTCACCCAGTTGCGGATCGCGCCCAGGTAATTGCCGAGGTGCAGGTTGCCGGTGGGCTGGATGCCGGAGACGATACGCATGATGGATGAAGCCTGATGTTATTCCGAAAGATCGACCGGTTCCGCCTTCGCGGCCGGCCGGCGACGCCGTAGCTGGGCAAGCAGGTCCTTGTCGAGAGCGCCGACGACATAGGCGACGCCGAAGAAGACCACGAGGCCCGCCGTGCACAGGGCGCCGAGCGACCAGATCTTCTCGAACACGTTGCCCCCATAGCGCGAGGCCATCGTCGGCACGAGCAGCCACAGGACCGCGCCCATCGCCGCGCTGGCGACGATCTGGCGCACGATGCGCGAGCCGAGCTTGCCGGTGAAGTGGAACCAGCCGCGCAGTTGCAGGATCGTGTAGAGCGTGATCACGTTGAGCGTGGAAGTGAACGCAGTGGCCGCGGCAAGGCCGACGATGCCGTAGATCGGCACGACGACGATGTTGATGGCGATGTTCACGATCAGCGCGCCGGCCGCGATCCAGACCGGGGTACGGGTGTCCTCGCGGCTGAAGAAGGCGGGCTGGAACACCTTGACCAGCACGTAGGAGGGCAGGCCGATGACCAGTGCCACGACGATGTCGGCCATGATCGCCCCGTTCGCGCCGGTCATCTTGCCGCCCACGAAGAAGGCCGTGACGAAGGCGGGCGCGCAGATTGCCAGCGCAGTGGCCGCGGGCAGCGTGAGCAGGGTTGCGATTTCGACCGCATTGGCCTGAAGGCGCTGGGCTCCGGCCCTGTCATCGCTCTGGATGTGGCGCGCCAGCATCGGCAGGATCGCGGTGCCCAGGGCAATGCCGACGATGCCGAGCGGCATCTGGTTGAGGCGGTCGGCGTACTTGAGCAGCGTGAGCGAACCCTGCGCCAGCGAAGTGGCGAAGAAGGTATCGACGAACTGGCTGATCTGGTAGACGCCCGCGCCAAAGGTGGCAGGCAGGATCAGCATGCCCAGGCGCTTCACTTCGGGAGTGAACCTGGGCGTCGTGAGCTTCAGCTTCACGCCGGCCTTGCGCGTGGCCCAGGCCATGTAGGCGAGCTGCGCCACGCCCGATGCCGTCACTGCGACCGCGATCGACCAGGCGACCGTCACGTCGCTGCCGCCGTTTTCGCGCAGGAAATAGCCGGTGAGGATGCCGGTGATCAGCACGATGTTGAGCAGCACCGGCACGAAGGCGCCCGGCGCGAACTTCGAGTGCGCGTTGAGCAGGCCCGAGAGCATCGCCACCAGGCTGACGAGGCCGAGATAGGGGAAAGTCACGCGGCTGAGCGTGACCGCGAGCTCGAACTTGCCTGGGATCGCCTGGTATTCGGCTGCGAGCAGCCAGACGATCAGCGGCATCGCCAGCATGGCGATTGCCGAAAAGCCCAGCAGGACCCAGACGAAGACCGCAAGGACGTCGCTGGCGAAACGGTCGGCGGCATCCTCGCCGCCTTCGCCGGCCAGCGTCCGGGTGTACATCGGCACGAAGGCGACCGAGAAGGCGCCCTCGGCGAACAGGCGCCGGAAGGTGTTGGGCAGGACGAAGGCAAGCTGGAACGCGTCCGCGGCCAGCCCGGCGCCAAGGACGCGGGCCAGCAGCATGTCGCGCGCAAAACCGAAGACGCGGCTGAGGGCTGTGAGGCCGCCGATCGTGCCGACGTTGCGGACGAGACTCATGGCATCAGCCCTTCGGCATCCGGCCCGTTAGCCGCGCTTCGGCAGGGGTCAGGCGTTGCCTGCGGGCTGGGTTTCGGCAGCCTGCTGCTGAGCCTGAAGCTGCTGGACGTAGAGCCCGTTGAAGTCGATCGGCTCGAGCATCAGCGGCGCGAAGCCGGCATCGCGGACGGCGTCGGAAACCACGCGGCGCGCGAAGGGGAACAGGATGCGCGGCGCTTCGGCGAACAGGAAGGCGTGCGCCTGGCCCTCGTCGAGATTGCGCATGCCCACGAGCGCGCAATAGGACAGGTCGACGACATAGGCGGTGCCGGCCTCGGCCTTCGAGGTGCAGGTGATCTTCAGTTCGACTTCATGGACTTCGCCGTCGATCGGGCGCGCGCCGATGTTGAACTGGATGTCGACCTGCGGCTGGTCCTGCCACTGGAAGCTCTGCGGCGAATTCGGGTTCTCGACCGAGAGATCCTTGACGTACTGGGTGATGATGCCCGCGGACGGACCGGTGTCCTCGCCATTGCCGAGGTTGAGATCGGAGATGATGTTGCCGTCGTCGGCCATTTTGCTGTCTTCCCGCAAGTAGGTCTGAAATGAACTCTGGCGGCGCGCCTAAAGCATTTTGCCCCCCTGTGGAACACCCGAAGCGCGTGAATTTGCCTTCCGGAACGGATTCGCGCAGGGGATTTTCGTGAAGATCGGGGTCGCCGGCGGGCTATCGGGCAACGGACGGGCGAAAAAATGCCCCGACCGGGCCACTCACGCGTTGTTCATTTGTAAAGGCTACCTATCTCAGGTTATGTTGAATCGCTGGAACAGGGGCTCGTCCTTCGAGTTGAATGCCTGAAGGGTTGTTTGCCGGAACATGGCGCAATCGCTGTTTTACAGGTTTCCCTCAAAGCGAAGAAGGGATGGAATAAGGAACGTGACACCGGAAATCGTGATCCTGGCCATGATCGCAGCCTTCCTGGGCTTGCGGCTCTATTCCGTGCTTGGGCGTCGTGCCGAGCACGAAGAAGAGCCCATTCAGGGACGCTTCGAAGGCCGCCAGGGGCAGCCGGGTGCAGCGCGCGTTCCGGCTCCCAAGCCCGACGCCAAAACGGACGATCGCAACCCTGCCCGCCAGGCCCAGCGCCTGCGTGAAATGCCGCTGGCCCCGCCTTCGGTCGAGCGCGGCCTCGCCGAAATCGCGCAAGTCGATCGCCGGTTCGATGCGCTTGCCTTCCTCGAAGGCGCGCGCAGTGCCTACCGCATGATCCTCGAGGCCTTCTGGAAGGCCGACAAGGCAGAGCTTCGCGCCCTGTGCGACGATGACGTCTACGAGAGTTTCTCGGCAGCGATCGACGCCCGCGTCGAGGCTGGCGAAACGATGGATAACCGCCTGATCCGCATTGAGGAATGCGCCGTCACGGCAGCCGGCATCGACAATGGTCTTGCCCGCATCACGCTGCGCTTCCGTTCGGATATCGCCGCGGTTACGCGCGACGCGGATGGGCATGTCGTGGCAGGCTCGCTCGACGATGCGATTGAAGCTGTCGACGTGTGGACCTTCTCGCGCGCCGTCAATTCGCCCGATCCCGACTGGCTGCTCGACGAGACCGACGCGGCCTGAGGATCAGGAGCACGGCAGCTCGAATGACGACCATTCGAAACTGAACTACGCGGGGCCGGTTTACCGGCCCCGTTCCGTCTGGGAGCATGGTCTTGGGGCAGGGACTTCAAACGGCAGGTAGAGCGCCAGAGGGCAAGTGCGCATTGGGCAACACTGGCGTTCCCGCGCGCAAGATCGCCGCTCTCTCGCTCGCCTTTCTGCTGGCCTCGTGCGTGCGACTGATCCCGGGGGGCAGCGTCAGCGGACCGGTGACGCCGCCGGTTCCTGCACCGACCGCCGAATCGGCCCTTGCCCTTGGCGTGCGGCAGGGGCCCGCCATCGCCGCATTGCGACTCGGACAGTCCGATGCGGTTTCCGCGCTGGCCTCGTTCCGCGAAAGCTGCCCGCGCGTGACGGTGCGCGCCGACGGCAGCGGGCTTACCCGGCCAGAGGACTGGCGTCAGGCCTGCGTCGCTGCGGCGAGCTGGGCGCCTGCGACCGCGCCGCAATTCTTCACCACGTTCTTCGAGGCCGCGCGCGTCGGCGACGGATCGGCCTTCGCGACCGGATACTACGAACCGGAGATCGCGGGCTCGCGCATTCGCCGTCCCGGCTACGATGTGCCGATCTACGGCCTGCCGACGGACCTGGTGCGGGCGAACCCCGGCGATGCGCAGCCGCTTGAGAACGGTCGCATGCCGCTGGGGCGGTACGATCGCGGCGGCCGTTTCGTGCCCTATTTCGACCGCGCCGAGATCGAGCAGGGTGCGCTCATGGGCCGCGGGCTGGAAATCGGCTGGGCGGCCGACCCGGTCGAAGTGTTCTTCCTGCAGGTCCAGGGTTCGGGACGGCTGCGTGCGCCGGACGGATCGGTGTTGCGGATCGGCTATGCCGGGCAGAACGGCCGGCCCTACACCGGTATCGGCGGCCTCATGCGCGAGCGCGGGTTGATCGGTTCCGGGCCCGGGCAGTATCCCGGCTCGATGCAGGGCATCATCCAGTACATCCGCGATCACCCGGCCGAGGGCGCGGCGCTCATGCGCGAGAACCGCTCCTGGGTCTTCTTCAGGGAGCTCACGGGCGACGGACCGCTTGGCGCGCTGAACGTGCCTGTACGACCGCTCAGCTCGGTTGCTGCCGATCCGCGCTTCGTGCCCCTCGGTGCCCCGGTCTGGCTGGACCTTGATCGCCGCGAGGCAGGCGGGCTCTGGATTGCACAGGACACCGGCGGCGCGATCAAGGGCGCCAACCGCTTCGATACGTTCTGGGGGGCAGGTGAGCAGGCCCGGCTGACCGCTGGCGGCATGAGCGGCCGGGGCAGTGCGCTGATCTTCCTGCCCAAGGGGAAGCTGAAGCGACTTGGCGCGCAATGAGGCGTCCCAGTCGCAAGCTGTCGCCCGACGAGGCGGAAGTGTGGGCCCGTGTCGCGCGCACGGTCACGCCGCTGGAGAAGCGCAAGCCGCTGCCGGTCGCATCGCCCGCGCCTGCGGAACGGCCCAGCATCTCGTCTCCGCCAGTGCCGCCGCCGAAGAAGATCAAGGGGCGGGTGCCGCCGCCGCTCCCGCCGAAACCTCTGCCGCCCAAACCGAAGGGGGAGACGCAGCTCCACCTCGACGGTTCATGGGAGAAGCGCATCGCCAAGGGCACGCTGGTGCCCGACTTCAGTCTGGACCTGCACGGCTCCACGCTCGACAGCGCCTATCATCGCCTCATGCATGGGCTGGGACAGGCCAAGGCCATGGGCGCGCGCGTGGTTCTGGTGGTGACGGGAAAACCCCGCCCGGTCGACGCGATGGATCGCGGTTTGCGGCGCGGGGCTATCAGGGCCAAGATCAATGACTGGTTGGCCGCCAGTGAACATGCCTCCGACATCGTCGCCATTCGCGGCGCGCATCGCCGCCATGGCGGGCAGGGGGCTATCTACGTGGTGTTGAAAAGAAGGCGCTGAACCCGAAAGGGTCCAGTCAAATTCATCCGAATCGACTGTGCAGATCCGACGCGACTGCGTCAGTTCTTGCGAGCGCGTAAGTCATGGGGCCAGATCTTCTCAGGGACTGGCAAATCCAGATGCCATGATCTTCGCAATAGTCGCGAAGTTCATGGAATTTGTCTTCTCTATACGTAAAGCGGTGAAAGTCCGATATATTGTTGGTCATGTGGCGAAGTATATACGAAGATTGCGAAATTTTCAACCGGAGCGGTTTGCATTATTTTTCATGTGACCTGCGCGATTTCAGCGTCATTTTTTTCGCCGGTCTCTATGCTCATTTTCTGCAAGTCACAGGCCGGCGGGCGAGCCTTCGCTTCCACCGGATGTAAGCCGGAACGCAGGAACGGGCGGGGACCCTGCGATCCTCGCCCGTTCCGGTTTTCCAGTGCAGTGCGCCGGATGATCCGGGCACCGCTGCTGCGCGATCAGGCGGCCTGGGCGGCCTGCGCGATCTCTTCGGGTGCCTCGTTGCGGATCAGGTAGTCGAACGCGGAGAGCGCCGCCTTCGATCCTTCGCCCATGGCGATGATGATCTGCTTGTAGGGCACCGTGGTGGCATCGCCTGCGGCAAAGACGCCGGGCAGGTTGGTCGCCGCCTTGCCGTCGATCACGATCTCGCCGAAGCGGGTCATCTCGAGACCCGAGTCCTTGAGCCACTCGGTGTTGGGCACCAGTCCGATCTGCACGAAGACGCCTTCGAGCTCGACGTGGTGTTCCTCGCCGCTGTCGCGATCCTTGTAGGTCAGGCCGTTGACCTTCTCGCCGTCGCCGGTGACCTCGGTGGTCTGGGCGGAGACGAGGATGTCGACGTTCTTCATCGAACGCAGCTTGTCCTGCAGGACCTGGTCGGCGCGCAGCCTGGCGTCGAACTCGATCAGGGTGACGTGGCCGACGATATTGGCCAGATCGATCGCCGCCTCGACGCCCGAGTTGCCGCCGCCGATCACCGCCACGCGCTTGCCCTTGAACAGGGGGCCGTCGCAGTGCGGGCAATAGGCCACGCCCTTGGTGCGGTACTCGGCCTCGCCGGGCACGCCCAGGTTGCGCCAGCGCGCGCCGGTGGTGAGAACCAGCGAACGGGCCTTGAGCGATGCGCCGTTCGAAAACTGCACTTCGTGATAGCCGCCGGCTTCGCTGGCCGGGATCAGCTTCTCGGCACGAAGCAGGTTCATGGTGTCGATGTCATATTCGCCCACGTGCTGTTCCAGCGCGGCTGCAAGTTTGGGACCTTCGGTGTAGGGAACAGAGATGAAGTTCTCGATCCCCATGGTGTCCATTACCTGGCCGCCCATGCGCTCGGCGGCGATGCCGGTGCTGAAGCCCTTGCGCGCGGTGTAGATCGCGGCCGAGGCGCCGGCAGGACCGCCGCCGATGACGAGCACCTCGAAGGGCTTCTTGTCGGCAAGCTTGGCCGCGGTCCTGGCGTCGGCGCCCTTGTCGAGCTTGCCGAGGATTTCCTCGATGCTCATCTTGCCCGAGCCCCACATCTCACCGTTGAGGAACACGGCGGGCACGGCGAGGACGCCGCGGCCTTCGACCTCGTCCTTGAACGCGCCGCCTTCGATCAGGGTGGCGGTGATGCGCGGGTTGTAGAGCGCCATCAGGGTCAGCGCCTGAACGACATCCGGGCAGTTGTGGCACGAGAGCGAGAAATACATCTCGAAATCGAAGTCGCCCTCAAGCTGGCGGATCTGGTCAAGGACCTCGTCGGATACCTTGGGCGGGTGGCCGCCGGTCCAGAGCAGAGCGAGGACCATGGACGTGAATTCGTGGCCGAGCGGAACGCCGGCGAAGCGGACCCATACCTCGGTGTTCGAGGCACGACGGATGATGAAGCTGGGCTTGCGCGCGTCGTCGCCGTCGAATTGGGCGGTGACCTTGTCGGAGAGCGCGGCGATCTGGGTCAGCAGGTCGCGGGTTTCGGCCGACTTTGCATCGTCGCCAAGCGAGGCAACGAGTTCGATCGGTTCGCGCAGCATGCCGAGGTACTGCGAAAGTTGCTGCTTCAGGTTTTCATCAAGCATCGTGTTGGGTCCTGTGAAAATGTTGGGAGAGGTTGCGAAGGTCCGCGGCCCGGGGCTTTCGGGGGGAGGGATCCGCCCCGAGCCGCGTCCTTCAGGCGGCCCTCAGGCCACCGTTCTCCGGTACGACCCGGAGGAAATCAGAGCTTTCCGACGAGGTCGAGCGAGGGAGCGAGGGTCTCGCTGCCTTCTTCCCACTTGGCCGGGCAGACCTGGCCGGGGTGGGCGCGCACGTACTGGGCGGCCTTGATCTTGCGGACGAGTTCCGACGCGTTGCGGCCGACGCCTTCGCAGGTGATTTCCATGATCTGGATCACGCCGTCGGGGTCGACGACGAAGGTGGCGCGGTCGGCAAGGCCCGAATCTTCGCGCAGGACGCCGAAGTTGTTGGTCAGCGCGTGGTTCTGGTCACCCAGGAAAGCATATCCGCACTTGCCGATCTTTTCCGAGGTGTCGTGCCAGGCCTTGTGGCTGAAGTGGGTGTCGGTCGAGACGCCGAACACTTCGACGCCCATGCCCTTCAGCGCGTCGTACTGATCGGCGAGGTCTTCCAGTTCGGTCGGGCAGACGAACGTGAAGTCGGCCGGATAGAAGAAGAACACGGCCCACTTGCCCGCGATGTCGGCTTCGGTGACGTCGAAGAAGTCCTTGCCCGCCTGGAATGCGGTGTTCTTGAACGGCTTGATGGTGCTGCCGATGATACCCATGGTCGTGTTTCCCTCTAGATTGGGTGTTGAATGGACGAGACGGAGATAGGCGCTGCGCGTGACGATTTGTAGCGCGATGATTCGATTGGCTTGATCGGATTGCTCGATTAGTCGCAGTCAAGTTGACCGATTTCATCGATAAGGCGTGTCCCCGCGCTTCGCGGGCCTCGAAAACGGCCGCTGCGATCATGCCGGAAGGGTTACCCTGTCGCCGCGTCCGGCACCGATCCGCTATCCCGAACGGGTAATTGACTCTCCGTGCCCCGGTCCTGTTCCCTGTAACTATAGATTAAAAAAGCGGTTTCGGAGTCGCGGTGTGAATGGGGATGAGGAACTGAACATGCGCGCCAGGTTGGGGCGTTTCGCGCGCGGGGCTGCCGGTTCGGCCATCAGGCTGCTGGATGCCTCGCTCGCGCCATTCGTGCCTGTCCGCTCGGGCCGGCCGCAGCATCCCCCCATCTTCATCGTTGGCCTGCCACGATCCGGAACCACGGTTGTCTACCAGGCAATGACGACGGTCTGGCGCTTCGCCTACATCAACAACATCACCGAGCGCTTCCCCCGCAGCAATGCGTGCGTTTCCAGGCTCTTGCGTGCGCATGCCTGGCGCGTGCCGCCCGAATTCACCAGCTATGTCGGCAGGACGCCGGGCCCGTCCGGACCGAGCGAGGGTATCGCCTTCTGGCAGCACGCCTTCCCGAGCGAGACGCACGAGGCGGTTGAGCCGGAGGAAGTGGATCCGGAGCGCGAGCGCTGGCTGGTAAACTCCGTGGCAAGCCTGAGCGAACAGTTCGATGCGCCCTTCCTGTCCAAGGTCCCCTGCAACAGCCTGCGGATTTCCGCGCTGGCGGCGATCTTCCCGGATGCGCTCTTCGTCGTCGTCCGGCGCGACCTGATGGACGTGGCGCAATCGCTGCTCAAGGCGCGCCGTGAACGCTGCGGAAACGCGCGCGGGCATTATTCCGTCATTCCGCGAGGGCTTGAGGATCTCGGCGATCTACCCCCGGTTGAGTATGTCGCCCAGCAGGTCGCCATGACCGAAATTGCCATGCGCGAAGCTCTGGAAAGTCTGCCGGGGAGCCGCTTCCACGAAATCGACTATGTGGACTTCTGCGCCGAGCCGCGGGACGTGCTGGCACAGTTCGAGCAATTCGCTTCGGGGCACGGTCTGGAGCTTGAGCGGCGATCCACGATGAGCCGGGTTCCCCCCGCTTTCGAAGCCAGCCAGGGGATCTGCATGCCTGCCGTCGAGCGCAAGACGATCGAAAAGACGCTGGTCAGGAACCGCGTGATCTAGACCGCGCCGCACTTTCGCGCGGCGCCGAAGCAGCCTCGTTCAGCCGCACTGGCCCCGGTGCAGGAGCTTGTGGTCCGCCAGCACCAGCGCCATCATCGCTTCGACTACCGGGACGCCGCGAATGCCGACGCAGGGGTCGTGGCGGCCCTTGGTGAACAGCTCGGTAGCTTCGCCTTCGCGCGTGACCGTCGGCTGCGGTGTGAGGATCGAGCTGGTCGGCTTGAAGGCGACGCGCACGGTCACCGGCTGGCCGGTCGAGATGCCTCCGGCAATGCCGCCGGCGTGGTTGGCGAGGAAGTCGGGGCCGTGCTCACCGGGGCGCATCGGGTCGGCGTTCTGCTCGCCGGTCAGGCGCGCGGCTGCGAAGCCGTCGCCGATTTCCACGCCCTTGACCGCATTGATGCCCATCATCGCCGCAGCGAGATCGGCATCGAGCTTGCCGTAGAGCGGGGCGCCCCAGCCAGCAGGGACATTGGTGGCCACGCATTCCACCACTGCACCGACCGAGGAGCCGGACTTGCGGGCATCGTCGACGATCTTCTCCCAGCGAGGGACCGCTTGGGGATCGGGGCAGAAGAAGGGATTGCGGCCGATCTCGGCGGGATCGAAATTCGCCATGTCGATGGCATCGCCGCCGATCTCGGCGACGTAGCCCAGGATCGAGACATCGTCGATGACCAGCCGCGCGACTGCTCCCGCCGCGACACGGCTTGCGGTTTCGCGCGCGGAGCTGCGGCCGCCGCCACGATAGTCGCGAAAGCCGTACTTGGCGTCGTAGGCATAGTCGGCATGGCCGGGGCGATAGGCCCTGGCGACGTCCGAATAGTCCTTGGAGCGCTGGTCGACGTTCTCGATCATCAGGCTGATCGGCGTTCCGGTGGTGCGGCGCACGCCGTCGGGAGCCTCGAACACGCCGGACAGGATGCGGACCTGGTCCGGTTCCTGGCGCTGGGTCGTGAACTTGGACTGGCCGGGGCGGCGCGCATCGAGGAAGGGCTGGATGAGCGCTTCGTCGATCTCGATGCCCGGAGGGCACCCGTCGACGACGGCGCCGATCGCGGGCCCGTGGCTTTCGCCCCAGGTGGTGAAACGCAGGATATGGCCGAAGGTGTTGACGCTCATGGGTTGCGCTTTGTCGCGACAAGTACGGTTTGTCCAGCGTTTCGCAGGGTCTGGCGGCCTGCTCATATGCCTGTACTGCGTCCTGCGAGCTTTCGCGAAGTTGGCGAGTGGGATAGGGGGCAAGGATGTTTCTCGTCGTCTTCCGCAACCGCAAGCGCGCCGACATCGATGCGCGGGCCTATTCCCGCGATGCCGAGGCGATGGAAGCGCTCGCCCGCAGCCAGCCGGGCTTCCTCTCGTTCAAGAGCTACGCCAGCGAAGACGGCGAAGTGATCGCGCTGTCCGAATGGGAGGACGAAGCCAGCGCCCGCGACTGGGGCCGCCAGGCCGAGCACGCCATCGTCCAGGGCCGCGGCCGCGACGACTACTATCGGGACTATACCCTCTTCGCGTGCGATTCGCCGCGCATCCACCGCTTTGAAAGGAGCTGACATTGAGCCTCGAATTCTACGGCATTCCCAACTGCGACACCGTCAAGAAAGCGCGTAAGTGGCTGGAGGGGCAGGGGCTCGACTACGCCTTCCATGACTATAAGAAGGAAGGTGCGGATGCCGCCAGGCTGGAGAAGTGGGTTGCAGAAGCCGGTTGGGAAAAGGTCCTGAACCGCGCAGGCACGACCTTCCGCAAGCTGCCCGAAGAGGACAAGGCCGATCTCGATGCGGCCAAGGCCGTGCGCATCATGGTGGCCAATCCGAGCTGCATCAAGCGGCCCATCGTCGAGCATTCCGGTGGCATTCTCGTCGGTTTCAAGCAGCCCGAGTGGGAAAGCGCGCTGGGCTGAGGCGGCTCCGGCTCACCCTTCGGCGGAGGTGCCGAACACCGCGGCCGCGGCACCGAGAACGGCCAGCGCGCCGAACAGCAAGACCCGCCGGTCGCGGCCATCCCTGGCGCCGCCATACCAGGCGCGCAAGGCGGCCAGCAGCGATTGCGCCGCGTAATAGAAGGCGAAGGCGCGCGATGCATAGGCGATGATCTCGAAGACATTGGCAAGCCAGGTCATGGCGAGGCCGACGCCGACCAGGATCAGGTAAGTCGTCTTGCCGCCGACCTTGCCTTGCGTCAGTTCGCGCACGAGGCCGCCCGATCCGTTGGTGTCTGCCACGGCGGCGCTGAACTGGGCGCTGAGCGCGGCCAGGATCAGAAGCGGGCCGAGGACGACCGAAACGCCGCGCATCATGTCGATGATCGCGGTTTCCTCCAGCGTGAACGAACCGCTTTCGAAGCTGACGGCGAGCAGGGCGACATAGGCGAGGTAGATGCCGGTCGCGATCCACTGCGACAGGCGCATGGACCGCTGCCGCTCGTCTGGCGAGTAGTGCGAGCCGAGATAGCGCGATGTCTCGAAGCCCTGCACCGTCACGATCAGGCCGAACATCAGCTGGACCGAGCCGATGAAGCCCAGCTTCATCCCGCTGGTTTCGAGGTGATGGCCGTTCCATTCGACCCCTGCATGGACGGCGAGGGCGGCGATCAGGGCGGCGATGACCACCAGCTTGATCGATACCGTGACCTGCTCCATCCGCTCGAGCAGCGAGAAGCCCTTGGTCAGCCCCGCCGCCAGGATCACCAGGTACACGCCGGTGGTGATGGCGCGTCCCAGGAGGTCCGAAGGCGCACCGAAGATGCGCGCGGCGAAGGCGCCGAACAGGTTGAGGTAATAGGCAACCGAAATGACGTAGGCGAAGGCCAGCGCCCAGCTGGCGATCCCTTCGACGCGATTGGCGAGATCGGTGTCGCGGTCCGGCTCGTCGAGGCGGGCGATGTTGTAGCGGATCGCCGAGCCGAAGGCGTAACCGGCGAAACACAGCAGCGCCATGGCGACGATGCCCCAGGTGCCGAAAGTATCGGTGAGGATCGGGCCGAGAATGAGGAAGCCGCTGCCGATGATCGAGGCGAGCGGCGTTACCGTGGCCCGCCACAGCTTGGCCTTGGCAAGCCGCGGCCAGAACAGCAGGGCTGCCACGGCGATGCCGGCCACGGCCATGGCGATGTCGATCATGCCGGCGATCATCGGTTTCGGGTTCCGGGTGGAAGGATCAGGCCGCGCGCGCGGTGACGATGTAGTTGAGGGACATGTCCGAAGAGAGGTGCAGGCCGCTCACCGGCGACCACGAAATCCCTTTCGGCTCGCCCATGACAAGACCGGCTGCGGCCAGCAGATCGTGCAATTCTTCGGGCGTGACGAACTGGCTCCAGTCATGCGTGCCGCGCGGCACCTTGCCGAGACGCTCGGCGGCCTCGACCAGCAGCAGGCGCGAGGCAGGTGTGCGATTGGGGCACGAGAGGATCATCAGCCCCTCAGCTGCCAGCGCTCCTGCCAGCTCGCTCACGAACTGCGCCTTGTCGGCGACGTGCTCGATCACTTCCAGCGAGCAGACGAGGTCATGGTCCCGCAGGCCCAGCGCGCCGAGTTCGCCGTGACGATAGTCGATGGCAAGGCCCATGGCCGCGGCATGGGCGCTGGCGGTCGCGACGTTCTCGGCCGCAGCATCGACGCCGGTGACCTGTCCGCCCAGCCGCGCGAGCGGTTCGCACAGCAGCCCCGCGCCGCACCCGGCATCGAGCACGCGTTTTCCCGAAAGTGGACGCAGCGCGTGCGAATCACTCCCGAAATGCAGGTCGATCGCCTCGCGGATAAAGGAAAGGCGCACCGGATTGAGCTTGTGCAGCATCGCGGAGGAGCCTTTCGGGTCCCACCACTCTGCCGCCAAAGCCCCGAAATGTGCGGCTTCTTCCGGGCGAATCGTGGCACTTGCGGAAGGCTTGTTCACGTCCGTGCTCGTGGCAGTTGCATTGTTCATGGACCATCCCTAACAGCGCGCCGAACTCTTATCTACTCGCGCAATTTGACGGGAGCACCGGCACCTTGGCACGTATCGTGATGAAATTCGGCGGCACTTCTATGGCCGGGACCGAGCGCATTCGTCGCGTGGCGGGCATCGTCAAACGCCAGCAGGAAGCCGGGCACGAGGTTGCCGTGGTGGTTTCCGCGATGGCGGGCGAGACCGATCGCCTCGTGAACTTCTGCCGCGAGGCCAACGCGCTTTACGATCCGGCCGAATATGACGTCGTCGTCGCCAGCGGCGAGCAGGTCACGGCCGGCCTCCTGGCGCTGACCTTGCAGTCGATGGGCTGCAAGGCCCGTTCATGGCTGGGCTGGCAGCTGCCGATCCGCACCGACGATGCCCACGCCAAGGCGCGCATCGAGGAAATGGATTCCGAAGCCGTGCTGGCCTCGATGGCGGGCGGCGAAATCGCGGTCTTCCCGGGCTTCCAGGGCATTTCGCCCGATGGCCGCGTGACCACGCTTGGCCGCGGCGGTTCCGACACTTCGGCCGTTGCCGTGGCTGCTGCGGTCAAGGCCGACCGCTGCGATATCTACACCGACGTCGACGGCGTCTACACCACCGATCCGCGCATCGTCGCCAAGGCGCGCAAGCTGCCGCTCGTCACCTATGAGGAAATGCTCGAACTGGCTTCGGTCGGCTCGAAGGTCCTGCAGACCCGTTCGGTCTCCCTTGCTATGAAGGAGAACGTCCGCGTCCAGGTGCTCTCCTCGTTCATCGACGAGAACGCCCCGCCGGCCGACGACCTGCCCGGAACGATGATCGTCAGCGATGAGGAATTGGAAGGAAGCGACATGGAACGCCAGCTGATCACCGGCATCGCCGCCGACAAGAATGAAGCGAAGATCACCCTGACCCGTGTGCCCGATCACCCGGGCGCCGTTGCCGCGATCTTCGCGCCGCTTGCCGAAGCGAACATCAACGTCGACATGATCATCCAGAACGTCCCCAAGGACAAGGGCGAGACCGACGTGACCTTCACCGTGCCGCAGGCGGACCTCGCCCGCGCGCAGGCGATGCTCGAGGAACGCAAGGAAGCGATCGGCTTCTTCCGCATGATCGCCGACGACAAGGTCGCGAAGATCAGCGTCGTGGGCGTGGGCATGCGCAGTCACGCCGGCGTAGCCTCGACGATGTTCAAGACGCTGGCCGACCGCGGCATCAACATCCAGGCGATCTCGACCAGCGAGATCAAGGTATCGGTGCTGATCGACTCGGACGAAACCGAACTGGCCGTGCGCGTCCTGCACACCGCCTACGGGCTCGACGCCGCGGCCTGATTTCCCGTCAGACCCGGCTTCGCGCGCTGGCGCGGACCCGGGGTGGCCGTTATGCGCTCAATCGGCCTCGCTCGCGTCGCGCACTCGGCCGCATGGATGCCTAGAGTGACCTTGCCAGTTCGTCACGAAAGTGCGGATGGGCGAGGGCGATCATCGCTTCGGCCCGCTGTCTCAGCGATTTGCCGCGCAAGTTGGCCGCGCCGAATTCGGTGACGATCCAGTGGACGTCGTTGCGCGGCGTCGTCACCGGGCCTTCGAGGGACGGGACGATGCGGCTGACGGTTCCGTCCTTGGCGGTGGAGCGGCAGGCGATGATCGAGATACCGCCCTTCGAGGCATTTGCGCCGCGCACGAAATCGAGCTGCCCCCCCGATCCCGAGTACTGGTGGCCCATCATGTGCTCGGAATTGCACGCGCCCGACAGGTCGACCTGCAGCGTTGCGTTGACCGAGACGACATTGTCGTTCTTGGCGATGTGGCGCGGGTCGTTCACGATGTCGACCGGCAGCGAGTAGATCGCCTGGTTGTCGTCCAGCCATTCATAGAACGCGGTATCGCCCATCGCGAACGTGAAGACGGTGCGGCCCGGGAAGGTGGCCTTGCGCCGGTTGGTGACGGCTCCGCGCTGCATCAGCCCGGCGAGTGCGGGGGTGAGCAGTTCCGTGTGGATGCCAAGGTCACGGCGGCTCCTCAGGCGGCTGCAGACGGCGGCGGGCAGGTTGCCGATGCCCATTTGCAGGCAGGCCCCGTCATCGATCATTTCGGCGACGATCCGCGCGATTGCCTCGTCCTCTGGCGCTGCGGCGTGATCCTTCACGGTGATCAGGGGGGACCGTTTCTCGACGATGGCGTCGATTTCCGAGACGTGCAGCGGCGATTCGCCGAAGACGCGCGGCATCAGCGGATTGACCTCGACGATCAGCTTCCTTGCAGATCGGGCGGCAACCGAGGTGTAGTCGTTCGCCGTGCCGAAGGTGAAGTAGCCGTGCTTGCCCATCGGCGAGACCATCGTGACGCAGGCGTCGAGCGCCACATCCTCGCGCAGGAGCTGCGGCGAGGCGCTGAAGGCGGTGGGCACGAATTCGATCAATTCGTCGCAGTGCGCCGGATCGTTCTTCATCAGGCCGCGCTCGACGCTGGACAGGAACATGCAGTGCGGGCGTACCCGGTCGAGCAGGTCGCGCCGCAGGACGCTGCTCGCCGCATGGGTCATCGAGTGGAAGTACCACAGTCGCAGCGCCGACAGGTCTTCGGTCTCCACGCGCCGTGCGATCGCGGCAAGCAGTGCCGGCGGTTCGGCAACGGCCATGCCCATGGCGACGTCGCTGTCGGCAACGAGAAGCCGCGCCGCGTCCTGCGCGGACATCAGCTTCGAGCGATAGAGTTCCTGGACGTCCATTGCGGGCAAGGCTCGCACCGCCATGCGACAATATCAAGTCGGCAGCCCCGCTTCGCAGCGGGCCTGACAGGCCCCATCGATCCTGCTGCAGGCGTCAAACACGCGAAATAGCCGAAGGCGAGGCGTTCTCGCCGCTTGTGTGCCGCGGCACGTCCGCCTATGGCCCATGCCCGGTTCCAAAGCGGGTTACGGGAGCATCGATGGCCGCCTACACCAAGACCTCTGCGCTGATGGCGCGGGGATGTGAATTTCTCGGCACCGAGTACGCGATCCTGTGCGGTGCGATGTCCTGGGTGTCGGAGCGCAACCTCGTTTCGGCGATCAGCAATGCCGGTGGTTTCGGCGTGATTGCCTGCGGTGCGATGACGCCCGAGCTGCTCGATGCCGAGATCGCGGGGACCAAGGCGCTCACCGCAAAGCCCTTCGGCGTGAACCTGATCACCATGCACCCCCAGCTCTTCGACCTGATCGAAGTCTGCAAGAAGCACGGCGTCGGCCACGTCGTGCTGGCCGGAGGCATTCCGCCCAAGGGCAGCGTGGAGGCGATCAAGGCGGGCGGCGCCAAGGTCATCTGCTTCGCGCCGACCCTGGCGCTGGGCAAGAAGCTGCTGCGTTCGGGCGCTGACGCGCTGGTGATCGAGGGCATGGAAGCGGGCGGCCACATCGGTCCGGTCTCGACTTCGGTTCTCGCGCAGGAAATCCTGCCCAACCTTGCTGCCGACAACCTCGTCTTCGTCGCCGGCGGCATTGGCCGCGGCGAATTGATTGCCGGATATCTCGAGATGGGCGCAGCCGGCGTCCAGCTTGGCACCCGCTTTGCCTGTGCGAGCGAATCGATCGCCCATGCCGCTTTCAAGAAGGCTTTCTTCCGTGCTTCGGCCCGCGATGCCATTGCGTCCGTCCAGGTCGACCCGCGCTTGCCGGTCATTCCGGTGCGCGCGCTGCGCAACAAGGGCACCGAGGAGTTTACGGCCAAGCAGCTGGAAGTGGCCCGCCTGCTCGATGAAGGCGTCGTCGACATGGGCGCGGCCCAGCTCGAGATCGAGCACTTTTGGGCAGGGGCCCTGCGCCGCGCGGTGATCGACGGCGACGTCGAAAGCGGCTCGGTCATGGCCGGGCAGTCGGTGGGCATGGTCACCAAGGAAGAGCCGGTCGTCGACATCATCGCCGAGCTGATGACCGAGAGCGAAGCGGCGCTTTCCAATCGCGGCGCCGTGGCAGCCTGAGGTCGGCGCGCGTGGCCCAGCCCCTGATCCTTGCGCTGTCCTGCGCCGACCGGCCGGGCATCGTTGCCCGCGTTACCGGCTATCTCGCGCAGATGGGCGGCAACATCATCGAGGCGCAGCAGTTCAACGACCTGGATGAGGACAAGTTCTTCATGCGCGTCGCCTTCGATCCGGGGGCGGCCGATCGTGAGGAAATCCGCGAGGGCTTCGGCGCCATTGCCCACGAATACGGTATGGCCTGGTCGATGGTGCGCCGCGACCGGCCGCGGCGCGTGCTGCTCATGGTCAGCAAGTTCGATCATTGCCTTGTCGACCTGCTCTATCGCCAGCAGATCGGCGAGATCGCGATGGACGTGGTCGGCATCGTCAGCAACCACCCGCGCGATGCGATCAACGCGCAGATGATCGGCGACATTCCCTTCCATCACTTGCCGGTGACGAAGGAAACCAAGGCCGAGCAGGAAGCGCAGGTCCGGGCGCTGGTGCAGGAAAGCCGCGCTGAACTGGTGGTGCTCGCGCGCTACATGCAGATCCTCTCGGACGAAATGGCCTCGTTCCTCTCCGGCCGCTGCATCAACATCCACCACTCGTTCCTGCCCGGCTTCAAGGGGGCCAAGCCCTATCACCAGGCGCACGCGCGCGGCGTGAAGATGATCGGCGCGACCGCGCACTACGTGACCGCAGACCTCGACGAAGGGCCGATCATTCACCAGGACGTGGAAGCCGTGACCCACGCCGACACGCCCGATGACATGGTGCGCAAGGGGCGCGACATCGAACGGCGGGTGCTGGCAGAAGCGGTGCGCCTGCATCTCGAGGACAGGGTCCTGCTCAACGGCAGCCGCACGGTCGTTTTCCGCAGCTGATCGGCCCGGCCCTTGTTCGTGCCGGCTGGCGGGGCCATGATTGGCTGGAATTCCAGCGGAGCAGGGCGATGAGAGTCATTGGCATCGACCACATCAACATCCTTACCGACGATCTGGAGCTGACGGCGACCTTCTATGAGGACGTCCTCGGCCTGACACGCAGCGAAAATCCCGCAATCGCCAGCGGCATTGCGGGCTACTGGATGCGCGATGCGACCGGCGCGCCCATCGTCCACCTCATTGACCGCGGGACCGTATCGGGACGCTACGACGCCTATCGCCCGGGCGAGCTGACCAATGCGCTGCACCACGTGGCCTTGCGCTGCGAAGGCTTCAAGGCGACTTGCGCGCGGCTGGATGAACTGGGATGCGACTATCGGGTCAACGACTTGTCCCATATCGGCCTCATGCAGATCAATCTTCGCGATCCCAATGCGGTGAACCTTGAATTGAACTTCGCCGGTTCCTGAACGGACCCGCCTGCGGCCCCGCCAGCACAGTCCTGCCGAATAGTTTCGCGGCATGATTTATGACAATCGATTGCAAGTCTTCGTTCACTCTTTATGGATATAAGGGATGCTACTTAGCACATGCAGTCGAACGCCCAGTTTGACATGAAAGGTGCAATGTAGTTGGGAATCGGTGGCAGTTCAGGGGGCAATACATTGAGTATAATGCGGTTCTTGTCGGGCGGGCGTCCGGAATCGGATTCGTCGTCGGAACAGGCCTTTGCGCAGGCGAAGACGGGTGAGGGCAACCTTTCGGCGCGCGACCTCGTGCGCAGGCAGCTGATCGAGGACATCGGGGAGTTCCTGATCGGCAACGACCTCGATATTTCGGAGCCAAATCTCTCCGCCGCGCTCGGGTAACGACATCGGCCTTGTCAACAAGGTCGCTGAGCGGCGCGCGAACGGACTGCCGATCAACCAGGCCTGGCTCGACGAGCAGCGCAAGAATGGCGACGAGGCCATCAACCGCATCTCGGACAAGCTGGAGCGAACCCTGGAAAGCTTCGCTGAGACAAGCCGCAGCGCGCGCGACTCCGCCGCGCAGTACAACACCGAGATGCAGGCCCACGTCGACAAGGTCGAATCCGGCGGCGAGCGCGAGGAAATCCGTAACCTGACGGCGGTTGCGATGGCGATGATCGAGCGTACGCGTCATCTGGAACAGGAAATGCGACGCAGCGAAAGCGAAGCGGAGTCGCTGCGTGTCAGCCTTGCCAAGGCGCGGCGCGATGCCGAACACGATCACCTGACCGGCCTGCCCAACCGGCGCGCCTTCGAAGGTCTGCTCGAACGCCACTACCGGGAAGCGCAGCAGGAACTCGACGCTCTGAGCGTGGCCTTCTGCGACATCGACCATTTCAAGAAGATCAACGATACCCACGGGCACGATGCGGGCGACCGCGTGCTTCAGGCAGTCGCGGCGACGCTCGCCAAGATCACCGACGACAACTGCCACGTCGCGCGCCACGGCGGCGAGGAATTCGTCATGCTCTTCCGGGGCCTGGGCAAGTCCGCCGCCAAGGAAAAGCTCGATTCTGTGCGCGAGGTCTTCTCGCGCCGCAAGTTCGTGAACCGCCGCACCGACGAGCCGATCGGCACGATCACGTTCTCGGGCGGCGTGGCGGACGTCTTCGCCTATCCCTCGACGCGTGATGCGCTCAAGGCGGCCGACGTCGCGCTTTATTCCGCCAAGGAGCAAGGCCGCAACCAGATCGTCGCGGCCTGATCCCTAGTTGCCGATGAAACGGGCCCAGGCGGGGGCGTCCTTGTGGTCGCTTTGCGCCGGGTCCCATTGCACGCGAAGCAGGGCTCGCGCTTCGTTCCTGCTCATGCCGCGCGCTTGCCGGTTCCACCGGTATATGAACGCCGAAACGCGCCAGTTGAGGATGCAATGGACGTGGACGGGCGCATCGCCGGCCGCGGCCATAGCTTCGCTGAACGCGGTGAAATGCACGTCGCCGGGCGCGTCGAACGGGACCGGTATGTGGCTGTAGGCGATGCCCGCCTCGGCTAGCAGTACGGCCTCGTCCGTCAGCGCACCCGGAGAATCCGGTAGCGCGAGGTTGATCACATGTCGCACGCCAAGGGCGCGCAGCCGCTCAGGGTCTGCGGGCGAGAGCTTGCCCGAAGTCGTCAGGCGTGCGTCGATGCGTTGCCAGCAGGGTATGTCGTCAGGATCGCTCGGCATGGATACTCATTCTTGCGTTGAAACCATTCGCTCGCATTCTCGCTAGCGGCTTGGTAACCTCTCGGCAAATCTCGACAATCCGGGAGGCCTGTCCCCATGTGCGATGAATTCACCCAAGCAAGCGAAGACGCCAATCTGGCCCGGCGCGGCCTGAGCCGGCGCCAGTTCGCGGCCATGGGGGCGACCATTGCCCTGGCCAGTTGCTCGAAGTCGGTGGAGGCTGACGGGGGCAGCCAGGTTGCCGAGCGCATGGTTTCGATCACCACGCCTGATGGCGTTGCCGATGCCTTTTTCGTCCACCCGTCCGAAGGTGCCCATCCCGGCATCGTCATGTGGCCCGACATCGCGGGACTGCGGGAGGCCAAGAAGATCATGGCCCGCTCGCTGGCGGCCGAAGGCTATGCGGTTCTGGTGGTCAACCAGTACTACCGCGGCGGCCCGGCGCCGCTTCTGGAAAGTTTTGCCGAGTGGCGCACGCCCGAAGGGCAGGCCAAGATCGCGCCCTTGCGCGAACAGCTTACCCCGGCGGCAATCACCAGCGATGCAGGGGCCTATGTCGCGTTTCTCGATGGGCAGCGGGAAGTGGACAAGGGGCGCAGGATCGGCAGCAACGGCTATTGCATGGGCGGTCCGTTCACCGTGCGCACCGCGGCGGCCGTGCCCGATCGCGTCGGGGCGGCGGCCTCGCTCCATGGCGGCGGGCTCGTCACCGAGGAGCCGGACAGTCCGCATCGCTTGCTTGCGAAGACCGAGGCGTCCTATCTCTTTGCAATCGCCCGCAATGACGATGCGCGCGACCCGCAGGCCAAGGTGGAGCTGCGCAAGGCAGCGGACGCCGCAGGCCGCCCGGCCGAGATCGAGGTCTATCAAGCCGATCACGGCTGGTGCGTGCCGGACTCGCCGTCCTGGGATCCGAGCGAAGCCGACAAGGCCTGGAACCGGATGCTGGCCCTGTTCGCCCGGCTCTGAGGACAACTTCCACATCGCCGGCGCGTTCTGGCGTCGTCAGGCCCAGCCGGATCGGCAGCGGGGCTTTCGGTGCAATTTAACAAGTTCCGGTTTTACTTGTCCCTTACGTCCCTGCCGCTAGGATCGTGCTTTATCGGCATGTAATGAGGGGATTGCGCCGTGACTGAATTTCTCATTGCCCTGATTGTCGTCGTGGTCGTCTTCCTGATGATGGGCGTTCGCGTCGTGCGTCAGGGCTATGTTTACACGGTAGAACGGCTCGGCAAGTTCACGCTTGCGGCGCAGCCCGGGCTTCATGTCATCATTCCTTTCGTCGATCGCGTCGGCCAGAAGGTGAACATGATGGAGCAGGTCCTGGACATTCCCGGGCAGGAGATCATCACCAAGGACAACGCCATGGTCGGTGTCGATGCGGTGGTGTTCTTCCAGGTGCTCGATGCCGGCAAGGCAGCTTACGAGGTCCACAACCTCTACAGCTCGATCATGGCGCTCACCACCACCAACCTGCGCACGGTCATGGGTTCGATGGACCTCGACGAGACGCTGTCCAAGCGTGACGAGATCAATGCGCGCCTGCTGTCGGTGGTCGACCATGCGACTTCGCCCTGGGGCGTGAAGATCACCCGCGTCGAAATCAAGGACATCCGGCCCCCGCTCGACATTTCCAATGCGATGGCCCGCCAGATGAAGGCCGAGCGCGAGAAGCGCGCCGAGATCCTCGAGGCCGAGGCAAGCCGCGCTTCGGCGATCCTGCGCGCCGAAGGCGAAAAGCAGTCGCAGATCCTCTCGGCAGAAGGCCGGCGCGAAGCCGCCTTTCGCGACGCCGAAGCGCGTGAGCGCGAAGCCGAGGCCGAAGCCCGCGCGACGCACATGGTCAGCCAGGCGATTGCGGAATCGGGCTCGCAGGCGATCAACTACTTCATCGCCCAGAAGTACACCGAGGCGGTGGCCAAGTTCGCGACCTCGCCCAATGCCAAGACGATCCTCTTCCCGGTCGAGGCGACCCAGCTGATCGGCACGCTGGGCGGGATCGGCGAACTGGCGAAGGAAGCGTTGAACAGCAATCCGCCGTCCTCGCCCCCGCCGCCTCCTGCCCAGACGCGCCGCGCCGCACCCAGCGTGCCGCCTTCTGCCGGCGGTGACCGCTGATGGATGAGCTGATGAACCTGGAGGTGCATTACACCTGGCTGGCCATCGGCCTTGTGCTGGCGATTGCCGAGATGGCGATCCCGGGTGTGTTCCTGATCTGGATGGCCGGGGCGGCGCTCATCACGGGGCTCGTCGCGTGGTTGCTGCCGATCGGACTGCCGCTGCAGATCGTGATCTTCGCGCTGCTTTCGATCATCGCCGTCTTCACCGGCAAGCGCGTGCTCAAGGATCACCCGGTGGTGGCCGCCGATCCCAAGATGAACCAGCGCGGCGAGCGCGTGGTGGGCGAAACGGTCGTGGTGACCCAGGCGATCGAGGGCGGTTCCGGCCGCGTGCGCCTGGGTGACAGCGAATGGCTTGCCAAGGGCGCGGATGCCATCGTCGGCACGCGCCTCAAGGTCGTCGGCCATGACGGCGTGGTGCTGGTCGTCGAACCGATGGCCTGAACCTGGGTGTGAGCTGCCCGGCACGGGGAGGGGCACTGGAAACCTGCGCCCCACCGCCCCATATCTGCGCCCAAGGAGAAGTGCAGACATGACCGACAAGCTCAACCTCACGGAAGAAGAATGGCGTGAACGGCTGACGCCCGAACAGTACCAGGTGCTGCGGCAGGCTGGCACCGAGCGGGCCTTTACCGGCAAGTACGAAAGCAACAAGCAGGCCGGCATGTACACTTGCGCCGGTTGCGGCGCGCCGCTGTTTTCGTCCGAAACGAAGTATAATTCCGGCTCGGGCTGGCCGAGCTATACGGCCCCTGTTGCGGGCGATGCCGTCGACGAACATCGCGACGTGTCGCACGGCATGGTGCGCACCGAGGTGACCTGTGCCCGCTGCGAGGGACATCTCGGGCATGTGTTCCCGGACGGTCCGGGGCCCGACGGCCTGCGCTACTGCATCAACAGCGCATCGCTCGACTTCAAGCCGAAGGAAGACTGAACCGGCGCGCGCCGCCCGGTAAAGCGCCGTTTCATGCACATCTCGTTGTTAAGGTCGGGTTACAAATCCGGCGTACAAAGTGTACGACGCGTTCGGACAAGAAGGTCCGTCAAAGGGGTTTGCATCTAGAAGATGGCCAAGAATACCGGCCGGCGCCGCACATCGGGCGGCCCTTCCTCCAAGCCGACCAGGAAATCGCTCTGGTTCCGCGCAATCCGCTCACTGATGATCTGGGGTCTTGCCCTGGCATTGCTGGGCGGCCTTTTCCTTGCCGCGGCCGTGACGTTTACCATGCGCGAACTGCCCGATTTCAGCGCGCTCAAGAGCAGCCAGAACGGGCAGATGATCGTCGTGCGCGCGCGCGACGGCAGCGAACTGGTCTCGCTCGGGCCGAGCTACGGCAAGTGGCTGGGCTACGACCAGATTCCGCAAATCATGAAGGACGCGATGATCTCGGTCGAGGATCGCCGCTTCCGCGATCACTACGGCGTCGATCCCATCGGCATCGTGCGCTCGGTCATGGTCCGCTATGAGGCCGGTCGCTGGAAGCAGGGCGCCTCCACGATCACCCAGCAGCTGGCGCGCAACATCTTCCTGAACAACGCCCGCACGTTCGGGCGCAAGGCGCGTGAGATGGTCCTGGCGCTGGCGCTGGAACGCAAGTTCAGCAAGGACCAGATCCTCGAGCTTTACCTGAACAAGGTCTATTTCGGTGGCGGCGCCTATGGCATCGACGCGGCGAGCCGCAAGTTCTTCGGTCATCCCGCGACCGAGCTTTCGACCGGAGAAGCGGCGATCATCGCCGGTCTGGTCAAGGCCCCGTCGAACTATTCGCCGACGGCCGACGTCCAGGCGTCCATCGCGCGCGGCAACGTCGTGCTCGGTACGATGGCCGACAACGGCGTCATTACCCAGAGCGAGGCGGACGGCACCGACCTCACCAAGGTCAAGCTCGCCAAGGAGAAGGGGCAGAACTCGGTTCGCTACTTCACCGACTGGGCGCTGCCCCAGCTCGACATGCTGCTGCCCGAGACCAACGAGCCGATCGAGGTCTGGACCACGCTCGACCCCAGGATGCAGGAAGCTGCGACCGCGGCGATCATCGCCAATGCACCCAAGGGCGCGCAGGGCGCGCTGGTCAGCCTCGACAACGACGGTGCGGTGCTGGCGCTGGTCGGCGGCACGGACTACATCAATTCGAACTACAACCGTGCAACCAGCGCGGAACGCCAGCCGGGGTCGGCCTGGAAGCTGTTCGTCTATCTCGCCGCGCTCGAGGCGGGCTACACGCCGAGCGATCCTGTGGTCGACGAGCCGGTGACGATCGACGGGTGGAGCCCGCATAATTCCGGCCGCAAGTATGCCGGGCAGATCGATATCCGCTCCGCCTTCGCCTATTCGAAGAACACCATCGCGGCGCAGCTTGGCAATGAGGTGGGCTTCGGCACCGTGGCCAGCATGGCCCGCCGCTTCGGCATCACCACGCCGATCAACACCCAGCCGGCCATGGTGCTGGGCACTTCGGAAGTGCGCCTGATCGACATGACCCGCGCCTTTGCCGCCGTCAGCGCTGGCGGCACTTCGGTGGAGCCTTATGGCATCACCAAGGTCACGACGACTGACGGCGAAGTACTCTACCAGCACAAGTCGGTGCGCGGGCAGGTTCTGGTGCCTCACTACGTTGCGGCCGGGATCACCGACCTCCTGCAGTCGGCCGTGGCCACCGGTACTGGACGGGCGGCGCAGATCGGCCGACCGGTTGCGGGCAAGACCGGCACGACAAGCTCGAACAAGGACGGCTGGTTCCTCGGCTTCTCGAGCGGCGTGACCACCGGCGTGTGGATGGGCCGCGACGATGCCAAGGCGGTTCCCGGGCTGTCGGGCGGCCACGCTCCGGCGCGTGCTTTCGCCGACTTCATGAAGGTTGCCGTCGCCAAGCGTCCCGTTGAGGAGTTCGACACCAAGCTGCAGCTGCCCGAGTGGCAGCTCGAGCCGGACGATGAGTACCTCCAGGGCAACCCGGACGACTACTACTACGTCGACGAGAACGGCAACCTGGTGCATCCGGGCAGCGGCTCGGGCGACGACGCGCCGATCTACGAGGATGGCACCATGGGACCGGGACCGGGCCCCGGCGCCGCTATGGTTCCCGATTACGGCAATCCGCCCGCCGCCAATGACGACTTCCTCGACCGAGCGACTGGCCGGGCCCCGGCCAATGATCCGGGTCTTCGGCCCGGACAGGGGCTTGCGCCCAAGATCGTTACCCCGCCCGCGCCGGGCGCAACCCGCACTCCGGCACCGGCCGCAACGCGCACGCCGACCCCCGTTCCCAACTACTGAGGCTCTGCCAGGAGGGATCGGGGGCGATCCTTCCTTTGCGTTGCCGGGCCTTCCTTCGCGTTGCCGGGAGATGAGGTCAGGCCCCGCACCCCGCGCCGCGAGGGCATACAGAAACACCCGCCGGATCGCTCCGGCGGGTGTTTCTGTATGTCCGCTGCCCCGACCTTGCGGCCGGGGCGCTATAGTCCGTCAGCGGATGCGGACGGGCACGAAGGCGGAAGGCTGGCCGCGCGGCTGCACGCGCAGCAGGATGGCCGAACGCCCGTCTGCCTTGGCGGCGCGGATGGCGCTTTCGAGGTCGGCTTGCGTGCTCACGTCCTGCCCATTGGCCTGGAGCAGGATGAAACCGCGGGCGAAGCCCTTCTGGCCGGCGTCCGAGCTGGGATCGACGGCGACGATCACGAGGCCCTTCACGCTGTCCGACGCACCGAGCTGGCGCGCGATCTGCGGCGTGAGCGGGGTGACCGAGAGGCCGATCGACTTCTCGATGTAGCCCTGCTCCTGCTGCTTGGGCGGGTTGTTGAAGGGATCGGCGTTCTGCTGGTCGTCGTCGGAGCTGAAGCTCTGCTGCAGTTCGTCTTCGCTGGGGCGCTTTGCGACCGTGGCGTTGAGGGTCATCCTGCGGCCGTTGCGGATCACTTCCACCGGCACGCGGCTGCCCGGTTCGGTGTTCGCCACCAGGTAGGACAGCGTCTGCTCCTTGGTGACTTCCTTGCCGCCGACCTTGACGACGACGTCACCGGCCTTGATGCCGGCCTTGTCCGCCGCGCCGCCGGGTTCGAGCGACTGGATGAACTCACCCTTGTTGCGCTCAAGTCCGAGCGATTCGGCAAGGTCGTCGTTGAGCGGCTGGATGCGCACGCCCAGGTAGCCGCGCTCGATCGCTTCGCCCTTGATCAGCTTCTGCACGATCGGGGCAGCGGTTTCCGCCGGGATGGCGAAGCCGATGCCGACACTGCCGCCGGTGGGCGAGAAGATCGCGTTGTTGATGCCGATGACCTGTCCGTTCATGTCGAACATCGGGCCGCCCGAGTTGCCGCGGTTGATCGCCGCGTCGGTCTGCAGGTAGCGGTCGTAGGCGCCGCCGCCGCCGGTGTTGCGGTAGACCGCCGAGATGATGCCCGAGGTCACCGTACCGCCGAGGCCGAACGGATTGCCGATGGCGATGATCCAGTCACCGACGCGGGCGTGCGAGGAATCGCCGAACTTCACGAAGGGGAAGGGCTTGGAACGCTCGACCTTCAGGACGGCGAGGTCCGAGGCGGCGTCCTTGCCGATCAGCTTGGCGGGATATTCCTCGCCGTCGGGGGTGGTCACCGTAATCGATTCCACCTCGCCGCGCCCTTCGGCGGTGATGACGTGGTTGTTGGTGACGATGTAACCGTCGGCGCTGATGATGAAGCCCGAGCCGAGCGATTGTGCCTCACGCGTTTGCGGGCTGGCGCCGCCACCGCCACCGAACAGGCCCTCGAAAGGGGTTCCGGCGAACGGGTTGTTGTTTTGCTGCACCTGGATCCGCTGGCGGGTCGAGATATTGACCACGGCCGGTGCCAACTGTTCGGTCAGGTCAGCGAAACTGGCCGGAGCGCCGCCCCGAGGGACAACATGGGCCATCTGGCCGGCTTCGTTCTGGGCGACCTGCGCTCCTGCCGGATAGCCGGTTGCGAGCGACAGGGTGGCGCCTCCAAGCAGGAGGGCTGTGGTCAATCCATAAGCATATCGCACGGGCTTCACGTCCTTTGATTCCTCCATTTCGACGGTGTTCGACACCATCCATCGACCCCCTGCCGATTGACGCTCCATGAGCTTAACCGACCTTGAATGGCGCCTGTTTTCCGCCAGTTTGCGGCCTCGATGGCCGCTCTCACGGCTCCTTGAAATGCTTCAGGTAAGCATTGTCCGAACCCAGCAGAATGGTCTTGGCGTCCTCGTTCTTGGCGAACGAAACGTCGTAGCTCTGCATGGCCCGGTAGAAGTCATAGAAGCCGGGGTCCTGGCCGAAGCTGTCGGCGTAGATCTTCGCGGCCTGCCCTTCGGCTCCGGCGCGGATGATCTGCGCGTCCTTCTGTCCCTTGGCGGTGATCGTCTTGGCTTCTTCCTGCCGGGCCGCTTCCATGCGGGTGAAGGCGCTGGCAAGCGCCCCTTCGGGCAGGTCGGCGCGCTTGATGCGCACGTCGACGACCTGTGCGCCATATTCGCGCGCCTCACGGTCGAGGCCGTCGCGGATGTTCTCCATCGCCTTGCCGCGCTCTGCGGTGAGCAGCGACTGGAACGTGCGCTTGCCCAGTTCCTGGCGCAGCACCGAGGAGAGGATCGGTTCAAGCTGCTGGGTCACGCGCTCGGTCGTGCCAGCGGTCTCGACCATCTTGATCGGGTCGATGATGCGATAGCGCGCATAGGCATCGACGATCAGGCGGTCCTGGTCGGTCGAGAGCACCTGCTGCTGCTCCATGTCGACCGAGAGCAGGCGCTTGTCGATGCGCTGGACCTTGTCGACCAGCGGGATGCGGAAATGCACGCCCGCGCCGGTCTGGCCGAAGGCGGCCTTGGGGTCGTAGCCGTTGTAGACCGCAATCGGCTTGCCGGTGCGGATGACGACGGCCTGTTCGCTTTCGGGAACGACGATCATGCTCATCAGGATGGCGACGAGGATGACCCCGGCGCCGATCCAGAACGCCTTGTAGTCCTGCCAGACGTTGGACATCACTGGCCTCCCTTCGCGGCTGCATCCGGGGCAGCGTCCGCGGCGCGGCGTTTCACTTCGGACAGCGGCAGGTAGGGCGTCACACCCTTGGCTTCTGCCACGACCGTGTCGTTGTCGCGCAGCACGCGCTCCATGGTTTCGTAATACATGCGCCGCTTGGTGACCTCGGGGGCCAGCTTGTACTGTTGATAGACCTTGTCGAAGGCTTCCGCGTCACCTTGCGCGCGGGCCAGCAGCTGCTGCGCCCATGCGCGCGCTTCGGACCGGTCGCGCTCGGCTTCCTGCTGGGCGACGGTGACCTGCTGGAAGGCGGTGACCACCTTGCTGGGCGGATCGGCCTTCTTGATTTCCACGCCCTGCACTGCAACGCCTGCCTTGTAGTAGTCGAGGATGCGCTGCATGCGCTCGCGAACGTCCTGCTCGACTTGCGCGCGGCCCGCGCCCGAAAGCGCGTCGTTCAGCGAGATCTGCGCTATCGAGGCGCGCATCGCGGCTTCGGCCACTTCGCGCACGGATTCCTTCGGATCGGTGAGGCGGAACTTGTAGTTCACCAGATTCTTGATGTTCCAGCGCACCAGGTAGCTGAGGTCGACGAGGTTCTTGTCGCTCGTCAGCATCAGCTTCTCGGCCTCGCCCTCGGGGATCGAGTCCACGGTGAAGGTGCGCACGTCCTCCACGTCGACCTGCTCGATCGGCCATGGCAGGGTGAAGTTGACGCCCGAATCGATCGTGCGCGCATACTTGCCGAACAGGGTCACGACGGCCTGTTCCTTCGGGCCGATCATGTGGACACTGGACAGCGCAAGCAGCGCGACGACCGCCGCGCCGATGCCGAGCGGCAGCCACGACTTGCCGTCGGGGCGCTGGGGCAGGCGCGGGAAGTTGCCGCCGCCGCCGCCCGGGCCGCCAGAGCCGCCACCGGGGCGGCGCGGATCGCGCGTGCGGAAAATGTCCTCGATGCTGGCGGACCGGCGCGGCGGCGTGGAGCCGCTGGGCAGCCATGGATTGCGCGGACCGCGCTTGTCCCCCGAGCGATCGCCATCGCCCTCGGACCCACTGTCCCCGTCGTTGTCTTCGCCGTCCTTGCCGGACTCGTCCGAAGGCCCTTCGCCGCCCTTGTCGCTTCCGCCCCAGGGACTGCGGCGTCCGGACATGGCAAGGCCTGCTCGTGCGATTGCACCACCGATTGCTTTCATGGGACCATCTATAGGAAGCCTATCCCCACAAAAACAGTGCCTCTCTTGCCCTTTTTCGTTCCCTTTGCCACCTGAGCCCCTGAACTAGGGCCGGAGTAGACATGTCGAACGATCAAGCCGAGGGACTGAAGGCGCTGCTGCCGCAGGAGGCGGCAACGCGGTTGCAGTCGCTGCGGGTGGCGGACGGCCGGGCGACGCTGGTGCTCGATGCGACCGGTCTCGATTCGTCGGCGCGCAGCGCGCTCGAAGCCGCTGCGAAGCAGGCCCTGTCGGGCGCCGAGGGCGTTGCCGAGGTGCGCGTGGCAATGATGGCCGACAAGGTCGAGCGCCGGATCATCGCGGTCGGATCGGGCAAGGGCGGCGTCGGTAAGTCGACGCTGGCCACCAATCTGGCGGTCGCGCTCGCCCGGCAGGGGCGCAAGGTCGGCCTCGTCGATGCGGATATCTACGGGCCGTCGCAGGCGCGCCTGCTCGGCACCGAGGGCCAGCGTCCGGTCGCGCATGACAGCAAGCTGGTGCCGATCGCCAGCCGCTGGGGCGTACCGGTGCTGTCGATGGCGCACCTTTCCGACCCCGGGCAGGCCATTGCATGGCGCGGGCCGATGGCGGCGGGAGCCCTGACGCAATTGCTCGAGGGGCACTGGGACGGGGCGGAAATCCTGATCGTCGATCTGCCGCCCGGCACCGGCGACGTGCAACTCACGATGCTGCAGAAGTTCAAGCCGGCCGGCGCGGTGATCGTCTCCACGCCGCAGGACCTCGCGCTGATGGACGCCACCCGCGCGATGGAGCTGTTCGAGAAGGGCGGCGTGCCGATCGTCGGCGTCGTCGAGAACATGGCCGGCTACGCCTGCCCGCATTGCGGCGAAGTCAGCGATCCCTTCGGCGCCGGTGGCGCGGAAGCGGCGGCCAAGACGATGAACCAGACTTTCCTGGGCCGCATCCCGCTCGACATGTCGATTCGGCTCGACAGCGATGCCGGCCAGCCCCCCGCTGCCGGCGAAGGGCCGCAGGCGCAGGCCTTCGCCGACCTGGCACGCAAGGTCGGGGAATGGCTGGACGGCGGCGCGAGCAAGGCTCACCCCTGATGGCGATCACGCGCCGAGGCATATTGATCGGCGCCCTTGCAGGTGGCGGACTTGCCATCGGCTACGCCCTGCGCCCGCGCCATTTCCCGCTGCCGCTTGAGCCGGGGCGCGACGAATATGCCTTCGACGCCTGGATCAAGATCGGCAGCGACGGCGTCGTCTCGGTCGCGGTTCCACAAGTCGAGATGGGGCAGGGCGTAACCACCCTGATCCCGCAGATTGTCGCCCATGAGCTCGGCGCGGATTGGCGGCAGGTGGCGGTCGAACCGGCGCCCACCAGCGCGATCTATGCCAATCAGGTCCTCGCCGCGCGATGGGCGCCGCTGTGGATGCCGGCCTTTCCCAAGCTCGCCGAGGAACCGGACAGCGTGTTCACCCGCCGCTGGGCGCAGGATACCCGCTTCAACGTGACGGCGGACGGCACCGCGGTTGCCGCCTTCGAAGCGCCGGTCCGGGAAGCCGCCGCCTCGGCCCGCGCGATGCTGATGCAGGCCGCCGCGGCTCGCTGGGGCGTTGCCTGGGAGGAGTGCCGGGTGCAGGGCGGTTTCGTGATTCACGAGGGCCAGCGCCTGCCTTTCGGCGTGCTCGCCAGCGAGGCGGTGGGTTTCTCGCCGCCCGATCCGCCGCCGCTCGACCCGCAGCCGATGGGCGAGGATCCGGGCGATTTCGTACCTGGGCTGCAGCTTGCCTATCCCCGTCTTGACCTGCCCTCCAAGGTCGATGGCACCTGGACTTTCGCTGGCGACGTCCGGATTCCGGGCATGGTCCACGCCGCGATCCGTCATGCGCCGCTCGGCCGCGCCGAAGTCATCGGCTACAGGCAGGATGCCGCCAGGGGCCTGCGCGGTTTCGATCGCTTCGTGCAGCACGGCTCGTGGCTCGCCGCCGTTGCCCGTGACTGGTGGACGGCAGACACCGCGCTTTCCCGCGCTGCGCCCAGGTACCGCGTGTCCGGCGCAGCCGACAGCGGCCAGGCCGACACCGCGCTCGACGCGGCGATGCAGCAGGGCGAAACCCACCGCATCTTCGCTTATGGCGACATGGAACAGGTGAAGGGCGGCCTGCCCCTGCAGATCCGCTATGAAATCGCGCCAGCGCTTCACGCCACCATCGAGACTGCCAGCGCGACGGCGCGGATCGAGGGCGGCAGGCTGGAGCTTTGGGTCGGCACGCAAGCGCCAGAGGCGACGCGAAAGGCTGCGGCAAAGGCTCTGGGCATGAGCGTGGTCGACGTGGTGCTCTATCCCATGCCGATCGGCGGGAGCTTCGACCGGCGCCTCGAGCTCGATCATGCGGTGGAAGCCGCGCTGATCGCACGCGAAGTGGGCAAGCCTGTGCAATTGACCTGGTCGCGCCGGCAAGAGCAGGCCGCAGGACTGCCGCGCACGCCCGCAGTGGCCGTGATGGCGGCGCGGACCGATGCCGAGGGCAATCCGGTCGGCTGGCGGGCGCGCATTGCCGTGCCGCCGACGGCTCGCGAATTCGGCCGGCGCCTGTTCCATGGCGATACGCCGCAGGATGCAATCCGCGCCGTCGCCGGGGAAGGCGATGCCATGGCGGTGGACGGCGCGATCCCGCCTTATCGCATTGCCAATGTGGCGGTCGATCACGTGCCTGCGCGGATCGACCTGCCCACCGCGCGCATGCGCGGCAATGCCCACGGCTACACCGCCTTCTTCACCGAATCCTTCATCGACGAACTCGCCCACAAGGCCGAGCGCGAGCCGCTGTCCTTCCGCATGGCCATGCTGGGCCAGAACCCGCGCCTTGCCGAATGCCTCCAGCGCGTCGCCGCGCTGGCGCAGTGGGGCGGCGGCGGTGACAACAGCGGGCAGGGGATCGCCTGCCACATGATCGGCGAAGGGCGCATCGCCGTCGTCGCCAGCGCCCGGCGCGACGAGAACGGCGTGCGGGTCGAGCGGCTGAGCGCAGTTGCCGACATCGGCCGGATCGTCAATTTCGATATTGCCCGCCAGCAGATCGAAGGCGGCCTGATATTCGGGCTCGGCCTGACGCTGGGCAGCAGCACCCGCTATACCGATGGCCGCCCCGATCTCGATGGCCTGGGCGACCTTGCCTTGCCGACCCTGGCAGACAGCCCGGAGATCGATCTAGCCTTCATCGCCAGCGATGCCGAACCGGCCGATCCGGGAGAGCTGGGCGTTGCCGCCGTTGCCCCGGCGGTTGCCAATGCGCTTTTTTCCGCGACCGGATACCGCTTCCGGCGCCTGCCGCTCTTTGCCGAGGAACTGTGATGACCAGCCCAGATATCCGCCCTGTCGATCACCCCGCGGTGGCGAGTGGAGGCGTGGCGGTCCTCCTCGTCAATCTTGGCACGCCCGATGCGCCCACCCCCGATGCGGTTCGGCGCTACCTTGCCGAATTCCTCTCGGACAAGCGCGTGGTGGAAGTCCCCGCCATCGCATGGAAGCCGATCCTTCACGGCATCATCCTGCGCACCCGCCCCGCGAAATCCGCGCATGCCTATGCCCAGGTCTGGACCGAGGAGGGCTCGCCGCTTGCCGCGATTACCGCCGCACAGGCCCGCAAGCTGCAGGGCATGCTGGGAGACGGCGTGCGGGTCGACTGGGCGATGCGTTACGGCAATCCGTCGATCCCCTCGAAGCTCAAGGCGCTGATGGATGCCGGGTGTGACCGCATTCTCGTGGCCCCGCTCTATCCGCAGTACTCGGGCGCGACGACGGCTTCGGTGATGGACAAGCTAGGCGCTGCGCTGCGCGATCTGCGCTGGCAGCCGGCCTTGCGCACGCTGCCGCCCTACTTCGACGACGCAGCCTATATCGGGGCGCTGGAGGCGGACATCGCGGCGCAGGTCGAAGGTCTCGACTTCGCGCCTGAAGTCCTGCTGCTGTCATTCCACGGCATGCCCGAACGAACGCTTCACCTGGGCGATCCCTATCACTGTCACTGCCGCAAGACCGCGCGCCTGCTGGGAGATCGCCTTGCGCAGCGCTACCCGGGCCTGCGGATCGAGACCACCTTCCAGTCGCGTTTCGGCCGCGCCAAGTGGCTGGAACCGGCCACAGAGACGGTTCTCGAAGAGCAGGCGAAGTCGGGCACGCGGCGACTGGCGATTGCGGCGCCGGGCTTTTCCGCCGACTGCGTGGAAACGCTGGAGGAACTGGCGATCCGCGGGCGCGAGGTGTTCGAGGCGGCGGGCGGAGAGCGCTATGCCGTGCTCTCCTGCCTCAACGATACCCGGGCCGGGATGACCATGCTCGAGGCGCTGGTCACGCGGGAGCTGTCCGGCTGGTGACAGTAAGTTAACGCCCGTCATCATTGACTTGCGGCCATTTTGTTCCAACTATGTTCCTGTCCAGGAGCATGGAGGCGGGACGAGATGGCAGCGACGGACTTTGCCCAGAGCGATTTTTCCTACGGCAAGGCCGGTCTCGGCAAGGGTGCCGGCTCCGCCGGCCATGGCGATACAGGGCAGTCGGTTTCGATCTCGATCTATGCCAATCGCGGCCACTTGCGGGCAAGCCTGCGCGAAGATGCCGCTGCCGCCGGGTTGACGGTGTCGGCGGCAGGTCCGCTGCGGGATGTCGTCGATGCGCCGATGCGAGCCCTCGGCGATGTCGTCCTGCTCGATTGCCCGCAAGTCGATGGGCAGACGATGGCCGCCTTGTCCGAACTGGACCAGCGCGCGGTATCGGGGGGCTGCCGCCTGATCGTCTCGACCACGGTCGATGCGCTCGATGCGGTGTTCGCTTGCATGGATCAGTCCGCCCCAATTCTGCTCGTCGATCCCAACCGGGCCGAGCGGGTGCTGGCACTGGGCCGCGTTCTTTCGGAATTCCCCCAAGGGCGCCTGCGCGAATTGTCCGAGAATGACCGGTTGATGCTCTTGCGGTTGACCGAGCAGGTCAGCCAGATTGCCGGACGTATCGATCGACTGGCACCCGGCGGTACGTCCGCCCCGGCCAGCGCGGCATCGGCCTTCTCGTTCGAACCCGCAGGATCGCAGGCGCGCAGCGCCCATTCCGGACGGGAGCCTGCGCGCTTGGCGCTGCCCGATGCGCAGACGGTGCGGCAGATCATCCGCATGCGGCAATTGCGGGGACGTTTCCTTGACGAGGAACTCTTCGCGGATCCGGCATGGGACATGTTGCTCGATCTCACTGCCGCCCGGCTGGAACGCAAGCGGGTTTCGGTCACCTCGCTGTGCATCGCTTCCGGCGTGCCGCCGACCACGGCGCTGCGCTGGATCGGCCAGATGGTCGAGGCTGGCCTGTTCGTGCGCGTATGCGACGACAGCGATCGCCGCCGCGCCTTCATCGAACTGACCGAGCCCGCCGTCGATGCCATGGCTCGCTATTTTTCAGAAGTTTCTCTGACCGCTCCCGTGCCAGTCTGACCCCCTCAGACACGGGAAACCCCGCTCCGGTCAGAGCCGGGTCGTCCCCTCGACCCATTGCCGTGCCACCTGTCGCAGAAGTTCGTTATCCTGCGGCAGGTGGGCGGCATCATCGAGCTCACGCGTTCTCAGCACTACGTCCGCAGGTAGGGGATCGAAGAAGGCGATTCCGCACTGAACTCCCTCAGCCCAGACGACTTCACCGAAGGCCTCGTACTTGTCCCAGAGGATAAGGGCGTCAGTGCCCAGTCGTGGCAGCTCCTTCAGGGCGAGGCGGGCTCCGCTCGACGAAAGATCGATAAGTATCGCACGGCAGGTAACGGATCTTGTTTCCAGTCGCACAGGCAAGCGAACACGCAAGCGACTCTGCTCACGCCGCCCTCGTTTCATGGGGCTGGAAAAGTGTTGGTTTTCATTCATCGTTGTGGCGATCCAGGACCGGTTATATCGCACCTAGTCACGCGGTTCCATAGGTGTATTCATGGTTGCCCGGGAGTTAACCGCTGGCGTTTTCCTTGCCGTACCGGGACGCCCCCAGCTTGCTGTAGTCGCCGCGCAGATCAGCGCGCGCGGCATCCCTGGATAATTTCCCTTCGTTATCTGAAACGGAATTCACAGCATTTCAATCCGCTCGGGCGTGATACGGCCCCGGATCAGGTCGAGAAGGCCGATCCAGTTGCCTTTCGCTCGCCCGGCTCGATCCACCCAGGGTTCCGGCCGCAAGGCCTTGATATGGTTGGCAACCAGATTCCGCAGCATGAGCCGGGCGGCGAAGCGGCGCGACATGGTGCCCTTGCGTACGAGGTAGGAGGGGTTGATGACCTGCGAATAGCCGAGCCGGATGCCCGGGGTACGCCCCAGTTTCACGCCGCGATGTACGCCTGAGAACGCGAAGGTCTTGACGATCCTCCCATTCGTGCCGACCGAAGCCGCGAAATCGATGTCCTCCTGCCAGGCATATAGCCGCAGCCGTTCATCGAAGCGGTTCCTGCCTATCGCCGTGCTGCGATAGGCCATGTTGCAGCCGTAAAGACCCCACAATTCCCGGACGATGCAGTTGGGCGCGAAGCGGCGGCCCTCGTGTTCCTGCACGATCCGCAGAGCTTCGTCGAAGCAGATTCCCGCGCCGTTGATGCCATCGGCCAGCACCGTGCCGGTCGCCCCTGCAACTTGTGGATGCGCGGCAAAGAATGCGCGGATACTTTCGATGCTGAATTTCGACGGGACGAAGTCGTCGTCGTAGAACGCAACGATGTCGAAGCGATCGTCCAGCCAGTCCAGCGCGCGGTTGCGCTGGGCGCACAGGCCCTTGTCGCCGCGGATCACGCGCACGCGGGCGTCTTCTTCAAGGCCTGCCGGTATGTCGTCGTCCCCGACGACGGAGAACAGCAGCATGTCCGGGCTGCTCGTCTGCCGCGCCATCAGGTCGCAGAACTGGCGTATCAATTCGGGCCGCCCCAGGCTGGCGACGACAACGGCCACCGAAGGTGCCGGGGTTGGGATCTTGTGATGTGCAGTCATTAAGGCGGTTTCCGGTACGCGGATCGGGACTGCTGGCCATACTACGGCGGCAGGGGGGAGGGGTGGAACGCCAGACCCGTCCGAAAACGATTTATGCCCCTGGTTGCCTTCTGAAGGCGTGGCAGGGCAGATCAGGCGTAGCTGCACATGTCGGATCCAGGCGTATTCTGATCGTCATCATCCAGATCGTCACTTTGTTCGGGAAGGTTGCGCAGGAAGCGGGCGGGTACGCCGCCGACCACGGTCATCGGCGCTACGTCGCGGCGAACCACGGCACCGGCGGCAACCACCGCCCCGCGCCCGATCGTCACGCCCGGCAGGACTATGGCACCTGCACCGATCCAGGCATGGTCTTGCACGACGATCGGCGCGCACGTGCCCGGTCTTGAGCAGCCGGGCAGGAATGACAGCGTATGCGAGGCAGTCTCGAAGCTGACTCTCGCGGCAATTTGCACATGGCGTCCGATCGTCACGCCGCCGCGGCTGGCGAAGCGCACGTCATTGTTGATGAACGTCCTTTCGCCGATGCGGATGTGCCGTGCTCCGCCCACCGGCACGATCGTGACCGGCCCCAGGACCACCACCTTTCCCCTCAGCATGATCCCGGCAAGCCTGAGCAGTTCACGGCGCATTCGAATGCCGATGCGGCCGCGCGGCATGCGATTGGCAAGCGCCAGGAAGAAGGATTCGCGCAAGACTTCGGTCTCCGTATGTTGGCTTGCGCCGATGGCGGCCAAAGTGCCGCAGCCGGCTTCTTTGCCTTCTAGCCTGGCGAGCAAGCGGCTTGCGGCCTTGTTACAACCGAAATGGAGCCATTTTCGGCTCCGTGTGGGATCGCTGAAACCATGCGCCCGTTGCAGACAGGGCGGGAGCCTGCGATCCAATCATTGCCGAGGCAGCGAGGAGAACCGGTGAATGGATGGCCAGATCCGCCCCGCAAGACATTCGTGCCTGTACCGGCTTGGCCAATGCCTGCTCGCAACTGTCTTGCTGCTGCTTGGCCTTTCACGCTTCGGGACAGCATGTCCCGTCCTCGATCTCATCAACCTGTTTGCCGCTCCTCTCGGCCTTGCCAGCCTGATACTTGCCGCAGTCCTGTCGCGGCGCGCCGTGTCATGGACAGGCAGGGGCGTGCTGGCCTTGTGCTGCCTGCCCGCGCTTGGCCTGTCCTGGCCCGACCCGGCGCAAGGGCCGGAATGTTCGCCATCGAGCGCGCGTCTGCGGATTGCCTGGCTCAATACCCACAAGCCGAAGGATCCGGATCGCATTGCCGCCTGGCTCGATGCCGAAGCGCCTCAGGTCGTGGGCGTTGCCGAATTGCCGAAGTACCTTCCGCTGCACGGCTGGCTCGAAAAGCGCTATCCTTACTGGCAGTCGTGTCTGGAAAACGGTCGCTGCGCGACTGCGCTGTTCACCAACATCGAACCCGCCGCGATGCAGGCGCTGACCCACGGGGATCCCTTCAACCGCCAATCGCTGCCAGCTGTGCGGATGGTTCTTCCGGCCCGGGCGCCAGATGGCGGGACCGGGCGCGGGCAGGGCTTGCAGATCTTCGCCGTTCACTTGTCCCGTCCGGTGCCGCCGGGCCGACAGGCGAAGGAACTTCTGCAACTCGACAAGGCTCTGACCGCCCCGGCCGGAACGGTGATTGTCGGCGATTTCAACCTCTCGCCCAGGATGCGCCTTCTCGGCGACTATGCCCTGCGCAACGGCATGAGCCTGACGCGCACGGATCGTCCGACCTGGCCTTTGACCTTCCAGGGGCGCCGCTATCCCGGCTTTTGGCAAATCGATCATTTGCTGGTGGGCAGCGACTGGAAAGTGGAAGCAATCCGTACCAGTCCCGATGTGGGTTCCGACCACAGGGGTTTTGTCGCCGACTTGTGCCGGGTGGACTAGGGCGCCGCCGTTGACAGGTCGCCCGCATGATCGTCCCATGGGAAGGCGGCATCGTTCTCGATCTCGACCGGTACGTGCCGGACTTGGTGATCGCTCAAGAGGCGATCGATCGGATCGAGGATCGGCTGCCAGGGGAAACCCGCCGGGATCAGGGGCTTCCAAGCCCGGTCGGGGTTGGCGGGAGGCGCGGCGATCCGGAACGTCTCGAGGCTGAGAATGCCGGCATCGCGCGGCACGGCAACCTTGCGGATGAACAGTTCCGCGCGGGTTTCCGCCTCGCTGGTGCGGGCGGTGAGCAGGTCGTTGGTTACCTCGAGAACGTCGCGCAAGGTGCGAATGCCGGCGGTTTCCTGCCTGCTGACCCCGTTCACGGCGCTCTGGGCCGCGCGGACGGCTTCCTCGAAGCGCGGCAGCGCCGCGGATGCGGCGCGATAGAGGTTCCAGTCGCTTGCCAGTGTCTCACGCACGTCGCGGCGGGTCTGCTCGGCGAAGTGGCTGTCGGCAAGGTTGCGTTGCTCCGCTTCCTGAAGCGCTGCAAAGAGCTGCCCGCTTGAATGAAGTGGCATGGTCAGGCTGACGCCGGCGACGATACGCTCTACGCGTCGCGTGTTCTGGTATGGTTCCAGCGGCGCGCGTTCTGCTGAGGCGAAAGCGTTGACCTGCGGCCCCATGGCCGCCCGAGCGGCGCCGACCGCAGCGCGCGAACGCAGGGCCGTGAAACGGGCCGCCCTGAGCTGGGGATTGCTGTCCTCCGCCTGCGCGTAAAGCGCTTCGAGCGAGGGAACGGGCGCAAGGTCAGGCAGCGCGACGAGGTCATCGGGATAGGCGCCGACGATATTGCGATAGCGTGCCGCGCTCGCCTGCACGGCGGCGCGCGCGCGGATTACCCGGCCGGCGGCAAGCTCGAGCCTGTTGGTAGTCTGATCGAGATCGGGCCTTGTCGAATCGCGCAGCCTGAAGCGGGCGGCGGTGACTTCGCGTTGCTGCAAGAGCAAGGCGTATATGTCCCGGGCGACGTTGTACAATGCCAGGTCCCGCTGCAGCGAGGCATAGGCAGATGCGACATCGAGCATCAGTTGCTGGCTGGCAGCGCGCAGGTTTTCCCGCGCAATGAGGCGACCCGCGCGGGCCGCGTCGAGCCCGGCGGCAAGCCGCCCGGACGTGAACAGCGGCTGCGACAGCGAAAGGGCGGCGGTGGTCCCGAAACCCTGATCGTCGAACGTGACATCGCCCAGGGTCGTGCGATCGAAAGTGTATTCATGTCGGACCGAAGCCGAAAGGCTTGGCCCGTAAGCGCCTTTGGCACGGATGACCGCGGCTTCGGCCGCCTTTGCCAGGAATTGCGTGCCCTTCAGTTGCGGATTGTTTTCATGCGCCCGGGCAATGGCCTGTTCCAGCGTGTCTGCCCGCGCCTGGGGCATCGGCGCGTTCGCGAACACCACAATCGTCAGATGCAACAAGGCCCTGCACTTCACGCACGGTTCCCCAAGGGCTGGTCTGGAAAAAATCGGGCCGGGCGCGAGGAAGACGAGCGGAGCGGACGGTCCGGTTCCGGCAGCCCGCTCCGCCGCCTCCCTCCGGCTAAGGCGCGATCGCTGCCGTGATCCTAGGGCATGAGATGCGGATGAGAACCGCGACTGCATCCGGTTTGGCTCGGGAACGGAGCTACTTCCGGTCGTCAGCAGGGAGGCTGGAGGTATGTAATGGCCCTCTCGCCAAGGAAGTGACTGCATGATCCTCGCCCCCCGGCTCAACAGCGAACTGAAGCGGGCGCTCGCCCCGCTCCGGCGCGTGCTCTGGCCGGTTCTGGCGATCAGCAGCGTCTACAACGTGCTGCTGCTGTCCGGATCGTTCTTCATGTTGCTTGTCTATGACGATGTCCTGCCCAGTCGCAGCATTCCTTCGCTTGTCAGCCTGCTGGTGATGGTGGCGCTGGCCTATGGATTCCAGGCCTTTCTCGATGTCGTGCGCGGCCGGGCGATGGTGCAGGTCGGCTCGCTGTTCATGCGCGGCATCAGCGACCGGGTGCTTGACGTTCTCTCGCGCTACGAACTGGCGCGCGGTGCAATGCCCAACGGCACGCAGATCGTGCGCGACGTCGATACCGTCAGGTCCTGCCTGTCGGGGCCGGGTCCGCTGGCGATCGTCGACCTGCCGTGGATCGCGGTCTATCTGCTCATTCTCTCCATATTTCACTGGAGCATCGGCCTGCTGGCCCTGATCGGGGTGGCGGTGCTGGTGGCGCTCATGCTCGTCAATAACCGGATGACGGAGCCTTTGGCACTGGCGACCATGCGGTCTGGCGCCAGGCGGTTGGGGCTGGCCGAGTCCACCTTGCGCAATGCCGAAACGCTCAAGGCGCTGGGGATGGCACGTGCGCGGCAGTGCGAATGGCACGGCGCAGAAGCCGAATTTCTGCGGGCCAACGATCGCTTCTCCGCCATCTCCAGCACCCTGTCCGGCTCGACCAAGGCCTTTCGCATGCTGCTTCAGTCCGCAACGCTTGCACTGGGCGCGTTCCTGGTGATCGACGGGAGAGCGACAGGCGGGATCATCATTGCCGGTTCGATTCTGTCCGCCCGTGCGCTTGCTCCGGTCGAACAGGTCATCGCCAATTGGAAGGGCATGGTTTCGGCCCGGCAGGCACTCGACCGGCTGCGCAATCTTTTCGATGCCGTGCCCGCCCGCGTGATGCCGATGGGTTTGGAACGACCGACGCGCGAACTCCTGGTACAGGGGCTCGCTGCCGGACCACCGGGTAGCCAGAAAGTCTCGGTTCTCGACCTGAACTTCCGGTTGGGCGCCGGCGATGCCCTAGCCGTTGTGGGCAGGAGCGGATCCGGAAAGACAACCCTGGCCCGTGTTCTTTGCGGCGTCTGGAAACCCTTGCGCGGAGCGATTCGGCTGGATGGCGCGACACTGGATCAGTGGTCATCCGACGAAATTGCCGGCATTCTCGGCTATGTGCCGCAGGCGATTGAACTGTTCGAAGGCACAATCGGCCAGAATATCGCCCGTTTCCGGCCCGATGCCGATAGGGAGGCGATCCTGGCCGCGGCGAAGTCGGCGGATTGCCACGATCTGATCGTGCGGCTGGAAGGCGGCTATGACCATGCCATTGGCCCCCACGGCAGCGGTCTGTCCGCGGGGCAGCAGCAGCGCATTGCCCTGGCGCGTGCCTTGTTCGGCGATCCGTTCCTGCTGGTGCTCGATGAGCCGAACAGCAACCTCGATCAGGATGGGGAGAGGGCACTGGGCGCGGCAATCCGGGACGCGCGGAGACGGGGGGCCGTCGTTGTCGTGATCGCTCACCGTCCCAGTGTGATTGCCCATGCAAGCCACATCATGGCGATGAACAACGGCAGGATCGAAAGGTTCGAGACGAGAGAACAATTCGAGGCCCGCATTACGGTGCCCGGCTCCGAGCGGGACAAGGCCGTGCAATCGCGAAGTGTCGAAGGCGCAAGGGAAGATAGATCAGGCGATCTTTCGGGACAGGCGAGCCGGAAGCCGGCACCGGCTGGGGCGAACGAGTGAGCGTCGCGGTCTCGGTCACCGACATGCAGGGCCCTGTGGATCCGATGGTCGGGGGCGGTGATTTCTCCGAAGCGGTGGAGCGCGGCTTGTCCGGCCTCCTGCGGCTGGGGCTGGGCGCCGTGGCCCTGCTCGTGCTCGGCTTCGGCTCGCTTATTGCCTTCCTGCCAATGGCGGGCGCCGTCATCGCTCCCGGGGAAGTGAGCGTCGAGACACATGTGAAGGAGATTTCGCACCCCTTCGGCGGCGTCGCAAAGGCGATCCTCGTCGAGGACGGCGATCATGTTCGCCGGGGCCAGCCCTTGATCCGGCTGGATTCGCGGGTGGCAGGCGCTGCAGCGCAATACACCGGGCTTGGTCTCGACCAGCTTCTGGCAAAAGAAGCACGGTTAAGGGCGATGCGCAGCAATACCGCGCAGATTGATTTCCCAGCCGAGTTGCGCAGCCGTGCCGCCGATCCGCAAGTGGCATCGATTCTGGCGGACGAACGCAGATCACTGGAACTCGATCGCGAAGCGCGCAAGGATCAGCAGTTGCAGCTGGCCCGCCGCGTAGCGCAGGCGCAGGCGGAAATCTCCGGGCAGACCAGCCGCGCCGCAGCCTATGCCCGGCAGTCCGATCTCGTAAGACAGGAACTGGGCCAGACCCGCGAACTCTATGAGGAGCGGCTGACCACTCTCGACAGGCTCAATGCGCTGGAGCGTGCTGCAATCGGCGTGGAGGCTGACAATGCGACGGCCCGATCCGGCATAGCCCAGGCGCGCGCGCGCATCGCTGAACTGCGTGCGCAGATGGCCTCGATCGAAAGCGTGGCGCGCAGCCAGGCGGCGCTGGAACTGGCGCAGGTCCGCAGTAGCATTTCACAAGTGCGCAAGGAGGATGTTGCCGCCAGCGATCAGAACGATCGCACCGTCATTCGCGCTCCGCAGGATGGTATAGTCGACAAGCTGGCCGTCCGGACCGTGGGCAGTGTCGTGCCGGCGGGCCAGACCCTATTGGAAATCGTGCCCGCTCGGGATCGTCTAGTCGTGAAGGCGCGAATACGCCCCACCGACATCGATCAGGTGGAGCAAGGTCAACCCGCACATTTGCGCTTTACCGCATTGAACATGCGCACGACGCCGGAACTTGGAGGCAAGGTCGTTCAACTCGCCGCTGACCGGACAGTCGACCGAGCGACGAATACGGCATTTTATTCCGCGACGGTTGCGATTTCGGTGCAGGAACTTCGCAAGCTCGGCGGGGCGAAGCTGGCCGTGGGCATGCCGGTCGAAGTCTTCGTCCAGACAGGAGAACGTACGATGCTGCACTATATCCTGCGTCCGCTTGGCGACCAGTTGCGGCGCGCTCTTCGTGAATGAAATCGATCTGATTGCTAAATAAAACCCCCTGTTGACCGGCAGAGTATCAGGAATGGTGTCAACTTCCAGGAACTCGATCGAGAACGGATAGGTATGGATATTCCCGAGGCGGTGATGTGTTCTTATTCGTATATGCGCCGTTGCGAAGTTGGAAGTTTCCATCCTGCTTTCGGGGGCATCCGCAAATGTCCATGAACTTGCTCTCTCGCCCTTGATATAACTCGTCAGGAGCCTGCCGCTTGAACCTCCCTGCCATCTACGAACCGGAAACGGGGCTGCCCGCGCTTCTGCCCGGTGGCGCCGGTCAGGCCCGGAGCAGCGACGAGCGGATTTCCCTGCGCTACCTGTTTTCGCTGTTACGGCGCCGGCAACCGGTCGTGGTGCTGACTCTCGCGCTGTGCCTGAGCCTGGCTACGCTCTGGACTTCGGCCTTGCCGCGCATCTACCGCAGTACGGCCGATGTGGTGCTGATTACCGGATCGACTGATGTCGTGCCGAACGAAGACGCGCAGCCGCGCGAAGGACCGACCCGGTCCGAAGAAGTAGAGACGCAGATCCAGCTTATCCGATCACGCGAGATGGCGGCGCAAGTGCTGGACGCCACAGGACTTCTGCGGGACCCCGGATTCCGCCGGGATGTGAAGGTGCCGCGTTCTGCGTTTGACAACATCAGGGCGTCCATCGGTCTTGGCGGCAGCGACCAGGTGGACATGGAAGCGGTTGATGTGACGGAGATTCGGCGCCGCGCGGTCAACTACCTTGGCAAGCGGCTCGAAGTAACGAGGGTGGGCAATTCATTCAATCTGCGCATTGCCTTCGAGGATGCCGAAGCATCGCGCGCCGCGCGGATTGCCAATGCCTATGCGCGCCTGTTCACCACTGACGATGCGCGGGAACGTGCACAGACCAACGCCACGGCCGCGCGCGTGCTGAAGTCGAAGGTCGATGCTCTGCGTGCGCAGGCCAACCACGATTTTGCCGAAGTGCAGGCCTATCGTAATCGTCACCAACTGCTTAGTTCACAGGCCACTAGCCTGACCGAGCAAGAGCTTTCCGCCTATAACCAGCAGATCGTCAATGCCGAGGCGGAAGCTGCCCGGGACGCCGAAGCGCTCGCCAGCGCGCGGGCCCAGATGGGCAGCGGCGGGCCGGAGGGCGTGGGGATCGGGGCCGGCTCTCCGGTGGTCGCCGCGCTACGGTCGCAACGCGCGCAACTGGTCATTCGGGAGCGCGATCTTTCGCAGCGATACTATGATAACAATCCCGACCTTGTGACCGTGCGCCAGCAGATCTCCGATCTCGATCGGCAGATCGCGGGCGAAGTTTCGCGGACCCTGAGTGGGCTCGAAACCAAGGCAATGGCTTCTTCACAGCGACTTGCCTCGCTGCGCCGAAGCCGCGGTGGCACCCAATCGCAATTGCAATCCGGCAACAGCGCACTTGTCGAACTGGCCGACCTGGAAAAGAAGGCAGACGCGTCCGAGACGCTCTACGAATCCTATCTGCGCCGGTACAACGCCGTCGTCGCGGGAAGTGGATCAGAGCAACCATCCGCGCGCTTGATTTCAGGCGCTACCGTGCCGGTATTGCCGGTTTCGCCGAACCTGCCTCTGAACCTGGCATTGGCTCTCGTGGTCGGATTGCTCTCGGGCGCGATGCTGGCTGTCGTCACTGAGCTTTCGTACGCCGGCTTGACCAGCCTGGGCGATGTGGAGACCCGTATCGGTCTGCCCGGATGGGGTTTCGTTCCGGCCATTCGATCGATCGAACCCCATGCGGATACGCCGATGGACACCCTGCGCGAATATCCGGAGGGGCCTCTTTCCGAAGCCTTGCGCAATATCATCGTCTCGGTCCGCCATTCGATGTCTGGATCGGGAAAGGTGCTTGCGATTACTTCGGCCATTCCGGGGGAGGGGAAATCGACGCTTGCAGCCTGCATCGGCCGTACGCTGGCCTTGGCCAACGAGCGCGTCGTGGTGGTCGATTGCGACGTCATCCGCTCGCAGCTCAGCAAACGCTTCTGCGCGCCGGAAGGAGAGCCGGGTCTGTACGAAGCGCTTCATGACGAGAGCCGGGACATCACCCAATACGCCGATGCAAGTTCGCCGCTGCGGATCGTCCCGATTACCCGCGCATTTCCCAAGGGCGAACGCCTGACGGAGCGCGGCAGGCTGGATCGGGTCATCGCGCGTCTGCGCGAAGAATTCGACGTCGTGATCCTGGATTGCCCGCCAATCCTGCCCATTGCGGAAACACGAACTATCGTAGCCCAGGCCGATTGCGTCGTGCTGGTCGTGCGGTGGCGCAAGACTGTCGACCGCATCGTCAAGGCTGCGATCCGCCAATTGACCGGCAGGACCCTCAAGCAATGCGGAGTGGTGCTGAATCACGTCGACATGAAGAAGCAGGTGCGCTTCGGCGGAGAGGATGTCGCCAGCTTCTATACCCATTACAAGGGATACTACCGGTGAGAGCGGAGCAGGCGATGGGACGGCCGCTTCGCGTGGCCATCGTGCATTACTGGCTGGTTGCAATGCGGGGCGGGGAGCGTGTGGTTGAACACCTTCTGGACCTGTTCCCCGATGCCGACCTGTTCACGCATGTCTATGATCCGCGCAGAGTTTCCGCCCGGATCCGCAAGGCTCGTGTAAGGCAGAGCTTCATCGGCCGAATGCCCGGCGCCCGGCGACATTACCAGAAGTACCTGCCGCTCATGCCTATCGCGCTCGAGGAACTGGACTTGCGCGGCTACGACCTGGTTATCAGCAGCGAGTCCGGTCCTGCGAAAGGGGTGATTACCGGGCCGGATACCTTGCACTTGTGCTACTGCCATTCACCGATGCGCTATCTCTGGGATCACTACCAGGATTACCGGGAAAGCACGGGCTGGCTTGCACGCCGTCTCATGCCGCTTGCGTTTCACCGGTTGCGTCAGTGGGATGTAAGCTCGGCGAGCAGGGTCGACGGTTTCATTGCGAACTCCAGTTTCATCGCCCGGCGGATTGCCAAGGTCTGGGGGCGCGATGCGCGTGTCGTTCATCCGCCAGTCGCCATCGACTCCTTCGCGCCATCGGCGCAGGTGAGTGACAGGTATCTCTGGGTCAGCCAGATGACGCCTTACAAGCGTGCGGACATTGCGCTTGAAGCGTTTAACCGGCTGGGCGCGCCGGCCCTTATGGTGGGCGATGGCGAAATGTTCGATCAGATCGCTGCAAGGGCGGGGCCGAATGTCGAAGTTCGCCGCAGACTCTCCTTCCCTGAATTGCAGCGCGCCTACGCCACATGCCGCGCCCTGGTTTTTACGCCGGAGGAGGACTTTGGCATCGTTCCGGTTGAGGCCAATGCCAGCGGCCGTCCGGTCATTGCCTTTGGCCGGGGCGGTGTGACGGATTCCATAATCGATGGCCTGACCGGCATTTTCTACGACCGGCAAACGCCGATGGACCTGATCGACGCCATTCGCCGTTTTGAAAGATGGCAGCCCCAATTCCAACCTCAAGAGGCCGTGCGCAACGCGGCGCGGTTCGGCCCGGACGCCTTCGCCCGGGGTATTCTCGACGCGCTCGATCATTTTCGGCGCGAGGGCCGCCTCAGTAGCTTCGCATCATCGACAGGGCCATCGCAAAGGACAGCAAACCATGGCATTACGTGTGACGATAATGGCGCTTTGCATTCTGATCTCGGGATGCACCGGCACAGTTGCGACGACGTCGCTGCCCAATGTCGATAATCTCGCTTACCACCTTTCTCCCGGCGATCGGCTTCGGCTTGAAGTGTTTCGCGAAGACGTCTTGAGCGGAGAATATGCCATCGACGATCAGGGGGTCATCACCTTGCCTCTGGCCGGTGAAGTGCGCGCTGGCGGCAAGACGCTTGCACAACTGCGGCAGGACCTGCAGTCGCTGCTTGGCCAGGAATACGTGCGCGACGCTCGGATCAGTCTTGAGGTTGCGGGATATCGCCCGATCTACATCCTTGGCGAAGTTCAAAGACCTGGCGAATACCCATATGTCGAAGGGATGTCGGTCCATGGCCTTGTCGCGAAAGCAGGTGGTTTCACCTACCGCGCGAACGAACACGTGGTGTACGTTCGCCACGGCCGTGAACTTGATGAGAAGGCCTATCGCTTGACGAGCGGCGCTGCTGTGCTGCCGGGCGATACGGTTCGGGTCGGCGAACGGTATTTCTGATCTTCCTGTGTTGGACCGATGTATGCCAGGGCCATTGCTGCGACGCGTTGTCGTTCTGCACGACTATAGTGAAGCCCTGGGCGGTGCTTCGCATCTTGTACAGGTCTTGATAGGCGAACTGCGCCGGCGTGGCCTGGCGACGACCTTTATTTCCGGCGATGCCGGTTCGCGGTTCGATCGTGCAGATGTCGAATTTCTGCCGCTTCACGGCAAGGCACTGCTCGAGCGGTCGAAACTCGGTGCCCTGACGTGCGGCTTGTACAACCATCGAGCCTTCGTGCGGACCAGGGAATGGATCGCGAATAACGATACCCCGGGCACCATCTATCATCTTCATGGCTGGTCCAAGATCCTGACGCCTGCAATCTTCGCTGCGCTGCGCCAAGTTTCCGGCCGATTGATCCTGCATGGCCACGATTACTTCAATGGCTGCCCCAACGGAGCATTCTTCGACTACGTTCGTGAGCAGGACTGCGCCGTGAAACCGCTGGGTGCTGCATGCCTGAAAAGCCGCTGCGACAAAGCCTCTCATGCGCAGAAACTGTGGCGCGTGGGGCGGGAATCCTTGCGTCGCGGACTGCAACATGGGGGGACCAATGCCGCGCGTCTTCTGATGATCCACCCTGGGCAAGAAGCGCAGTTTCGGCGAAGCGGCTGGAATTCCGGCCGGCTCCGAACGGTACGCAATCCTGTGTCACCCCTTTCTGTGGATCGCATAAAGGCCGAAGCCAACCGGGGCATAGTCTTTATCGGCCGGATTTCGACAGAGAAGGGGGCCGACCTCGCCGCAGCGGCGGCACGCCGATCCGGACTGCCGATTACCTTTGTCGGTGATGGCAGTGAAGTCGATCTCGTTCGCAGGCGGAATCCGGGAGCGCAATTCCTCGGTCGGCAGGACCGCAGCGGTGTAGCCAAGGCCTTGTCGTCGGCGCGTGTCGCCGTGATGCCCAGCCGCTGGTCCGAGCCGTTTGGGTTGGTCGCTCTCGAGGCAGTGGCCTCGGGTGTCCCAGTGGTGGTCAGCCACCGTGCCCTCGTCGCCGAGGAGATCTCGGCGGCGGGATTTGGACTTGCCGTGAATACGTCCGATCTCGACGGCTTCGCGGGCCTACTGGCGGAGCTGGATCGGGACGATCGGGCAGTCGAAGCGATGTCGCGCGCGGGGCAAGTCGGCTATCGTTTGCTCTGCAACTCAGAAGAGAGCTGGGCTGACGAGGTCATTTCCCAGTATCGGCAAGTTCTTGCGCAAGCGACTTGCTGACGGGCTCCAGTCATGGCCAGCAGATCGGTTTGCTAAACGGATTGGCGGACCGCTGGGTATGCGGTGGGCGCAAGCAGTGCCTCGCGGCGCTTCGCATCGCTGATCGACAAGGCAGTCACCAGGCCAAAGCCGAAAGCCGTCATGCCGCCGAAGTCGGCATCGCCGACCATCAAGGTTACGACGAAGCTGGGAACAAAGGAAAAACGGAAGCCAGCAACCAGCAATTGGCTTTCGATGGGGGTGCCGGTCACGGGTCGTAGCAGCGATAGCAACGCGAAGGCGTAATAGAGCGCGCCGCCGATCAACCCCGCACCGCTGAGAATCGCGATGAAGCTGCTCGACGCGCGGGTACTGCCGATGCCGACACCGAAGCCATGCGTTGCAACTATGCTATCCCAGGCGATGGACCGCCACATTCCGCGCTCGGCGAATGAGTTCGATGCGGATTTCTGGAGGACCATGCGGTCGATCAGGTCGTAAACTGGGGTCAGTATCTCAGGCCGGACGATCAGGAGCAGTGACAAGCCGACCATGAGCGAGACAAGGACGCACAGTTCACCAGCCAGTCCCTGACGATAGATCGCGAACCTGTGTCCGTCGGCATTGGCGCGAAGCAGCCATTCAAGCCCGGCGACGGCCGCCAGGAGGGCAATTCCGACATAAGTCCCAGACGAGGTCGAGAGCCATGCGCAGAGTGCAAGCAGGGCGAGGACCCCCGGCACCAGGACGGTGCGGAGCGTTTCATCGAGCATGGCCCGGCGATAGAAGTAGAGCGCGGCCATGAATGCCAGGCAGACCCCGCCATAGGCGGAAGCTTCCGGCATGAGGCCGACGACCCGCCGGGCGCCAAGCACTTCCACATCGGTGACAAGTGCATAAGTTGCGGTGCGAAAAGGAGTGAGCAGGGGATCAAGGGGAAGGTAACGGCTCGCGTGATCGATGAGACCGGTCGCGGCAGTGACCGCTGCGCCAAGGCTCAGGGCCTTGAGAGCATGCTGGCGGGTATTGGGCGATTGCAGGATCACGGTAAAGGCGAATACCGAGAAGACCGCGATCGTCAGATAGGTAAATTGCGAGAGGTTCTGCAGTGTCGGCCGCAAGGGGGCGGTGTCGCTCAGGATGCCGCGGATCGGCACGATCATGACTGCATTTTCGAAAAGGCGCGGCATGAATACCGTGGTGACGGCAGCGACGAGCCAGAACAGGAACAGCAGCATCAATTTGTGCGGCGTCAGGGCCAGGGTCAGAATCTCGGCTGGCCCCTGAGGTTTGCAGAACGTGCGCACGATGATGAGCAGGGTAACCAGCGGCGTGGGGGTGAAGGTCAGCCCTCCGGTCAGGAATGTCGGGACAGCGGCGAAGGCGCCGAACGGCATAGTGACGAAGAAGAGATAGATCAGTACCGGCTTGCGGCTGATGAGGCCCCAGGCCGCAAGGGCCCAGAATATCGCAATGGGGAGCAGATTGATCACCTTTCCGTCTGCGTCCTGCGAGCATCAATGGGCGTTACTGCTCGATCTTGAGTGGCGGCGGTTCGCGTCTCGCGCGGCTTTTCGTCCCACATGTCCAGCTTGCGTCCGATCAGGTCCTCGAATGCCGCGCGTCGTGGATTAAGATACTCGGAAAGGAACTGACGGGCTTCCGACTCATCGACTTCCGCCTTGTCGAACGTGACGGTCGAGCTTTCGCGCAACCAGTCGATCCATCCTCGGGGCAAGCGTGTGCGAAGGATTGCCCAAAGGGCGGAATCGCGCAGATTCCTGACCGCTGCAAAGCGCTGCCGGCGGCTGGTGGGCGGCGAGCGGTGGCGGTCGCTGAGTTGAGTCTCGTGATATTCGAATGGCGCTAGTCCGAGCCAATCGATCACACTGGCCAGAACTTCCCGACGGCGCGTGCGCAGTTCCTCGGCGACTACGACATGGATCTGCTCGCGGTCGAAGTATTGCAGGTAGGCTTGCAGTTGCAGGGCATAGTCCGAAGTGTCCCGATAGAGCGGATCTTCGCGAACGGCCTGGCCGATCGGGCGGACTTCCTGGAATTCCTTGTAGCGCTGCCAGTAATGGCTGATGGCGCGCGTTACCGGTTCCCGAACCGTGTAGATGATGCGCGCGTCAGGGCAGGCTTCGGCAATGCGGGCGGGGACTCCGCTGCGGTGGGGCGCCTGCGAATAGTAGACGCTGCCTTCTCCGCGATAACGTGCCGTTGCCCCCTCTTTCCAAAGCGCGAGATAGGCCTGAGGATCGTGAGAGCAGGGCCGGCGGGCCATAATCGGCCAGGCCCGTTCCAGCTCTGACTGATCGACGAAGAAGCAGGGCTCCTTCTCACTACTCATGCAGATGTCGGGATGGGGCTTGAGGTATGCATGCAGCGCACTGGAGCCCGACTTGGAAGCGCCGATCACGAAGAGGTTCGGCGCAGGCGGCCCCAGATCGGGCAAGGATGAAGCGGATTCGTGTGCGCCTGTCCCGTCCGGCGCGTGGTCCGGCAAGCTGTCGGTGAGGAGGAGGGCGCTTTCATGGGCCAATTGCGCATTCCTGATATTGCTGTGGAGGAAGTCCGCATCGTAGCCCGGCCAGTCCGGTCTCGAAATCCGAGACGCTTCGGGAATGACGTAAACGGCTGCCGATTGCTCCGTTTTGGTCCTGATCTGCGGTTTCGTCAGCCGCCCACGCCCGAATTCGGATGAAATCCGCGTGGCCTTACCGATGTCCAGATGAACCGGACTGAAAATCCGGTTAATAGGGCAGCGCAAACCAGCAGTCGCAACTTAACCATATCCGTAAGGGCCAATGGAAGGGATTTCAGGCTAACCCAATGGCGGAATATTAACGTCTTGACGTTACAGGATGGGAAGGTCGCGCTCGGGGATTACCGCGGCCACAACGCGGGGACTGGGAAATGGCAACTTCAACGCTTCGCAAACCGATGCATCAGGGCAGTTCCGGCCCTGCGTCGAAGGCTGTGCCGAGTGCTAAGCGCGTGGGGCCGGAGGGCTCTCCGTGGCTGGTCATGCCTGCTCCGCTCGATACCGACACGCAATCGGAAGGACGAAAACCAGCGCTTGGCCTCGCCATTGCCTTGACGTTTTCAACTTGTTTCTGGGTGGCCGTAGCTATCTGGGCCTTTTGAAGGTTGGCGAGAGCACCCGGTCGCCGCCAAAGTCGTGACGGCACAACGATGCCGGACCGAAGAGTAGGGTTCGACGATCCGGCATCGCATGTGTCCGCCTTTTGAAAGGGCGCCTTCAGTTCGGCCCGTCAGACGATCAGGGTGGCTCCTGAGAAATCGCTTCCGGTCAACTGTTCGTCGTAGAAGGTGACGGTGGTGCTCCCGTATGTCAGGATCGTGTTGCTGCCGGCATAGGACAGACTGAACGTGCCTCCGTCGGTCAGCTCGACCGTGTCGTATCCGACTTCGAAATCGAAGACCTTGTCGGTCCCGTCATCGCTGTCGAATACAAAGGTGTCCAGGCCCATTTCGTTGTCGAAACCGTCACCGGCATTGTCCCCGTACAGTACGTCGTTACCGTCACCGCCGATGATCACGTCATTGCCGTCGCCGCCATAGAGGCGATCGTTCTGGGCGCCGCCGTCGAGCGTGTCGTCTCCCACGCCTCCGAAAAGCTTGTCGTTCGAGGAATCGCCTTGGATGAAGTCGTTGCCTTCATCGCCATAGAGGCGGTCGGCATTGGCCCCGCCATGAATTTCGTCATCGCTTCCCCCGGCTTTCACGACATCGCGCGCGCCACCGGAAAAGATGACGTCGGAGTCCGCCGTGCCGGCAATATTGTCGCCGCCGTCAGTGCCAAGAACATCTGCCATCGGAACATTCCTTTCCAAAAGATCCGTAAGTTGATCTGCCCCGCATTCGAGGTGCCGGCGTCCCTTTTGTCTTTTCGGCGAGCCGAACCACCTTTGCGATGGCCCGTCACGAAACAAGGCGCGTCATTGAACGCGCCCAACCCTCTTAAATTCGCGGATGTTTGTCAGGCGAGATGCCTCGGTATCGGAGCGGCCCGGCTTTTTCTATCGCGCCGCGCTCCAGCCCCCGGCCAAGTGTCGGCCCGGAATTTCAGGCGTGGACAGGCGGACTTAGGGCGCTGGCCGATGATCCGATCCAGAGCATAATGCCCAAGCGGAAGCTTCAATCAAAGGGAATAGCGGCCCCGCCGTGGCAGAGGCCGCTGTCATTGAGGCACAGGATCGGACGCGTTGCCGCTTTCCGGCCGCCCCGAGTCCGGAAAAGCGGCGACGCGTCCTGCCCCAGGGATTATGCCCAGATCAGCCCCATATCGGCGGCGCCGACGCTGAGATGGTCGAGGCCATCCCCTTTGATCCGGGCGATCTGCATGACGTCGCCGTCGTCATGCATTTCGAGATAGGTATTCGTTCCGTAGGAGACGAATTCGAAGGTGGCATTGCTGCTCGTGCCGATACCGGTCACCATGATCCGGTCGCCTTCGGCGCCGTTGAAATCATAGATGACATCCAGTCCGTCGAGGTCGGCCATGTCGAACACGAAGATATCCGCGCCGTCGTCGCCGTAAAGCCGGTCGCTGCCGCGTCCCCCTTCGATCCAGTCGTCGCCATCGCCGCCTCGCAGCAGGTCGTCGCCGGCCCCGCCCATCAATTTGTCCTGTCCGACGTCGCCATAAAGCTTGTCCATGCCATTGTCGCCCTGAAGCAGGTCGCTGCCAGTGCCGCCTGCCAATTTGTCGTCGCCGTCGCCTCCCAGCAGGGCGTCGTCTCCGGCCCGGCCCAAAAGGACGTCATCGCCGGTCAGACCTTCGATCAGGTCGGCCATCTTGGTCCCCACGATCTTCTCGCCGAGGTCGGTTCCGGTCAAGTGCCTGTCGTAGCTGCGCGAGGCTTCGTCGAAACTCCAGGCCGAACCGCCGTGCGGCAAGTCTCCGGCATTCCCCTCGGCCTCGTTTCCGGAGTCCGTGGCGGGCTGGTCCGGCTCGTTTGTCTCCGGGACGTCAACGGGTTCAGCCCCGCTGCCGAACTTGCCGAGGATCTGGTCCAAGCTGTACCGGCCATCGGTGAGGACGAATGTCTCGACCTCGCAAACGGATGAGACTTCGCCGGGACTTGCCGATATCGCCAGTGTGCCATCCTGCGCGACATAGCCGGAGAGCGCGGAAAGACTGCAATTGAAGACAAGCGTGTCGTTGCCCTGGCCGCCGTCGATATGGTCATTGCCGAAACTGAAGTAGATCACATCGTTCCCCCGCCCTGCGTCCAGCACGTTCGCGACCTTGCTGCCGATCAGCACGTCGTCGCCATCGCCGCCATAGGCGTTCTCGATCGCGTTGGGATCGAGGGAGACCGACACCCCGGCGATTACGCTGTGGCTTGCTCCGCTCAGATCGATCACGGAACTTGCAGTCACCGCAGCGGCGTTCAGGGTGTCGTTGCCTCCGTTCGTGTCGTGCAGGACCTTGCGCGCGGCCAGATCCGCGCCCGTGTACAGTGAGCCAAATTCGTCGGTGTAGATGTAGAGATTGTCGGCAAGGTTCTGCGCATTTCCGGACACTGTCAGGGTTACGCCCTGTAGTTCGCCGGTGAGCGGGCTGCCGCTCTTGTCGGTTGCATCGGGATTGCGGTTGTAGATGTCGAGCGTCCACGTCCCTGCCGACTGCTCCCCCATCGAAGCTACGGAACCGAGCGTGAAATTGCGCAGGTTACCGATCCTGTCGTCATGGGGCATGTCGTATACGAGGCGCACTTGCGTGCCGTCCGGCGAGGTCAGGTAAACGTCAAGATCGCCGGTATTGAGCCAGCGCAGATCCATCGCCAGTTGTACATGCTCGATGTCGACTGCATCGTCGACCTCGATGCCGACCGAAATGTGATCGCGCGATCCGGCAACGAGGCCCTCGGACAGTTCGACGCTTTGGGATATGCTGGAGAGGTTGGCGAAGGTCTGCTGACTTGTCCACGTTTCGGCAAGTCGCACGGCATCATGGACGTTCAGGAAGCCGAAGCCGAAGGCATCGTTGAAATGCAGACCGCCGCCGTTGAAGTCGCTCGCGCCATTAGTGCGCCAGCCATCGCCCCAATTGGCGGAATCGGCAAGGCCTTCACGGTGTGCGGAGTAGGCGAGGATCTGCTGGACGTCGCGGTAGCCGAGCTCGGGATTGGCTTCGAGCATGAGCCCGATTGCGGCCGATACTGCAGGCGCGGCGAATGAGGTGCCGTTGACCGTATCGAACCGGTCCTTGAGATCGGTGGTATAGATGTCCCGTCCCGCAGCCGAGACAAGGACATTGGCCCCCAGGCTGGTGAAGGAAGAGGGGCCCCCGTCCGGATCGACCGCACCGACCGCGATAGTGTAGGGCGAGTTCTGGAAGTTGTGATAATTCGACGTGCCGCTGGTGCCGGCATTGCCAGCAGCGAAGACGACCGAGGTGCCAAGGCCTGCGCGGCCCTGGGATACGAGCTGAACCAGCGCATCTTGATATTGCGCGTTCTTGGCAAAGTTGTCGGCGAGGTTCGAGACGAAAGACCAGCTGTTGTTCACGACATCGAGGCCGGTTGAGGACTTGAGCGCAGCAACGATCTGATCGGTGACGGCGCTGGAATCGTAGTCGATGCCAAGGCCGATCAGGCTTGCGCCCGATGCGATGCCGACAATTCCGAAATCGTTGTTGGCTTCGGCGGAGATTATGCCTGCGACAGAAGTGCCGTGAAACAGCGGTAGATCGCCGGGATCGATGACGGGCGCATCGGTGCCGAGCGCAAAGTTGAAATCGTTTGCGGTGTCGTAGGCCTTCTTCAGTTCGGTATTCGTGTAGTCGATCTGGGAATCGATGACACCGATCTTCACGCCGGTTCCGATGTAATCCTTCCACACGGAATGGACATCGATGCTGAGCGGAGATAGCGAAGACCCGTCAAGGTACCATTGCTTGTTTTCGCGGGTGTCATTGTAAAACTGTCCGGCAGGCGCAACGCTGCTGGATGCCGCGACGACATTCAAAATTTCCGACATGTACGACCCTCTATGTTTTCTTCAGCCGCAGTCTCGCGCCAGTGATGTGTGCGCTTGTTCCTGCGAACATGAGAGCCTGATAACGGGTGCCGGTTGAATGCAGTCTGTAGTTATCTGGTAAATGTAATTCGGTCTATTTTGAGTTCATCGATGATATTGTGATTTATATTGAAATATGGAATTATCCTAAGTGTATATACTACTGTTTGCGTGCTATCGGCTTCGTTTTTTCCAGGATTTGGCCTGATGAAGTGCCGTTGCGTCGTATCAAACCGGCTGGCCGCATGTAGACGTAGTGGCTGGTATTTCTGGTGAAATACTCAGGATTCTTCCATAGGGGCCAGGAAAGGAGATTTCCTCCGCGATGCTGGAAACGGACGCGAAAAATTCGAGCTGGTATCGTTTCAGGCCGAGTACTCTCCCCGTGTACGCAATCTTCTCAGTCGAATCAGGCGACCTCGGAAAAAGCAGTCTCTCGCGATCAGTTCGCTAGAGAGACGGCTCCAGTCGGGCACTTGTCTGGATCGTAGAGCTGGATCCGGTAGGTGATCGGGCCGGTCTTCGTCCCCGCAGGCACGGTGACTGCTAACGAAACCCTGTCACCCCGCTTGGCATCTATCGCTCGATCGATGGAGACCTGAGACCTTGCTGACCGCAGCAGGAGAGGCATTGCATTGCGGTTCAAAGCGATTTGGACTTCGGGGCCGCTTTCCTGGCTGGATCGAAAGCTGGCCTTGATCACAAGACGGCCAGACTGCCGGGCGATGTAGCGATGAACGATGCCCGCGAGGTCAGGGCCTGCTTTCCTGGCTCTGGCTTCATGGGGCAACGGCAGCGCGGGCGCCATGGTATCCGCAGTGAGCCGCAGGCTCGGGAATTCTCTCCGGCCAAGATAAGGATTCCACGGAACGTGCCGTTCTTGCTGGCCGGGCATGGTCCGAAACGGCAGTTCCCGGCCACCCGACAGAACGAAGCGTTCGAAGCCATCCTTTTCCAGTTTGAAACGGGCGGCGTCGTCAGCATTGGCGGCCGGATAGGCGAGCTGGCTGTAGCTGTCGGCGATCAGGGCATTGCAGCCGAGATGCACATTCTTGCCCAGACGAAGCGATTGGCTTCCGACCAGGATGATGGCCCGGTCCGGCGCGATCGCCAGTCGATTGGTCGGCAGGCGGCCGCCTTTTGCATCGAAGGCCTCCATGGCCCTGGTGTCGACCGTCAAAGGCCGCTTAGCGCCCCACAGGACCCAGGTCCGCGGTCCGAAGGCATGGATGAAAGTGAAGGGATCGGGGCTGAGATCGATCGCGACCTGGCTTGCCAGAGTGCGTTGCACGAAGCCGAAGGCTCGCCCTGCATCGGTCAGGCGCTGGTCGCGGTCGAGCAACGGAACCTGTCCATCGCCTCGCTCGTTGAGCGGATACCAGTCCATCTCCCTCGCGCCTGCAGAAGACAGCGTGGCATAGGCCCTGACCAGATCGTCGGCGGCTCGGGCAGGATCGCGGCTGGCGAATTCGGTCACGTAAAGCGGCATGTCCGCAGCGCGCGCGCTTCTGCGCAGCACCGCGATCTGCCTCGCGAGTTGGTCGATGGCGGTCGTATAGGGATGAACCGCAAGGCCCTCAATGACGGGCGGGGAATCCTCTTGCAACAGCGGCCAAAGGTAGCCGGCAGGCATGGAATGGGTTGCTCCGCCCAGTACCAGCACGTCAGGGCGGACTACTTTGGCAAACTTCGCGGCGCTGCGAACCATGGCAAGGTGATAGCGTCGTCGTTCATCGAGCCCGGCCTTGGCAACCGGGCCGTTCACGAAATTGCCGCCGTTGAACTCGTTGCCGATTTCGAGTCTGTCAACCGCAGGAAATTGAGCGATCACGGCAGCGGCAAATCGCCCGAAGGCGTCGATAGCCTCCCGGGAATGCGGCGTCTTTCCGTGGTCGTAGAGCGGATTGCCCCAGTTCAGCGTCAACGTGAGCCGGGGTCCCGAAGCGCCCAACTTCGTGATGTAGCCGGTTCGCTTGTTGTCGAAACTGTAGTGCCCGGGAATTCGCTCCGCTTCGCTCCAGCGGATACCGTCGCGAAAGCGATGTACCGGCAGTTCCCGTGCCGCTGCAAATGTCGCGGCGTTCCAGCCTTGGGAGAAGTTCGAAGCCGCGCCCAGGGCCATCGGTCGGCGACCGGCACTTCGGACGATTGCCTGCACCTGCAATTCGGATGTTACCGCAGCTTCGCTCGCGTGTGGTGCAGTCGTAGGCACGCTTAGCCAGGTCAGCGCCAGACCTGCAAGAATGACAGCAGGTTTCATCCTGAACCATGCCATGGTGCGTGACTTGCGCCTATCCGATGGCACGGCTGATCTCGTCCATGAGCAGCGCCACGCCTTGCCTGGTCTGATCGGCAACTTTTGCCCGTTCTCCCGGCGCAATTCCCTGTGCAATTGCGCGGGCGAGTTGATCCCCAGCTTCCGTGCTGGAAGTGAGTACGGGCGCGCAGAGCCAGTCTGCGCGGTTTACCGAATGGACGAAGGATTCAAGTTTGGGATCCCAGCTCAGGGCCAGAAAGGGCACGCCGCAAGAAAAGGCAGCGATGATTGCGTGCATCCGGAACGCAACGATTCCTGCACAGCTGGCGATCAGCCTCGTGAGTTCGGCAGGCGTGTCGACAACCGGAAAACTGATGTGCCCCAGCTTGTCCAGGCGCATCAGCGGCAAGTGCAGGCTGCGGGTGAATTCGCGGTCTTCCGGGCTGCCGTTGGAGAATACCGACAGCCTATATCCGCGATCGAGCAGGCTGCGGGCCAAAGCGATGTACCACTGCGTCAGCGCAGCTTCCCCCGGCGCGTTGCCGGCGTGATAGCGAACCGCAAGCGGGCTTGTCAGGTTGAGGCCGATCACCGGTTCACTGCGCGCGAATGGATTGGGGCGGATGTCATAGCGTTGGCTTGCCAACAGTCCTGGGTCCCGCACGGTATCGGCCTCGAGTGCCGTGTCCCGGCCGATCAGATCGTTCCAGATCCGGCGGGAGCGCTCGTCGCGCACCCAGACCCTGCGGATATTACCGCGGCGCACGGCGTTTCTCAGGAGCGAGCGGCCCTGACGGCTCCAATGCGATGATACGCCGCAGCCATAGATGAACACCGGCAGCTTGCACCAGGCCGCAGCCGTCAGCGCCAGCGACAGCTTGGTCGGAAAATTGAGGTCGAGATCGGCGATAAGATTACCACCGCCGATGATGGCGCACTGGGCTCCGTCCAGCGATTGCAGGTAGTGCGGCATCCAGGAGCGCCGGCCCTGGATTGCCAGTGGCGCACGGACTGCAAGCTTGCGCACCGGATCCGGAAAGGATCCAAGTACCCGCATTTGCAGCGCCCTGGCCTGCGCCCCGTCGCCGTAAGCGGTGCGCGCTGCCAAGTCGACCGACCACGTGTCCGTATCGGCACCGTTGTCGATCAGGGCCTGTTCGAGGCATTCCGAAAGCAGGCCGTCGCCCAGATTGGGACTGAACTTCACATTGAACAGGCGGATGCGCGGCCTGGCCTGCGACGATCTTTGCGACCGGGCTGAGGACTGAGCCAGGGAATGTGCCATCACGCGGCGACTTCCTGCGACGGCAGCGCCAGTCCTGCCGATTCCAGCTCCTCGATGACGCGCCGGATCACTCCGCTGGATGTCGGAAGGTATTCGAAGCGGCCCTGGCGGCCGGCCATGACAATGCCCTTGGCCGAGATTGCCGCAAGGAGGGACTGCACCTTAGCTTTCGTGCCTGGGGCGTGGAGCGGATAGGCGTCTGCAACCTGTTCGTGGCCCTCAAGAGCCAGATTGCGGGCAATACCGAGCGCCGTCACATGTCGGCTGAAATCGTCGAATGCCGATAGCGGATCGTGCGCTTCGCCGGGTGGGACGGTGATTTCGACCGCAAGGTACTCGCGCATGCTGGAGCGCCGATCGTCCGGTGCCGGATAGATCCGTGAATAGATTGTGGCGCGTTTCCATCGGCCCGCCTTATGGAAATTGAACAGCACGTTGCCAGCCTCGGCGGCGATCCAGTCGGCCGAGACGAAGAGCGTGGTCATGTCCAGTGAGACGAGACCCGAACCTTCGCCGAACAGCGCCTTGTGGACTGTGTCCAGCGGTATTGTGCTGACCACGGCGTCGGCGAAATGATATGCCTTGTCAGTGCGCAGCATATGGACCTTGCCGTCGAAGCGCAGGGATTCCAAGGACTGCCCGAGTTCGAAGCGAACGCCCTTGGCGGCAAGTCTTGCAGCGATAGGACTGAACAGCGCTTCGAACCCGCACTCTGGTCGCACACGCAAGGGCCGTCTGATTTGTTCGGGTCGATGGGAAGGGCCGAGCAGGGAGGCGAGACCGGTTCGCAGCAGAACGGACAGGCGGGTCGACTTTTCGATTTGCGCCATGCGGCGAAAGAAGAATTCCTCATCGATCCGGCTGGGCGCGCGGTGATGATAGCGCGCCATGTAGGCCTTCAGGCCCGTCGCTTCGAAAAGCTGCTTCCCCAAACGCTGCCGGGAAATCGCATCCAGGGTTCCGTCGCGTCGGACAAAGAGGCGCGATAGCGCAAGGTCGAGCAGGGCAGGTGCCAGGCCAATGCCAAGCTCCGCTGCCATTTCCCGCACGTCGAGAGGATAATGGAGGAGCCGGCCCGATGGGCTGACCCGGCGCTGGACGCGCCGGACCGAAGGGCACATGTCCTTGATGTCCGGCGCCAGGGAGAAGATCCGGGCGTTGTCCTCGTAGAAGATGCTACCGACGTCGAATGTATATTCGTCGATCCTGCGCGACCGATGAATACCGCCGCAGGCGTTGCGGCGATCGATAACAGTGACACGGAAGCCCGCATCGCTGAGGCACTCCGCAGCGGTAAGTCCGGCAATGCCCGCGCCGAGCACCATGACAGTCTCGGCGCTGCGAGAGGGCCTTGGGTCAAGCATTTGGTATGTTCTTTGGAGCCGGGCTAGGCGGTTCTGCTTTATCTGACGGGCGCTGTCCCATCTCAATAAGACCCGCGGGCCAGCACGACTGTGGGCACTGTCTTGCAGATCAGCCAGGTGTCGAGAAGCAGGCCCTTTCGCGCGACATAGGCGACATCGAGGCTGACACGCTGCTGGTAGGACGTGTCGCTGCGGCCGCTGGTCTGCCACAAGCCGGTCAGGCCGGGCCGCACGAGGCAGTAGTGTTCGAAGTGTCTGCCATAGCGTTCGACTTCCGCCTCGACGATCGGGCGCGGACCGACAAGGCTCATCTCTCCGCGCAAGACATTGATCAGCTGTGGGAATTCGTCCAGGCTCAGTTTGCGGACAAGGGCTCCGATCCGGGTAACGCGCGGATCGTGCCTGAGCTTGCGCGTTTCGTCCCACTCCTTGCGTGCGGCCGGATCACGGCGCAGGTGGGCGGAGAGTATCGCGTCTCCATCCACCTTCATCGTCCGGAACTTGATGCAGTCGAAGTAGCTGCCTCTGAAACCGATCCGGCGGTGCCGGTAGAATAGGGGGCCAGGATCGCTAGCCAGGAGAATCATCGAAAGGAGAATGAGAAAGGGCAGGACGAATACGAGCAGAGCCAATGCCACGACGATGTCGAATAGACGCCACAAGAAGGAAGTGAGGATCGGCGACGCGCCTGGCTTCATGGGGTGGGTTATGCCAGTATCGAACGAAAAATAATTGTCCATGTGAGCGACAGTTATTTCCATAATCGGCCTGTTCACATGATTCCCCTGTGTTTTATTGTCTGCTGATAATTATGGTTACTGCCATTTTCCTATCACTGGTGCGTTTGGCTGCACAACGAGAGTTGTCTCCAAACTGCATCCAATTCATCCAGGCTTATGCTGCGACTTGCTCTCTTCTTTGCGCGATTGCTCAGTTAAGAATATGATAAAAAGTGTAAAACTGTGATGTTCAGCCATTGCGACGACTTTCGGATAATGCGCAACCTTGTCCGGTTGGTCCGGATCGGGGGCATTCGATGCAATAAATATCTGGAAAGATGAATCCCATGCTGTGGTGTGGGGTAATTGCTGACTTCAAGTAATGGGAATTCGATGGCCACTGTCGAACTGGGCGGTGAGGTGCCTGTAGGCCTCATCCACTCGCGCCCGCAGATGCGCTGGCAAGTCGGCGCAGGACAAATTCACCTTTCGTCGAAGCAGGTTCGGTTCGATGCGGTTATGGCGGCCACTGACCAGCGGATCACCTCCACCGCGTTCGCGCGAGGCAGCAGTGCTGATGTATTCGTTCCTGAGAGCGGGCGAGAAATGCAAATGCCTTGAAATCCGTTCCAGCGCTTCGTTCGGGGTCCGCATGAGTTGATCGTGCCTGATGCCGATGCGCCGGTGCGCAGGAAAGCGCATCCACAGATCTGAAAGGGCTTCTATGCGCTCTGCATAGTATACGGCAGCCTTCTGCGGCGTGTCATAGGCCTTTCTTCCCAGCCTGGTGAAGAGGTCGGCAATGGATGCAATCGCCTCGTCCGGACGACGGGCGATGAAGATAGCCCGGGCATCGAAGAACTGGGGCAAGGCCTGCTCATCGTGCCGGTTGTGCAGGATCTTGTCGAAAAGCAGCCGTGCTCCGGGTCGCCAGCCATCGCGTCGCATCTGGTTTATGGCAAGGCGGCCCAATGCCCCGGGGCCGTCGTACCGCACGTGGGCTTCGCCGTAGCCGCTGATATCCTCGCGTGAGCAAAGGATGTTGGACAGGGCGGTCGATCCGCAGCGCATGTGTGCAAGAATGAATACGCAGTTGCGGTAGCTGTACAGGTCGCTCGTCCGGCTCAGCAGCCAGCCTGCGGAGCGTTTTCCGGTTTCGCGCAAGGCCTGGATCATCGGTCGTAAGCCTCCCTCAATTCCCGAGAATGTCGTCGTATTAGCGAAGGTGGTGGCCTTGCGCTGCCGCAACTGGGTCCATCGTGGAGCTAGTCGAGCTTGGACTTGCTGCGGTGCGGCATCTAAAAGCAGGCAGTCGCCGACGAGGTGACGTGTCGCCAACGAGGCGATGCATGGCAGGCGGCCAACTCCGGTCGGCCTGATATTCCCGAATGGAAGCCGGTCGATCCGCCACGCGGTCCACTGCCCCCTTTCGGCCCGGTGTGCGAGGATCAGGTGAAGCAACGCAAGAGCGACGAACTGGAAGGTGTGGCGCGCAGGTTCAAAGACCTGCGGTCTTTTGGCCGGCGCAGCGGGATTGCTCTCTTCGCGTTCGTGGCGCGGTCGCTGCAGCAGGTCTCCACGCTGGTCATGACCTTCCTTGCCGCGCGCTTCCTGCCGCCCGCCGATTACGGGGTCTATGCGCTGGGCATCGTATTCGTGGTCATGATCCAGACGCTTACCTACACCGGTTTCTACCAGTTCATACTCAATGCGCGGCAGGACGAGGACGCCGTGCTTTCAACCTGCTTCTGGCTGATCTTCGGGCTCGTCACGCTGGCTTCGCTGCTTCTGGGCGCCGCGGCCTTTCCGATCGAGTGGCTGTTCGGGGCAAGGCATCTCGGTACGGTCATTGTCCTGCTGGCGCTCATCCAGCCCCTCGCAAGCGTCGGGGCGTGGTCATCCGCAGCTCTTCTGCGAAGGCGGGCCGTGACGTTGAATTTCACCATCATATTCCTGCAGAACATCATCGCCCTTGTGGGGGGCGGGCTTCTGATCTGGTTCTGGCACTCGCTCTATGCGCTGGTGGCCGTGCGCTACCTGAGGGTGATTTCGGGCGCGGTGCTGTTCGCTTCCCTTGGGCGCGACCGGCCGCGCATGCGGTTTTCGCGCAAGCTCGCCATCGAAGCTACGGGGTTTTCCGGGGGGCTGTATTTTTCGCGCCTGCTCGGCTTCCTCTCACGTTACGCCGGGGATCTGCTATTGGGGCTATTCCACTCGCCGGGCGCTGTGGGCCTCTATCGCTTCGGCAATCGCGTTGCCACCGGGGCGACCGACATCCTGATGCAGCCGATGAACAATTTTGCGGCGACGCAGTTCGGTGCAGCAGGCCGCGACGACCGTGATCTGGGCGCTGTGCTGGCGCGGTTTGCCGGGACGATTGCCTTGCTGGGCGGAATGGCCGGGGCAGTCGTGATCGTGCTCGCCCCGGACGTCATCAGCACCTTCTTCCAGCCTTCATATGAAGGCGCTCTTGTGGTGACGGCAGCCATGGCCCTGCGCGGAGTGGCCGGGGTGGGGCAGTCGCTTGTCGAACCCGTCTTCGCAGCGCTCGGCAGGACGAGTTGGGTCGTCATGTTCAATCTCGTTGCTGGCGCGACTTGCGTTGCCGCCATCGCCGTGTCGGCGCCATTCGGACTGGGCGTGCTGGCCTGGGGCCAGGCAATCGCGATCCTGGTCATGACCGCCCTGGCTTTCCACCTGATGCGCAGGCGCGGCGGGATAAGCACAGGCGCAGCCGTGCGCCGCTTCCTGGGGGCCTGCGCGCTGGCGCTCGCTTACGGACTGGTCCTTGCTGCGATCCGTTTCCGGTTTCTGCCTGCCATGGCGATCTCGCCCCTTCAGACGCTTCTTGTCAGTCTTGCATGCGCGGCTCTGGTCGGCGCGGTGATCCTGCTTGTGGCCATGCGCCTGCGCATCTTCAGCCTTCACGCCTTCTCGGGCTGAACGCACCAATTCCGGGAGACGAAACGATGCTGCATTGTCCCGCCGAAAACCTGGTCTTTCTGCACGTTCCCAAGAATGCGGGAAAGAGTGTGCGTCATGCGTTTGTCCGGCAGGCCGGATTGTCCTGGTCCTTTCTGGCAAGCGATCTTGGCATAAGCGAGGCTGGCGCCGAGCAGGCGATGGATCAGGAAGTCGAAGTGCCCGGCCTCGGCATTGTAAAGCCGGCGCATCTGCCGCTGCCGATCATCGCGGATCATTTTCCGCAGACCTGGGCGACGATCCGCTCGGCAAGGAGCTTCATCCTTGCGCGTCCCCCGCGCGATCGTTTCTTTTCGGCGATCATGCAACGCCTGGGTGAGTTCGCAGACAAGCGAACGCTTCGGGCCGACGATCCTCTGGTTCGGGAGGAAGCTGCGCGTGTTTGCGAATGGCTGGATGGACGCGGCGCTTTCGCGACGGTCGAATACATCCATTTTTCGCGGCAGAGGGATTATGCCGACAACGCCGGAGAGCGGATCGTGTCGGCCGTGTTTCCGGTCGACAGGATCGACCTTGCGGCGCATTGGCTGCAAGCTGAAGCCGGGCTGCATCTTGAATTCGCGCATGAGCATGCGCGGCGGGAACCGCGCAAGTGGGCCAGCGCGCTTCAGCCTGTTGCCCGCATTCTGGGGCGCCGCGTGTTGCCGCAGAGGTTGAGGAAAGTCATCTATCCGCTCTGGAGGAACAGCGGCGTCTTCGCCGATGCCGCCGGCCGTTACGAATCCATCGATCTGGGCACAGATGTCGAGAAGTTCATTTCCGATTACTATGCAGACGACGCGCGTCTCTATCTCGAGGCCATCGGCTTTGCGGAAAGACTGGATCGTGAGGCGGCCTGAATCATGGCGGGCATTGCCATCAACGGGAAATTCCTTGGAGCCCCGCTCAACGGGGTACACCGGACTGCGGCGCTCTATTCGCGCGAATTGATCCGGCGTCTCGCGCACAGCCACAGTGTCCGGCTCCTGGCACCTGCCGGCGCTTTGGCGCCTTCTGCATTTCCCGAACTTGTGCCCAATCCGGCCAAGGGGCCGTTCGGGGCCGGCCAGGGCTGGGAAATGCTGACGCTTCCGCTTCGCGCGCGAGGCGATCTTCTGGTGAACTTGTGCAATCTGGCACCGCTGGTTCATGGCAATTCGGTGGTCATGATCCATGACGCGCAGACATTTCTCTATCCCGACGATTACAGGGGGCGTCAGGCGCTGGCCTATCGGGCGCTCCTACCGCGCATAGCGCGCCGTGCGCGCCGGATCTTAACCGTCTCGCGCTTCGCAAGGGACTCGCTCGTGGCGAACGGCATCGGATCTGAAGCGAAGATAGAAGTCGTCCACAACGGCACCGATCACATCCTGGCAGAGGCGCCCGATCCGTCGATGCTGCGCCGCCATGGCCTGACGCCGGGTGGGTATGTGCTGACCATCGGCTCGGCGAAAGGCTACAAGAACTTGCGCTGCCTGTTCGATGCCATGGCATCGCCCTTGCCCGGCAGGCAGAAGCTGGTCATTGCCGGCGGACCTGACGAGGTGAGCTACAGGCGCGCCGGCTGGAAGCCGCCCGAAGGCGCGGTTTTTACCGGCTTCGTCTCCGATGGCGAACTGCGCGCGCTTTATGCCTCGGCAGCGGTTTTCGTCTTTCCTTCCTTGACCGAGGGGTTCGGGTTGCCACCGGTCGAGGCCATGCATTGCAATACCCCCGTCGTGGCGGCGCGGGCAGGCGCAATGCCCGAAGTCTGCGGCGACGCGGCCTTGCTGGTTGAGGCGGGAAACCCCCGAGCGTACCGGGATGCGATCCTGGCCCTGCTGGACGATCCCGCCATGGCGGAACGACAGCGCCTGCTTGGCCGCTCGTGCGCTTCCCGGCTCTCGTGGGATGCGGCAGGTGCTCGTCTCGCCCAGCTGGTGCAACCGCTCTTGCAAAACGGGCGCTGACGGTTCGTGTCAGCGCGTGCCTACCCCTTTGCGGTCGCATGATCCTGTTTGCGAGGATCGCCTGGATCGCGCCCGGCCATCCTGAGTGCATTGCAGCAATGGGGGCATCGCTATTGCTCGGGCATGGCCTGTATTACAACAGATACCGTTCTCAGCTCGCGACCAGAGCGGGTGCGTGCAAAGTTGCAGGCAGGCGGGTGAAGGTGGGTTTGCCATTCTTGAACCCATATAGCGCGCTGGACACGCACCGGATGGCTTCTTCGCCGCTGACGCAGTCCAGCACGACCAGGGTGGCTGGCCGCCCTTCGCGAATTGCATAGTCGGACGCGCGTATCAGGCTGGCCGCCCGTGACGTGATGCCGGCGAAGATCAGCGACATGTCGTGCTCGTCGTCGACCTGGGCCACGTTGGCGTGGAGATTGCCCATGCGCGTAAGCGAACAGTCGCCGAACGGCGTAAAGGGATTGAGCACGTTATTCGTTGAAATGGAGAAATTGACGCCTGCTTCTGCCATGGCCCGCAGGGGGAGCAACGGGCGCGGCGCGCGCGCACCCATGTCCCGGCCGAGCAGGAACAGATCCGTTGCAGGCAAGGCGGTCACGCCAACGCCGGCCTCGGATAAATGCCGAAGCGCCGCGGCCAACGACGCCGGACGCAACAGACCCAGTTTGGAAACATGCCCGATTGCGACGCGACCCTGCCAGCCATGACGTTCTGTCAATCGGCAGACTTCAAGAAACTGGCACCTGGAAATGTCGAGATCGAAGTCGAGGTGAAGGTCGATATCGACATCGAAATCCTGGGCGATCCGGAAAATGCGTGCCAGGTGACCGATCGGATCGCGATCTGTGTAGGGCGCGCCTCCGATCAAGTCCGCACCTTGCTCCAGCGCCTGGACAAGCAGTTCGTCGCACCCCGGATCGTTGATCAGTCCTTCTTGCGGAAACACGCAGATCTGCAGGTCAACCGCCCAGCGATATTCCTTGCGCAGGGCCACCATGGCTTCGAAGCCCGTGAGCCCTATCCGCGGATCGACCTCGACATGGGCACGGATCCTGTTCGTGCCGCACGCGATCGCCCGGCCGAGCGTCTCTCGAGCACGCTCGATTATGTCGTCGCGGGTGAAGTTCGACTTTGCTTTCGCCACGGCGCTGACGGCGGCGTGAAGGTTTGGGTGACCGGTCCCCGTCCGATGGATCAGGCACGACTTGTCCAAATGGATGTGCGTTTCGACGAAGCCCGGAATGACAAGGCGCCGGTCCAGCGTAATGTCCCGTGTCGCACGCGGCAGGTCCGGCCTGATGTCCGAAATCACTCCGTCCTTGATGCCAATGTCAATCGGCCCGGGATGGCCATCGATCAATGCATCGCGAAGAACAAGATCGAGCATCAGGCGGCAACCTCGCGCAGGCATGCAACACGGTCGTGGCAGGCGCGCGGCCCGATGCGAAACGCATCGGACCGCACGAACGCATTCGTGTCGAACGTGGAACGCTCGCTCACGCGGGCACTACGACCAGTCGCTTCGAGATCGTATTCAGGTCCTCGACGCCGTTTTCACTGAGAAGAACCGTGCCGCCGATGCAAACGCGCTTTCCGTCGCGCAGGGCATTGGGTTCGAACGCGAAGGCGACGCCAGGCTGGATCTCGAAATCGCCGTCCAGCCCCACACCGATCGGGAGCGCCGGAAGGTGCGAAAGCGCCGGATCGACTTCGGGATTGATGCGCGTGGCACTGTTGAAGATCACCGGAGAAACGGTCTGCACCATCGGGCCGGTGTTCCAGCACTCGGCGCGCAGCAGCGGTTCTTCCATGATCTTCGCGAGCTCGGAAAAGCGCAGGCCCGGGCGGAGCGCTTTCAGACCGGCTTCGTAGGATTCGATACAGACCTGCTCGAGCCGGCGCAGGAGGGGATCCGGCTCGCCGATGCAGACATCGATCTGCTGCTGGGATTCAAATCCGCCATAGAACGCGAAGACTTCCGCGGCGATGCTGTCTCCCTTGCGCAGGACGTGCGGTTCACCGCCCATATGGAACCATTCCGGCGGGCCCCAGCCAAACCGGCTAGCACCGGCCCGTTCCAGAATGAAGGGAGCGCGGAACCATCCGCCATTGGCGACGATCGCATGCATGGCTGCGGCGGTCACGACACTTTCATGGACACCTTCACCGCAGGCATCGACGAAGGCGGCGCAAGCTGCCTCGCCGATCGACGCCGCCTTGCGGATCATCTCCATCTCTTCCGCGCTCTTGAAGAGGGTCAAAGTCTCATAGGCGTCGGCGATATCGACGAACTCGACATCGGGCAGGCTTTCCATAACGGCTTTCCAGACCTTGTAGGGAATGACGCCGGCCCACTGGAATACGGCACGCGAGCTTGTGCCGACGACACCGATCCTGCTTTTCTCGAGCCCGTATTCGGCGACGGCCTTCGCCAGGTTCACTACCGGCGAGCCGTGACGCCACTGACTGGTCCAGCGTTCGTAGCGCGCGCCGGCTTCGTCATACCGGCCAAGGGGGACGTCACCGACGAGCACCAGGGGCTCGCCTTCGCGGCGAAAGAGAACCGTGCCGTGCTCCACCTCGTTGGTGAGATAGGAGTCGTTCGCGTCGCGCCCGAAGCCGAATACGACAATGGCTTCAAGGTCGTGCTGGTTCATGAGTTCGCGAACGCGTGCCCAGCGCCGGTCCCGCTCTGCCAGGCTGAGCTTCGGCCACGCGGGCGAAGTCGCGTTATCGGGTTTCATTGCGGTAATTGCAGATGACATGAATGTATCCTTGGACTGGCTGTTGGGATTACAGGAATTGACGCAGCGCTGCCGCGCTGGTGGTGATGAATTCGAGGGCCTCTGCAGGGCCGATGTTCTGGCGCAATTCGTCAAGGCCGGGGCGAAGGCCGGCATTCACCTGATCGGCATATCCCCGTGTCAGGCCTTCGACCCTTGCGAATTCCTCCTTGGTGAGATCGGGATGACTGGCCCACCAAAGCGGATCGTCGATGAACAGGTTCATTTCTCCTCGTGCAAAGATGACGCCTTCGATGGACAGGGTTGGAGTGGAATGCTGCGAAAGCGTCTTGAGCAAGCTGGCCCAATCGATCACGCCCTCTCCGACAGGTGCCAGGAAGCGGGAAATACCCTCGTTCGTGCGGACCAGGGCGACATCGCGTATGTGCGTGCTGCGCACATAGGGGGCGACCCGCCGGGCCGCTGCCAACGGGTCCTCGCCGCGGACAAGGACATTGGCCGTGTCGAAAGTGATGCCGAATGCATCCGGTCCGGCTTCCTCGACGAGGCGCACGACTTCGAACGTGCTGATTTCTTCGTGGGTTTCGACGTTCAGGTGCGCGCCGGTGTCGCGCAGGACAGGTGCGATGCGATGCATGACCTTGAGTGTCGCTGCGAGTTGGTCGGTCCACTCGACGTCCGTGCGAAATCGATCGCAGGCATAGATGGAGCTGAAACGGAACTGGTAGTTTGCCGTGGCGGTCCAGATTTCCTTGATGCCGGCAGCGGTCAGCGCACGAATGATGCGCTCAAGGCCCAGCATGTAATCGCCGTCGCCCAGGCTTCGGATCTCGGGGGCTTCGGGGGTTGCGAAGGGATTGATCTTGGCCGCGCCGACTTCAAGATAGAGGTCCAGCTCGCGGGCGGCAGTCGCCACATCCTCAATTTCCTTCCGGTCGAGCTTCGGGCTCAATTCGAAGGCGGAGCGAAAGAAGACACCTTCCAGGCCGAGGTCCGCAGCCTGCTGAAGGACGCCGATCGCGCCCGCGGCGGTGGAGACGGGGAATTTGCTGCTATCTGTGCCAACTCGCATCAATCAGGCTCCAATCAGTTCCGGGCGTGCGGCCAGGGCCGCGCGAAGATGGGCGGCGCTGGTCTCCACGAACTTGTCGTGGGACTGACGAACGTCAGTGCGCACAAGCCGCAGCTCTTCGAGCGACTGCGCCTCACCGGCCGCAGCGCGGGCCTCGTAGCGCTCGGCCATTGCGTAAAGCTGCTCAAGCGCCGCGTCAGTCAGGTCGGGATGGCCTTCGCGCCATCGCGGGTCGTGGACGTGCAGCTGCATTTCCGCCCGCACCGGGCCAATGCCTTCGATGGTGAGGTTGATGTCCGGATTGTGCTTGAGCACGATGGCCAGGGCCTCGGGCCAGTCGATCAGGCCTTCGCCACAGGGGGCCAGAAACCGCGACAGGCCGTCCGGAGTGCGCCACAGGGCAGTATCGCGCAGTTGCGTCGTCCGGACGTAAGGCGCAAGGCGCGCGATGGCTTCCACAGGCACCTCGGCCCTGACCGGCAGGTTCGCCGGGTCGAGGCAAATTCCGATCACGTCGTCGCCAATGGCCTCGATAAGCCTGAGCAGTTCGAAGCTGGTGATCTCTTCGTGCGTTTCCAGGTTCAGGTGGACGCCATTTGCCCTTAGCACCGGCGCCAGAGACAAGAGGAACTTCTCCGTTGCCTGCAACTGATCGGCCCAGTCGGTGTCCGTGCGGAACCGGTCGGTAAAGAATATCCCCGGGTAGGGCTTGAAGCCGCCGACCGCGCTCCACGTCTCGGTCCAGCCGAATTCGGCACAAGTCTCGATCATCCGGGTCATTCCGGCGAGGTAGTTGCCGTCGCCCAGATCGCGCACGCCGGGCAGTTCGCTGGTCATGTAAGGATTGACCTTGCCGACCCCCATTTCGACATAGAGGTCGAGTTCGTTCGCAAGCGCACTGAAATCGGCGAGCCTCGATCGGTCGAGATCCGGAGCGAGTTCGTCGAGAGTGCGGATGTTGACGCCTTCGAGGCCTGCCTTGGCTGTGGCCCTGAGGGCATCGAAGGGATCGCCCCAGAGTGAGGCCCCCTTCATCAGCTTTATGTCTGTCCCAATCCTGTTCATGAACTGCTCCTCGATGTCGATAATGTGTTGCGCCGTGCCGCGCGTCTGGCTCGCTCGAGCTCCGGATCGGTTCGGGGAACGGCTTCCAGCAGGGATCGCGTGTAATCGGTGGCGGGCGCTTCGAAGATGGCTTCGCGCGATCCCTGTTCAGCCACGCGGCCCTTCTCGAGGACCACGATGTGATCGCACATGTATCGCACCACTGCGAGATTGTGGGCGATGAACAATACGGTAAGTCCCAGTGTTTCCTGCATGGATTTGAGCAGGTTGAGCACTTGCGCCTGGATCGAAACGTCGAGCGCCGACACAGGCTCGTCGCAGATCAGCAGCCTTGGCCGGGCGATCAACGCGCGCGCTATGGCAATGCGCTGGCGTTGACCGCCGGAGAACGAACGGGGATGGCGCCCGAGATGATCCGCAGAAAGGCCGACGAGTTCGAGCATCTCGACGCATCGTTCGCGCAAGTCACGCGGTGCTGTCCGGCCAACAAGCGGCTCGCAGATGATCCGCTCCACGGTCATGCGCGGATTGAGGCTGGAATAGGGATCCTGGAAAACCATTCCGATATCGTCGTGAAAGCGGCGCCATGCGGCCTGATCGCCAGCGGTCAGCTCATGTCCGTCATAGGTGACCGTGCCGCTGTCCGGGCGTTCGAGACCGAGCAGGCATCGCACTGTCGTGGACTTGCCGGATCCGGACTCGCCGACGAGCCCGAGGATGGTGTTCGGCGCGATCGAGAACGAGATGTCGCTGATCGCCAAGCGGGAAGTACGCCCCTTGCGGAACGATTTGGTGAGGCCTTCTGCCTGCAGGAGCAAATCGGTCATGAGCATGCTCCTTGCGCTACGCGGGGATCGCCAACGGTACTCAGGCGCTGATCGAGCGGTCCGTCGATCTGGGGCAGGGCCGCGAGAAGGGCGCGCGTGTAGTCCTCTCCGGGATTTGCGAACAGATCGTCGACCGGCCTGTCCTCGAGCAGATGTCCGCGGTAGATGACCGCCACCCTCTCGGCGAAGCCTGCCACGATTCCCAGGTCATGCGTGATGAGCAGGACCGACATCTGCATGTCGCGCGCGTAATCGTCGAGCACGTCCAGGACCTGTTCCTGCGCGCGCACGTCGAGGGCGGTGGTCGGCTCGTCGGCAATCAGCAGGCTGGGTTGGCAGATCAGGGCAGCGGCCAGCACCACGCGCTGTCGCATTCCCCCCGAGAATTCGTGCGGATAGGCGTTCATGCGCGCCTCGGCGTCCCTGACGCCCAGGCGTTCCAGCAGTTCGATCGCGCGGGCACGTGCCGTTTTCGGCGGGACACCGCGAATGCGCAGCGGCTCCATGACCTGGGCGCCGATGGTGCGGACCGGGTTGAGTGCAACCATCGGGTCCTGGAACACCATGGCTGCCATGCTGCCACGGATTTGCTGTAGTTTTCGCGCGCCAAGCCCGCAGATCTGTTGCCCGCACAGAACGATCGAGCCGCTCGTGCGCAGGCCGCGGTTCAATTGCAGGATCGCCCGCGAGGTGATGGACTTGCCGGAGCCGGATTCCCCGACCAGAGCGATGCGTTCCCCCGGCGCAATGTCGAGATCGATGCCGTGAACGAGCGGACGCCAGCCCTCGGGCGAAGGCGCATCGATCCGAAGGTCGCGGATGCTCAGGACGCGGTTGGGTGACCTTGAGATTTTCAATGTCATTTCCCTTCAAGGCTCGGGTCGAGGTGCACGCGCAGGGCATCGCCGAGCAGGCTGAACAGGACGGCGGACACGGTTATGGCGAGACCTGGAAAGGCGGTGATCCACCATGCTGTCGTCACGAAGTCGCGCCCATCCGCGATCATCGAGCCCCAATCCGCGCTCGGAGCCGGCGCACCGATCCCCAGGAAGGACAGACCTGCAATCATCACGATGACGCCCGAAACCTCGAGACTGGCGTGGACGAGGATTGCGTCGAGTGAATTGGGCAGGATGTGCCTGAGGAGAATGCGGCCCGGGGTTACCCCCATGAGGCCGGCGGCTTCCACGTAGGAAGTCCGCGAGGTCTCGCGCAGGACCGTGTGCATGAGCCGCGCGGTGCCGGGCCACATCGCCGCAGAGAGCGCGATCATGACAGCCATCAGCGAAGGCCCCATGACGGCGACTATCGCCATGGCCACGATGATCGGTGGAATCGCAAGCGCAACGTCGCACAGGCGCATCAGCCGCGATCCGGCCCATGCGGGCAGGAGGCTTGCCAGGCAGGCGAATGCAACGCCGAACAGGTTGCTGGCGATGACAACCGCGATTGCCGAAAGGAGCGTGAGGGGAGCGGCAGTCAATACCCGCGAAAACACGTCGCGGCCCAGATCGTCCGTGCCCATCCAGTGTCCGCTTTCCGGAGCGACGAATGCGTTGCCCAGATCGACGAGATAGGGATCGTGCGGCGCCAGGAACGGGCCCAGCAGGCTGACGACGAGCAGAACCCCAACCGATGCCGCCGGTAGCGTGGCCGGCCCCGTTCGAAGGCGCGCCGTCAAACGACCGAGGGGACCGGAGGTCGCGGGTCGAATTCGCTTCGATTCCGTTGAGGCGAATTCGCTGGAAGCAGAAGGAAGAACAGTCATATCGGTCAGGCCCCCTGTGAGGCGGCGGTGCTGCGCAGTCGCGGATCGAGCCAGATTTGCAGAAGATCGACGATCAGGTTTGCGCAGGCGAATACGGTCCCGATCACCAGCACGCAGCCCAGTACGGCAAAGATGTCCTGGTTGACGGCCGCAGCGGCAAGATAGGCTCCGATGCCGGGGATGCCGAAAGTGGTCTCGATCAGCAGCGAAGCGCTGGTCATCCAGCCGCACTGCATGCCCAGGATGGTGAGCGTGGGCGCTATCGTCGCCCTGAGCGCGTGAAAGGCGACCCGCACCGGCCCGGCACCGCAGGCGATGGAAAAGAGCACGTAATCCGAAGAGAGCGCGCCGATCATCGAGGAGCGGACGTTGCGGCCCACGACGGCGATGAAGGGAAGGCTCAGGCAGATGGCAGGCAGCAGCAGGTGGATGAAGGCATCCCACACGGCCTCGCCGTTGCCCGCCAGCGCCGCGTCAATGACAGTCGCGCCTGTTCTTGCCGGCATGGCGAGCGCATAGCTGGTCGCTCCGGAAATCGGGAAAAGCTGCAGCCGGTGACCCAGCCACCATTGCAGGATAATTGCCGCCCAGAAGATCGGAATGCCCCCAGCCAGAGCCAGCAGGATCCTGACAGTCAGATCGCCCTTCTTCTGACGCGCCGATGCGGCAATCGTACCCAGGCCAATGCCAACGAGCGCGGTCATCGCCATGCCGATCGCCACGACTTGCAGTGTCATCGGCAGCCGCGTCGCCAGATCGCTCAGGATCGGCTGATGCGTGGTGGTCGAGCGGCCCAAGTCGCCCCTGACCATCTGCCCGAGGAAACCGGCATATTGCATCACGACGGGCTGGTCGAGGTGGAGCACTGTGCGCATGTGCTCCACCTGGTCGGGCGTGGCGAACCGGCCCGCGGCAACTCTGGCCGGATCGCCCGGGATCAGCTTGGTGAGAAAGAATACCAGGGTCACGACCCAGAACACGGTCTGGAGCAGGAACCACAAGTGCCGGACGGCAAAGCGGCCAGCCATGACAAGGGGCGTTTGACTTATCATTTGCGGGCAACCTGTGTGCGAGTGTTGGCGGTGATCGTCAGCGTCGTCGGATCGATGAGCTGGAAGGTCGGGCGAAATTCGGGGCCACCCACCTGGGCACCCGTCACCACTGCGATCTGTGAGTCGGCGATGTTGATCAAAGGCTGGTCCTTTGCGATCAACGCCTGGGCCGACTTGAAATCGCTGCACGCCTTGTGCGCATCCGATGCGTTGAGGCCGGCACGCAGCAGGCTGTCGACCTTGGGATTGGAATAGATCGAGTAGTTCGTCATGCCGATGTGTGCGCTGTCGAAAATCCGCGACAACATCGGCCCGATCTCGGGATAATTGGGAAAGTCCCAGAGGATGCTGATCTCGGGCAGACTGTCCGGATTGCCCAGCATCGCCATGTACTGCGGGAAAGTGACGGGTTGCAGGCTGAGCTTCAGTCCGATCTGTTGCAGTCCCGACTGAAGTGCCAGGGCTGCTCGACGATGCTCTGCGAATGCCGGATTGTACGCCATCGACAGAGCCTTGCCTTGCGCGCCTGCGGCCTTGACGAGCCTGCGCGCCGCAGCGAGATCCCTGCCGGGCGATGGCAGTTCGATCCTGCATTTCACCGAAGGTGCGGCAATGCCGGATGCGACGCTGCCGTAGCCGTCGAGGATCGTCTCGACGTGGCCTTCGTAGTCATACGCCAGCGCAATGGCCCGGCGAATACGTCGATCGCTCGTCAGCCCGTTGCGCATGTTGAGGAAGGCGTATGTCTGCAACGGCGTGGGAAGCCGCGCGACCCTGAAGTCAGGTATTTGTTCAAGCTGCAGGACATCGGGAATGGCGAGGGTGATTCCGACGTCGACAGTGCCGGCCTGAAGCTCCTGGGAGATCGTGCTTGAATTGGGCAAGTACAGAAACGAGAGCTTGTCGGGTCTGGCGGGATCGTTGCGCCAGGATTTGTCGTACCGGGTAAAGGTCGAGCGCTGACCGGGAATGTACATGGACAACCGATAAACGCCCGAACCGGCCTCGTGCGATGCGAGCCACGACTGGCCGTGATCGGAGCCGGCATGTTGTTGCACGAGCGCGGAATCGAGAATGTAGATCTTGCTCAGGGCGGAAATGAAGGTGACGTTGGGCCGGGCCAGTTGGATCGTTACGTCCAGCGGGCTGGACGACGTCGCTTGCATATATTCGGAAACGAACGCCGCCGTGCCCATGCCCAAGGTCTTTATTCGATCAAGCGTGTAGATGACGTCCTTTGCCGTAAACGCATTGCCGCTGTGGAACGTCACGTTCCGGCGCAAGGTCAGCGTCACGGAGCGACCGTCCTCACCGATGCGCCAGGCGGTTGCCAGCGCAGGCCGCAGGTTCCCCTTTTCGTCGAAATCGACCAGTTTGTCATAGGCCGAGGCGACCGTCAGTTCGTTCTGGACGTCCGAGGTCATGATGGGGTCGAGGCTCTGCGGCGCGGTATTCGAGCCGACGACAATCTTATTCATTCGCTGGGAATGGCGAGTCTGGGCAGGGCTGCACGACTGCAGGGCAATCGAAAAGCCCAACAGTATCAGGGCCGACTTGTATCGCATGCGATCACCGCGTCCGCGTTGTGGAGATTATCAGGTCATGCTCGGGGCGTGCCCCGAGCTGCTCACTTAGCTCTTGCATGGTCGATTCACTCCCCTGCTGCTGTGTGAGCTACGGTTCTCAACTTGGATCGCTTCTGTCAAGTGGATCCAGAATTAAAAAGTGATATCTATTCGACAATTGTCGTTTTTTGGCGTATCGCATTCATCCAGGCGGTTGGTGTTAAGCCGGATAACTGGAAACCGGCCGTCGATTATCGTGAGACGCAGGAAACGTCCGAATTACGCGAGGATGGAACATTGGTTCAAAGACAGATAAAAACGGCGGAAAAGGCCGACATGGGGAGCGGGCAGAAATCCCTCGCTCTGGAGCCTGGGCCGCGCGAGGCAGGCGATGCTCATCGGTGGCTGAGGGATGCGATCATCAGCGGCGAGCTCGCTGCCGGAGAAATCGTCACTCAGGAGGAGCTGACACAGCGCATAGGTGCGAGCCGGACGCCAATTCGCGAGGCGGTACGCCGCCTGCAGCAGGAAGGACTGGTGGTTTCGCAGGCAAACAAGCGTGTGCAGATCGCCGATTTCTCGATCGCCGATCTTGAAGATCTCTACATCTTGCGCATCTCGGTTGATGCGATTGCGGTGCGGCTGACCGTGCAATCGCTTGCTCCGGAAATGCTTGCCGAGTTGTGGGGCCTGATCGCGCAAATGGATCATTTCGCGCTTTCGGAGGATTACGACCGGTCGGAAATCCCGCATCGGAAGTTCCACCAGCTTCTCTCCTCCAGCGTTGGCGAACGCATGTCCCGGCTGCATTCGGAGCTGTTCGATCATTCCGACCGGTATCGCCGTGCATTCTCGGGAAGCATTCCGGGGGGATACTGGCCGCGGCGTCATATCGAGCATCGTCATATTCTCGAGGCTGCCGAGAAGCGGGATTGTGATCGGGCAGTTCTTCTGACCGCCGAGCATTACGGCCGTTCGGTACTGGAGGAAATGCGGGTCATCGATCCGGACTACGTGCCGGAACGGCTCTACACCGCTCTGCGCGCTGCAGGTGGAGTTCCAGATCCGGAAAAGCTGGTCGCGCACAATGCTGTTCCCAGGAAGAAGGCCGGATAGAACGCAACACGGTCTTCCAAGATTGAAGAAGGGCGCCGACCAGCCGGCGCCCTTTTTTTGTGCGATGCGCGCACGTGGGCGTTTGCGGCTTCACAGATGGCCCCGGGTGCGCGCTGTTACGCGGGCCCTGCTTCGGCTTGCGCCGATGAACAGTTCGGAGGGGCGAGCCATCCTTCGGAGGAGAGCCCCAAGTCTTGCGCACCATTGCAAATAATAAATATCAAAAATGAAAGTGGATCCATCTGTTGACATGGGTTCGATTCGTGTGGTTAGATCGAGTCATCAGGGAGCAAGAAGTCAAAACCGCTCCGAAACAGCAATCGATGAAATGCAGGGACTGAGGATGCCGCACGCGTACGCGGGGCGCGATTGTCTTTGCCGGCTAGGCTGGCGGTATCGGGGGATTCCATGAGCAGATTCGCAGAAGAATTGATTTTTGTCGGCTTGGCTGGGCAGCGCTCCGCAGGCAGTGTGTTCCGCTCGAAAAAAGCGAGCGTGCTGGCCGCGGTCGGACTGGTTGCCATGGCCTGTCCGGCGCATGCGCAAAATGTGGCTCCGGAGGCGGAGAAAGCCACTCAGGGCCTGGATATCATCGTCACCGCGACACGGCGCGAAGCGCGTGCGCAGGATATTCCGATCGCTGTCAGTGCCTATTCGGCGCAGGACATCGCCAAGGCAAACTATCGCAATCCCGGGGATTTGCAGTACGTTTCGCCGAGCGTTCAGGTCAGTACAAGCGGAGGCAGCGGCTTCACCGTCCGCGGGGTTGGCACCAACAGCTTCAACGCCGCGTCAGAGCAGACTGTCGGCATGGTCATCGACGGCATCGTCTACGGCTTCGTTGACGATATCGGCGCGGATTTCAGCGACATTGCGCGGGTCGAAGTCCTGCGAGGACCTCAGGGCACCCAGTTCGGGAAGAACGCATCGGCGGGTGTCGTCAATATAATGACCGAACGACCGACAACTGATCGGATCTATGGCGTTGGTCATTTCTCGTACGGCAGCTTTAACGATACCAATGCAAGTGCCAGGCTGAACCTCCCCTTGTCGGACGACCTGGCGATGATGGTCGTGGGATCTTACCAGAATCGGGATGGCTGGGTCTACAATCCGGTCAAGGACAAGGATGAGGGCGACACGCATCAGTACGGCGTCAAGGCGAAGTTCCAATGGACGCCTTCACCCGATTTCGATGCCTTCGTGAGCATCGATTACAGGAATAATTACACTTCTCCGAATTTCCTCTCCACCTATCGGTCGCTCGGCATCGGGAACGGCGCCATTCCGCCCGGTTTCGGCATTCTGGACTATGGGATCGTTCCCGGTCCTGAAAATACCCAGGCCGGCATTTCCAGCGATGCTTTCAGGCGGACGAAAACAGGTGGCGTGTCACTTGAAGCGAATCTTCACCTCGGCGATTACACGTTGACCTCGCTGACGGCCTATCGCGAACTCAATCGAAACATTTACCGAACCCTCGGTGGAACGCCGATCGTGTTCGCGGAAGGCCCCTTGAAGGACGAGAACAACCAGGTTTCTCAGGAACTCAGGCTCGTATCGCCAACCGGTGGTCCAGTCGAATTCGTCGGCGGTTTGTACTACTACCGCAGGCACGGCAAGAGCGCCGGATTGCTGGCAGGCGATTTCGGCGGCCTTGCTAGCCTCTTCTATGGAGAGGGCGCCCGCATCGCCGATTCCGGCGGCGAGGACCATACGCGCAACACCGTGACAAGTTTCGCGAGCTACGTGGACGGGCGCGTGAGCCTGACCGACAAGCTGAAACTGATTGGCGGTGCGCGCCTTACTTACGACAAGTCGAGCGCACACCTCTCCACTGTCGCGGTTCCCGATGTGTACGGACCCTTTGGACCGGTCCTGAATCCGGCGGGTTCGGCAAAGACGGACAATACCGATTTCTCCTGGCGTATTGGTGCGCAATACGAATTTTCGCCCGAAGTCATGGTCTATGCGACGGCGACGCGCGGCTACAAGGGGCCTCTGGCCTTGCCGGTGGCGGGGTCGACGCCGCGCATTGTCGCGCCGGAGACCGTCCGGGCCTATGAAGCCGGCATCAAGTCGACACTTCTCGACCAGCGCCTGCTGTTCAACCTCACGCTGTTCACCCAGAAGTTCCGGAATTTCCAGACAAGTGTACTCGACACCTCGCTGGTTCCTCCGCAGTTCGTCATCAGCAATGCGGGCGGCATGCGCTCGAGAGGTGTCGAACTGAGTGTTTCGGCGCGCCCGGTCCCGGCTCTTACCTTCACCGCTGACGGCACCTTCCAGGATGCGAAGTTCACGGACTTCCGCGCGAGCTGTTATTCGGAATACGAACCTATCGGACTGCCGGTCACTACTGATCCCGATGCGCGTGGTGCCTGCTACACGGTCCCCGGTACCTCGGACAGCTACATACAGGCAGCCGGTGATCCACTGCCCAACGCCAGCCGCTGGAATGTCTCGCTTTCGGCCGCCTACGACCAGGATCTGGGCGACGAGCTGAAATTCGATGCCGTTGCACGCTATGTCTACCGCTCCGCTTTCTACACGAACGGCGTAGATCCCAATACGCGTATCGGCGGATATGGCATCGTCAACGCGAATATTGGCCTGGGTGCGCAGGATGACTCATGGCGCGTCGGCGTCTTTGCCCGAAACCTGTTCAATACATATTACGTGGCGGCCATCGAGACCGGGATCTTCGATACCGGCGGCTTGACCAATGTCATCAGTCCTGAGGCGCGGCGCACCCTTGGCGTCGTCCTGGATGGCCGCTTCTGAGGCGCGCATCCAGTGCCGCGCTTCGCTCAACATCGAACAATGCAACAAACGGGATGCAACAGATGAGTCTTTCCGATCTCGAAGCCAAGATCGCGCACGATCTTGAGACCCTCAACTATGGACGACCCAACATCGTGCGTCCGCGTACGCATCCCGATGGTCACGTTTATGACGTGCTCATCGTGGGGGGCGGGCAGAGCGGACTGGGGGCTGCATTCGCTCTTCTGAGCGAGCGCATGACCAACATCCTGGTGATCGACGCCAATCCCGAGGGCTTCGAAGGTCCTTGGGAAACCTATGCCCGCATGCGCACGCTGCGCACGCCGAAGCAGCTTACCGGCCTCGATCTGGGCATCCCCAGCCTCACGTTCCGGGCGTGGTACGAGGCCCAGTACGGGCTGGAAGCGTGGGAGGAACTGGACAAGATCTCCCGCTCGGAGTGGATGCGCTACTTGCGCTGGTATCGCCAGGTCCTGGAATTGCCGGTTCGCAACGACACGCGCACCACGCAGATCGAACCTTTGCCGGGCGGCATCTATCGTGTGCATCTCGAGAAGGGGGCGCCTCTGCTGGCGCGTAAGGTCGTTCTTGCCACCGGCATCCAGGGCGGCGGGGAGTGGCATATTCCCGAGATGATGAAGGCGCTGCCTCGCCATCTCTACGCCCACACTTCGGAGATGATCGATTTCGGCGCTTGGCGGGGCAAGAGAATCGCCATCCTGGGCGGTGGCGCCTCGGCGTTCGACAATGCCGCGACTGCGCTTGATGCAGGGGCAGATGAAGTCCAGGTCTTCATGCGCCGCCGCGAGATTCCGCAGGTCAGTCCCATTCCGTTTCTCGATCAGAATGGTCTGCTCGCCCGGTTCGGTTCGCTGGATGACCGGATGCGCTACATCATGACGGAGCAATTCCTCCGCCTCGGCCAGCCGCCCACGAACGACATGTTCGACCGAGCGGCGGCCCATCCCGGGTTCGGGCTCAGGCTCGGATGTCCGTGGAACGGCGTGCGTGAAATCGACGGCAAGGTTGAGATCTCGACGCCCGAGGGCCTCGAATACTTCGATTTCGCAGTGCTTTCCACCGGTCTTGTGACCGATCCCCGGCTTCGCCCGGAATTGAGCCTTGTTTCCGACAAGATCCGTCTGTGGGGTGATCTGGACCTCGATGTCGGCGAGTACAAGAGCGCCCTTGTCGACAGTCATCCCTACCTCAGCCCGGCGTTCAGCTACACGGCCAAGGATCCGAATGATTCTGCGATGGCCGCTGCGGTCGGCGGCATCTTCCCGTTCAATTTTTCGGCGCTGGTAAATTTCAGCCTGGTTGCATCCGGACTGGCCGCGCTCTCGTACGGACTGAAGAGGCTCGTTGCGGGGCTTTCGGACCAGTTCCTGCGTGAAGACGTGAACGAGCTGTTCGCCGACTATCTGGCTTACGATGAAAAGACCTGCGAGTTTGACGTGAGCCGGTTCGTGCGCAGCCCGCAAGCTGTCGATGGTTAGGGGCGCTGGATGATAGCGCTGCTACGGAGGACTGCATAGCCGCGCGTTTCGGCAATGAACCTTCGGGTCGCTAATATATCGAATGAAGGGGGGCAGTTTGCTGGCCGCGCCGGCGGTGATGCAAAATGCCCCCCAAGTCCTGCTTGCGCGCGGCCTTGCCGGCTTCATGGGACATATCGGTCGGGCCACTTGGGCCGGGACACTTCGGTGCCTCACCTCGGGGTGCCGCTATCTGGTCACTGATGCCTTGATCGGTCCTGGCCGCGTTTTGCCGGGGCCGCTTGCGGTCAGATGAAGATATTCAGGCGCCGGATCGAAGCGAAATCCTATTGAAGTCGGCACGCAGCTGGCGGATAATGCTGCGGTGCAAAAGTATCTCAAGACAGCGTTCTGGACGGCGATGGCCTTCGCCTTCGTCATGGCGATCGTTCCCGGTTCCAACGATCTGCCCGGCATCGTGCCGGATAAAGTCCAACATATGGCGGCATTTGCGAGCTTGGCGATACTGGGTACGCTGGCTTATCCGCGCATTCCCCGGCTGCTGCTGGCTCTGGGGCTTGTCGTCGTGGGCGGACTGATAGAGGTGGTGCAGATGATACCTGCGCTGCATCGCGATGCGGAATGGGGGGACCTGTTCGCCGATACCTTCGCAGTGGCGCTCATCCTGGTCTGCATGCAGTTCGTGCTCAAGGCGTTGCCCAGCCGCTGAGCCAAGGCAACGGGTGTACGGGGGACAATGTTGCCTGCCGCCACGCGTTCGGGGCTTTTCAGCTATGCCTGTCTCGCCGGCGGAGTGACAATAACCCTCCGGTGCCTTAGCGTCCCTCGGGTGAAGCGGGCGTTGCGATGTTAAATCTGCTTAATCGTTGGTGCATTGCGGCGGATTCGCCTCGCCGGGGCATATACCTTATGATAGTTTCCATTGTTAGTGGAAGGGTGAGGGGCAGCTTGATGAGACGTGCTTCCCAATTCGTCTTGAATTTGACTGCCGCGAAGACCCCATTCGCAGATGGAAAGGACTGTCCGGAGCTCTGCCACCTGGGGAATCGTCAGGTCAGAATTAGCGCATGACCCGCTGATGATTCATCCGTTAACGCCGGCCGGTACAAGCCCCCCTGCTATTGCGTAGCCGGCACGGCAATGGTCCCGGCGCCGGTTTCAGGACGGCTGCAAAGCCTCCCGTTTCCGACGTCGGGACTTCATCCATGACCGGTCAGGTCTGCTTGCTTGAAGGAAGTGCGCGCCTCAACAGGCATCGACCGTGTGCTTGTGGCCGCTTCGGAGGCATCCAAAATTGTACAATTGCGACAAGATTGGGGGTTCTCTCCCGTTGCAATTACTTGCCAAGTAAATGTTGCTATCAAAGCGCGAATTTTCCGTAATTCGTAAGTGCCGAATTTTCCTTATTTGTTTTGTATTGAACTGGATCATCGTACGCATTAACCTGATCTTGCTCTGAACTCTTTGCGGTCCTTTTTTGCAAGATGGAGGGAGAGGCAGTGGTTTTGCAGGCCGGTCCTGTTCTTGCGAAGAGCCAAGCTCGAAGCGTGCAGTTGTTTCTTGCTTTGCGTTCGGGGAACGCCTTTTTCTCAGACTTTTACGTGACCAAGCCCGACTTACAGGGCCTGATGGACGTCGTTCCACGTGGACGGCATCCCTCTCGTGACTTTCCGCCTCCTGCTCGCACAACCACCGAGAGTTGCAGGAGGCGGAAAATTGTCTGCACGCGAAGCGAGCGATGATGGACTGCGCTTCCTGTCGTTGCCTGGCGGTATCGGGACTTGTCGGCTTGTCGCTTGCGGCAAGCGCCTGCGGGGCAGGGGGCGATGAACGCCCACTCGTGCCGCCAAGCGAGGACGCCTCTGCCGATGCTTCCGTCGATACCGCGTCGATGGCGATTGCCAGCGAAGCTGCAACGCAGCCGTTCGAGGCGTCTTCGCCGCCTCCGGTTGTCATGGCTGAGGCGCGCATTCCGGCCGCGCCCCCTGTCAGGCAACTCGTTCGCGGCATGGAAGATCTGGAAGGAAAATGCCTTGCCAGGGTGGGGGCACTAACCAGCGCTACTGTTCTCGGCACCAGGCGTATCGACGAGGCGGCCGATGCGATCGAGATCTACGTGAACGTCGAGGGCGCTCAGGCCCCCTGGCTATGCCGCGGCAATCGTGACGGAAGCATCGTCCGCGTCATGAACACGGACGGCGAGGGCTAGCCTTGCAGCGCTGGATGCGCCCAGGGTCGTTCCTTTCAGTTCGCCTGAAAAGCGCCGGAGACCTGCAGGGATGAGATGGCTCTTTGGAATATTCCTTGCGCTTTACATCCTTGCGCTTCTCGCCCTGACTGCCGGCACCTTGGGCTGGTTGGAGCAGGACAAGAACGCGCTATCAGGCCTGTTCCTCACGGTTCTGGGCATGCCTTGGAACGCGCTCGCCGATCAATTCGGTCCGCGATCGGTGGCGACGACAGTGCTGGCACCCGGCGTGAACCTCGCCATTTTCGGCCTGCTTGCGCAGTTATTCCCTTCCGATGCGCAGAAGGGCGACGAGCGGCCGTAAGGCGGACAGTCTTGATCGAGGGGCTGTGAGGCGCTCTTATTTTTCCCGAATGCCAAGCATCCCTGCCTGCTGGCGCAGGTAATCGGCCTTGCCCGGATTGGCGGCGATGGCATCGGTGAGGGCCTTTTGCGCCTTCTCCGGCTGGTCGAGCGTGCGGCGGCTGCGCATGAGCATGATCCATCCGTCGATATTGGACGGATCGCTTTCCAGCCGCTGTTCAAGGCGTGACACCATGCCCTCGGCCATGTTGCGCTGCTCGCCGGGTGCGATGCGCGAGGCATTGGCGAGGTCCTGTGCGCTGGGGCCGGGAATGCCGCGGGCCGCAGCCGGAAGTGAAGCGCCGGCCGGAGCGCTGGAGGCGGCCTTGCTGTTCGCGGCGGCGAGCTTGTCGGCAACGTCGATCTGGTGGATCTTCCCCACCTGTTCGATGGTGCGCACAAGGTCGGCACGCCAGGGCGCATCGGCCGGACTGTCCTTCAGCAATGCGAGCCAGTCGTCCACGGCGCCCTGGTGATCGCCGGACAAGTCGCGCTTCACTGCCATGAAATAGCGCGAGCGCGGGTCCTTGGGGTCGATGGCGATGGCCTTTTCGAAGGCGCTGACGGCTTGCGGCGGCATCGGATCGCGATCGCTGGCCATGACCCGCGCCTCGCCAAGCGCGGACCAGAGGACGGCGGTGCCGGGCGCCAGCTCGGTTGCCTTGCCATAGGCGTTTGCCGCTTCGGCGAATCGCGCCGCCTCGAAATAGGCGAGCCCAAGGCGTTGCCAGGCTGCAGAATCCTTGGGCGTGTCCTTGGCCGCTTTCTCGAGATCGTCGATCGAGGCACTGGCCGGCAAAGAAGTTGATGCGGCCATGGCAGCATTGCCTGATGCAGTGTTAACCTCGTCACCGCGCAGTATCGCAGCCCCCACGGCCCCGGCGGCGACAAGTCCTGCAAGTACCAAAGCGATTCTTTGCGGACGAAATATTGTCGTCGTCGGTTGTGTCATCGCTAATTCCCATTCATTACAGTACCGTCGGCTGAGGGGACAGGCCACGGATCAGCTTTGCGCAAATGCGGTTTTTCGCGTGGCTTTGCAATGTTCGGTCGGCACGACGAGGGGGAAGTTGTGAAAGATCGCGTCCGTATCGCAATTATCGGCTCCGGCCCCGCAGGCATGAGCGCGGCGGGCAGGGCGGCCAGGCTGGGCATGTCGCACGTCCTGCTGGAAAAGACCGATCACCTGTCCGACACCATCTTCAAGTACCAGAAGGGCAAGCACGTCATGGCGACGCCTTCCTCGCTGGTGCTGCGATCCGATTTCGAGTTCGATGCGGGCAAGCGTGAACAGATCCTCGGGATCTGGGACGAGCAGGCCGCAAGCAATGCGATAACCGTGCGTTACAAGTCGGAAGTCACCAAGATCGAGGGCGAAAAGGGCGCGTTCGTCCTGACGCTCAAGGGCGGGGACACGATCGAGGCCGAAGCGGTGATTCTGGCCATCGGCACCCAGGGCAACCCCAATCGCCTGCGCTGCGAAGGCGCAGACATGCCGCATATCCAGTACCAGCTGGACGATCCCACCGAATATGTGGACGAGCACATTACGGTCGTGGGTACCGGCGATGCCGGGATCGAGAACGCGCTGGGCCTTGCCGCCGATCCGGCGCAGGGCAATGTCGTCACGATCCTTAACCGCGGTACCGAATTCGCGCGAGCCAAAGAGGCTAACGTCAAGCTGCTCATGGAGGCCGAAGCCGCCGGACGTATCATCATCCGCAATGAGACGACCCCGGCGCAAGTGCGGCCCGGCGAACTTCTGCTCGATACCCGCGACGGGCAGGAAACCATCCGCTGCGACCGCATCATCGCGCGCACCGGCTCGGCCCCGCCGCGCAAGTTCGTCGAGGATTGCGGCATCGAATTCACCAGTCCCGAGCGCGAGGCCTTCCCGGTGCTGTCGCCGGTATTTGAGACGACGCGCCCGGGCATTCACGTCATCGGCGCGCTGGCGGGCTATCCGCTGATCAAGCACTGCATGAACCAGGGCTACGATGTCGTCGAATTCCTGAACGGCAATACCGGTCTCAAGCCTGCCGACGAACCGATCCTGGCGGAGAAGTTCGCGGCTCTGCCAGGCCAGCGCAGCGTCGATGAATGGCTGGAACTGTTCGGCGGCCGGATCGAGATCTTCCGCGACATTTCGGCGCTGCAACTGCGCGAACTGATGCTCGATTCCGACGTCAGTGCCTTTCGCAAGGGCGAGGTGGTATTCCAGCGCAATGAGCCGGGCTCCTCGCTCTTCGCCATCGCCGAAGGTTCGGTGGCGGTGGAGGTCAACAAGGACGATCCCTCGATCACCGTGCCGATCGGGCAGGGCTCCATCTTCGGCGAGGTCGGCCTCATTTCCGGCCGCCGCCGCGGCTCCACCGTGCGCGCGGCGCAGGACCTGATCGTCGTTGAACTTTCGCGTTCCGCCGCGCTGAAGATGATGGCCACGGCCCCGGCCGCGGCCAAGGTCGTCAACCGCATCGCGATCGAGCGCCAGCTCCTCCAGATATTCGGCTCGGGCCTCACCCCGGACGACATCGCCGAGCTGGTCGATGGGGCGGAAGTCAAGGAACTGCGCGCCAACGAAGTGCTGATGAAGGAGGGCGAGGAAGGCACCGACATCTTCATCATCCGCCGCGGTTCGATGATCGTCGAGCGCCAGATCGGCGGCAAGCCGGTGTTCCTCAGCTACCTTCCGGCCGGCGCCTATGTCGGCGAGATGGCCGTGATCGATGGCTCGCGCCGGTCCGCGACGGTGCGAGCGGCGATCAAGTCCGAAGTCATCCGCTTGCCGGGTGAGGCTTTCGTGCGTCTGCTGGCGCGCAAGCCCCAGCTCAAGCAGAAGGCCTTCGCCGAGATGGAGCGACGGCGCGAAATCAATACTTTCGTCGAAGGACGCAAGGAGAACTTCTCGAGCGTCGTCGACATGTATTCCCAGACCGCGCAGTTCCTGGTCGACAACGGCATCGGCGAGGCGACCGACGTGCTGTTGATCGACGAGACGCTCTGCGTGGGATGCGACAATTGCGAGAAGGCCTGCGCCGACAGCCATGACGGCCTCTCGCGGCTCGACCGCGAGGCGGGAACGACTTACGCGCATCTTCATGTGCCGACCTCGTGCCGCCACTGCGAACATCCGCACTGCATGGCGGATTGCCCCCCCAACGCGATCCAGCGCGGCCCGGACGGGGAAGTCTTCATCTACGAGACCTGCATCGGCTGCGGCAACTGCCAGCGCAATTGCCCTTATGGCGTGATCCGCATGGATTCGGTGCCGCCGAAGAAGCCCTCGATCCTCTCGTGGCTGTTCCTCGGCAAGGGGCCTGGGCCGGGTGAGCCGAGCAAGGCCTGGCGCAAGGCGCATGCCGACGGCGTCGAGCGGCCCAAGCAGGCGATCAAGTGCGACATGTGCGCCGGGATCGACGGCGGGCCCTCCTGCGTGCGCGCCTGCCCTACCGGGGCGGCGATCCGCGTTTCGCCGGAAGCCTTCCTCTCGGTCGCCAAGCTGGCGGAGGGCGAATAATGGTCAGTGCGTCCGAAACCGGCCACGTTGCCAACCGCGAATATCGCAGCGATCACGAGGGTTTCCTGCGTCATCGCGGCTTCCGCTGGATGAAGATCGCGACTGCGCTGTGCGTGGTGTGCATTGCGGCCTATTTCCTCACCGATCCCAAGCCGCGGCCCGGCGGCGGTACCTGGATCGGCTATACCCTGGGCACCATCGGCGCCCTTTTGATCGTCTGGCTCTCGCTGCTGGGCATCCGCAAGCGCGCGATCACCGAGGGGCGCTGGTCCCTCAAGGCCTGGACTTCGGCGCACGTGTACCTTGGCCTTTCGCTGATCGTCGTGGCGACGCTGCACACCGGCTTCCAGCTTGGCTGGAACGTCCACACCCTGGCCTATGCGCTGATGATGCTGGTGATCGTCTCGGGCATGTTCGGCATCTGGGCCTATGCTTCGCTGCCCACCGCGCTCAGTTCCAATCGTGAGCAGATGACGCAGGGGCAGATGGTCGACGCCATTCGCGCGCTCGACCGTCAGCTTAACGAAGCCGCGCAGCCGCTTGCGCGCGGGCCGTCCGATCTGGTGCTGGCAGCACTGGAGGAAGACCCGTTCTCGCCGGGCCTGCTGCGCCGCCTTTCGGGCCATTACCCGGGCTGCACGACGCAGAAGGCGCTGGAAGGGCTGGCACTTTCCGGCTCTGCCGATCCGGCGATCGAACGGGTGGAAAAGCTGCTGGTCCGGCGCAAGGCCCAGCTCGAGAGGATGCGCCGGCACATGCGCCTCAAGGCCATGCTGGAGGTGTGGCTCTACGTCCATGTCCCCGCCACGATGGCTCTGCTCGCGGCGCTGACCGCCCACATCGTTTCCGTGTTTTATTACTGGTGAGGGCGGCATGACTTTCAGGATCCGCCAGATCGAGCAGACCGCGACCGGACGCGAAATCGTCCGCGACCGGGACATTGCCGGCGAAACCCTCAGCATCGGGCGTTCGGCCGAGTGCGACATTCACTTGCCCGACCTCGCGGTGGAGCCGCGTCACGCCGAAGTCTCGGCCGTTTCGGGCGCACGGCTGCGCGTCGAGGCGGTGGGCACGCTCGGCTTCGTCGTCGATGGTGCGGAAACCCGCTCCGCTTCCATCGACAGCCTCGGCGGCGCCGAGCTGGGCTTCGGCACTTACCGCATCACCGTCTCGCAGGATGAGGACGGCGCGGTATTGCTAACCGTCCGCAAGGCGGAAACCGCCGCGACCCGTTCGGGGAACCTCGAGGAGAAGCGCGGCTTTTCGCTGGGCGGGGTTCTGCCGGGCAAGCGGCGGATGTCATGGGCGCTGGCGATCGTCATTGTCCTGGCGTTCCTGGCGCTGCCGATCGTGACCAACATCATGAGCGTGAAGGGGCCGCGGGCCGCGGACAAGAGCAGCGTCATCAACGACGGCAGCTGGAACCCGGGCGAACTGAGCCTCGCGCACCACTCGCTGACCGACAAGTGCGTGGCCTGCCACGTCAAACCATTCGAATCCGTACGGGACGAGACTTGCCGCAGCTGCCACAAGGACGTTCACGATCACGCACCGGAGGCGCGTCTCGCAGCGGCGCGCGGCAACCTGCCGCTGGGGCAGGCGGCCTTGTGGAAGGTGGCCCATGCTTTCGGCAAGGAAGGTCCCGGCGCCTGCCAGGATTGTCACTCGGAACATAAGGGGCCGACCCGTCTGACCGCGCCCAGCCAGCAGTTCTGCGCCGATTGCCACGGCCAGCTCAAGAGCAACCTGCCTGACACGCGGCTTGGCGATGCCGGCGATTTCGGCAAGCTGCACCCGCAGTTCACCGCGCGGGTGATCACCGATCCGGTGACGAGGCATCCGTCCTTCGTCTCGCTCGACAGCAAGCTGCGCGAGGACAACGGCCTGACTTTCCCGCACAAGCTGCACCTCGATCCGATGGGCGGCGCGGCGCGCATGGCCAGGAACATCGGGGCAGAGCGCGGCTATGGTTCCAACGGGCTGGAGTGCAAGGACTGCCACCGCAAGACCGAAGAGGGCGTACGCTTCAAGCCGATCGACATGGAGCGTGACTGCGAGGGTTGCCACAGCCTTGCCTACGAGCGCGTCGGCGGCATCGTGCGCCGCCTGCGCCACGGCGACGTCGAGCAACTGACCGCAGACCTGCTGGCGGCCAAGTGGGATCACAGCAAGCCGCTCGTCTCCAACCGCAAGCGCCCGGGCGAATATGCCGAGGGCGGGCTCTACCAGTTCCGTTATTCGGGCGGCGCCTGGCCGGGGCTGCAGCTTGACGTGGCGCTGTCGAAGGACGGCATCTGCGGCGAGTGTCACCGCCCGACGCGGATCAACGGCCGGCCCGGCGTCGTGCCGGTATCGCAGCCGATGCGCTATTTCGATCACGGCTGGTTCGACCATGCCGCGCACAAGCAGGAGAAGTGCACCACCTGCCACGCCGCAGAGACCTCGACCAGCGCCAGCGACGTGTTGCTGCCGGGGATCAAGACCTGCCGCACGTGCCATCTAGGTGAGGACGCACCCAAATCGAAGGTGCCATCGAGCTGCGCGATGTGTCATGGTTATCACATCACCGAGACGGGTTCGGCGGACCGGAAACCGGACGTCAACCTGTCATCTCCTAAGAAGGTCGCACTTCGGAGGGAGTAAGGCCCATGAATGGCATCAACGCAGGCTTCGCAAGGAAGCCCCAGTGCTGATCGCGCAAATAACGGACCTGCACATCGGTTTCAGCGGAAGCGAAACGGGGGGCTACAACACGCATCGCCTGAAGGCGGTGCTGGAACGCCTGGTGGATGGGCCGAACCGGCCCGATCTCTTGCTCATGTCCGGCGACATGACCGAGTTCGGCGACTTGCAAAGCTACGTGCGACTGGCCGAGCTGGTGCGCGACTGCCCGTTCCCGGTAGCGCCTATGGTCGGCAATCACGACACGCGCGCAGCGATGTTCGAGGCCTTCCCCGATTGTCCGGCCAGTGGCGGCTTCGTGCAGTACGCGATCGACCTCGGCCCGCTGCGGGTACTGGTTCTCGATACGCTGGAGGAAGGGCGCCACGGCGGTGCCTTCTGCGCGGCGCGAGCGGCATGGCTGTCCGCGGAACTGGCAGCGCACCCCGACCGGCCCACCGTCATTGCCATGCATCACCCGCCTTTCGAAAGCGGGATCGACTGGCTCGACAGCGATGAGCACGAGCCGTGGATCGGCCGCCTGATGGCGGCGGTCTCGGGCCACGCCCAGATCAGGGGCATCGTCGCCGGGCACCTGCACCGCCCGATCCACACCTTGTGGGAAGGCATCCCGGTCACCGTCGTCGGGTCCACCGCGGCGACGGTTGCGCTCGATCTGAACCCGGTTGACCCGGACAGGCCGGACGGTCGCACGATGATCTCAACCGAGCTGCCGGTCTATGCCCTGCATCGCTGGGACGGCCGCCGTCTCGTTTCCCATACCGAGGCCGTCGGTGCGCTCGACGCTCTGGCGCGCTATGACGAGGCGTTTCAGGAAGTGGTGCGCGTGATCGTGAGCGAACGGCCCGACTGACGCTGGCGATAGTTCCGAAGCCGTTTCGGGACCTGGTCTCTTTACTGGCTGCGCTGCGCCATTCACCCTGAGCCGGTCGAAGGGCGAGAGACGCCCAGCGCCCCCGCAGTCCCTCTGTCAGATCAGCGCTTGGGCACCCAGACGCTCATGTCGACTTCGTCGGTTACCTTGAAGGGCACGCCGCGGCGGTTGATGAACAGGCGCTCCATTTCCTCGCGGGTGAAGGGGCGTGAGCCGAGGCGACCGAAGACGGCCATCTGGCCACCGGTCTCGTCGACGCCGCGGTCGCGGTCGAGGCCCTTGGAGAGGGCGCGGGCCGGGCTTGGCGTCCTGGCCCATGCGATCAGCTCGGGCTTGGGCGCGGGCGAGAAGCCGTAGAAGTTAGGCTGGCTCGAAGGCGAGGTGAGCTGCAGCACTTTGAGACCGTTGCGACCGTCAGCGACATAGGCGAACAGCGAGGCATTGGTCGAACCGACGATGACGTCCTCGGCATCGTTGAGCTGCCCGTCGAAGGTCACCTTCTGGTAGATGCGCGGGTTGGGCGGGCTGCGCACATCGACGATGACCAGTCCGTCCTGCTTGGCCGCGACATAGGCGTAAGTGCGAGCGACGTAGATCCGGCGGGCATCGGCCAGCGGCACGGTCGCCTGCGGCACGGCGATGGGATTGCGCAGGTTGGTGACGTCGAAGAGCTTGAGGCCCTCCTTGTCGGTCACCCACAGGTAACGGAACTGGACTGCGCTGGCGCGGGCGTCTTCAAGCGGGCGTACGGCCGAGAGCTGCGGGTGCAGCGGGTCGTGCAGGTCGACGACGACGAGTCCGGCCTTGGCGGTGATGTAGGCCACTTCGCCCGCCAGGATGATGTGCCGCGCACCGTCGAGAACGTGATCCGGGTTCCAGGTCACCGCGCGCTTGAGCTTGTTGTTGCGGAATTCGCCATCGGCCATCGTGTCGATGTTGACTAGGATCAGGCCCTCTTCGCTGTCGGTGATGGCTGCATAGCTGTAGATCGGTTCGAAAGCCTGTTCCTGGTTGGCGTCGCGCAGCGTGAACGGTGTGCCATCGGCCTTGTAGAGCGTCTGGCCCTTGTCGTCCTTCAGGATCGTCGCTTCCATCGTCCGGTTGCGTGTGGGGGCAACCGGCTGGTTGGTCGCCAGCGCCATGCAGGTCGCGTTCTTGGTCTTCACGTGGGTGTTGTGGCCCAGCGGTGAGAAGGGCGCCGAGACGACCGCGTCGGAGAAGCCCTTATTGGCCACCGAGGCGACGTCATAGACCTCGAAGCCGCCCTTGCCCTCGGCCACGAACATGTACTCGCCGCGAAGCTGGAGGCAGCCGACCTCGCCGCTGGTGCCCTGCGTCACATTGCGGAACTGCTCGAAGGGATGGGTTTCGCCCGACAGGTTCTTGTCAAAGGCCTTGCCGCGCGTCCAGTTCTTCAGCTCGCGCCCGTTCCGCTCGACGTGGAGCTTGTAGTAGTCGGGGTAGGCATATTTCTGGAGGTACGATCCGATCACGGCCTGCGGTTCGTCCCATTCGGTGACGCGCACGGCCTCGAAGCCGCCGTCCAGGCCGACCCATGAATTGAGGCCGACGAAGTTCACGAAATTGGTCCCGAGCAGCAGGGTCTGGGCCATGATCGCGTTGTTGTCGTCCTTTTCGGACAGGTGGCAGTCGCTGCAGGTCTTGGTCTCGGTCAGGCGCACGGTGTGCGGGAAGTGCGGCGCGAAGGCCTGGCTGGAGAAGCCCGCCGCGCTGATCGGCGGCTGCTGGATGTAGATGCGTTCGCGATTGACGTTGGTCGAGGACAGGACCAGCGCCGAAGTCGACCGGATCGGGGCGACTTCCGCGCCCTTGGTCGTCATGTGCTTGCCGAGCTGGAACATCTCGTCGCGCGCGACCTGCGGGTTGTAGGTCGCGAAGTTGCGCGTTTCCTCACCCTCGTAGTGGTGCAGCGTGGTCTTCCAGTTCGCCTCGATCGGCAGGTGGCAGCCGCCGCAGCTCGTGGTCCACGAGAGGTGGCAGGTGAAGCACGCCATCTCGCCGTCCTTGTGGGCGCGGTCGCTCATCGGCACGCCGGGGCCGAAGCCGAAGGTGCCGTCGTCCGCGCCGGACTTGCTCATCAGTTTGGCGCGCGCCGACTTGGCGTTGAAGGTGGGAGAGGCGGGATCGACCGCATCCTTGACCAGCGAGACTTCCCACGAAAGGCCCGGATCGACGATGGAGCGCTGGATCAGGTGCTTTCGGCCCGAGACATCGGTGTTCCACTCGAAGCGGCGCTTGCCGTCGGGATTGCGCAGGAGGGCCAGGTCGGTGCCCTTGGGCGGCGCGGCCGGGCCGCTGGTCAGCAACGTCGGATAAGCGTCGGCGGTGCCATGGCAGTCCTTGCAGCCGATCTCGACCGCGTTGGCGACTTCGCCATAGATCAGCCCGTTGCCGTGGCTGTCCTGCGAATAGTGGCAGTCGGCGCACTGCATGCCCTTTTCGGCATGGATGTCCATCATGTGGACGGTCTTGCCCGGGTTGGTGCCGACGGGGACGAACTTGCCTTCGCCCTTCTTGCGCCACTTCTCCGGATCGTCGGGCGAGACGATGTGCTCCTTGTCGGTGCCCCAGGTCGCCTGGTTGCCGCCGGCATCGAGCAGGTTGCCTTCGCGGTCGCGCTTGAAGATCGCGCGGAAGTTCCAGCCATGGCCGTGGTAGTCGGCGAACTGGGTATCCTTCAGTTCCGGATTGAGGTCGTAGACGTTGCGCAGGAAATCGAGGTCGGCCCACTTGCCCTTGGGTGATGCGCCCTCGGGGTTGCGTTCCAGCACCTTGTGGACTTCCTCGGCGGTCGGGTACTTCTGCTGCTTGGGCCACATCTTGGGCGCATCGGCCTCATAGTCCCACATGGTGTAGCCGAGGTAGCTGTTCAGGAAGATGTTGGGCTGGTGCATGTGGCAGTTCATGCACTGCGCAGTCGGGATCGCCCGGGTGAACACATGCTGGAGCGGGTGGCCTTTCTCCCGATCGTCGGCGGGCTTGGCGATGCCGTGATCGTCGGCCTCGTGCCCGGTCTTGAGCGAGCCGTGCCCGTTCTCGCCGTAGCCTTCGCCATGGCTCTTGAGCGCGGCGATGGTCGGGTCCCTGGTGACCGTCTGCCCGTCGCGGCCGAGCTTGGCGTAGATCAGCGAGTGGCGCGGTTCGCGGTCGTTCGCATAGATCACGTGGCACGCGGTGCAGCCGGATGAGCGGTAGTCGCCGGGCTGATCGTTGGTGCCCATGAACCAGGTATAGGGATCGTTGAGGCGCGTCTTGTGCAGGTTGAGCACGGGGATCGCCACGCGCAGGCCAGTGCCGGGGCCGCGGTTCGACTGCTTGATGTCCGGGCGGCCCGGTTCCTCGAGCCGCTGGATCGAGCCGGTCGGGTTGGGCAGGCCGACTTCGGCGAATGTCGAGTTGATGACGCGCCCGCCGCGTTCGAACACGCGGAACACGTCGCCCGGCGGCGTGACGTTCCAGCGCGGCAGCGGATAGAGTGCGGCTAGCGCGCCGCGCGCCTTCTGCTCAGCGGTGACGGTGCCCGGCGGGTTGCCGGCCGAGACGATCTTCGCCGGCTCGCCGTCACGGGTATAGGCTTCGCCGAAGATGTAGTTCTTGTAGGGGACGATGCCGTTGTTATAGGCCGCGCCGCCGAACAGCATCGCGCCCGAGGCCATCAGCGAGCGTTCCGCCGCCTCGATGGCGGGCAGGTGGCAGGCGCCGCAGCTTTCGCGCGCGACGCGGTAGTCGCCCGGATTGACGAAACGGATATATTCCGGCGCTTCCTTGTTGAGCAGGGTATAGCTGCGCTGCGGGTTGGCGGCGCTCGGCCAGTGCCAGCTTTCCGGGAACTGGGGCAGGACGTGCGCCTTGTCGCGCGCGGCGATGTAGTCGGGATGGTCGAAGCCCAGTTCGGGGCGTCCGGTGATCCGCGCATTTCCGCCGTGGCAATCGGTGCAGCCCAGCTTGACCGCGGGCGTCGCATGCATCGTGGGCGCATCGCTGGCGGTGTGGCAGGTGAGGCAACCCGCCGACTTGGCATCCATGTCGGCGGCCGTCTGACCTGCGGGCGCAGCGGGCGCGCGGACCAGCGAATAGTCGCGCTCTACCGGCTTTTCCTCCTCGCTGGCGAGCAGGCGTCCGGTGGGGATGGCCAGCGCCAGCAGGAGCGCGAAAGCGAGGAAGATCCGGCTGAGGCGCTGCATCAGTAACTCACGATGATGTTGGCGAGGACGGAGTAGTAGTTCCGGTGGCCCTCGGAATTGTCGAAGAGGTCGCGAAAGCCCTTGCCCGGAACGAGCGCGGCGGCGCTGAGGCGCGCGACGATGTTCTGCGTTGCCTTGGGGCGCCAGATCGCGGCGGCGGAGAGGTCCCAGCCGATGTCCTTGGGGATCGAGCCTTCATTGCGCAGGGTCTGCAGCGTGGCGGTGTTCTCGAACCACAGGTGATTGGCGTTGGTGGACAGGCGCACTTCGGGGCTGAGGTCGAAATCCGCGCCGGCGCCGACCAGCACGGTCCCCGGGTTGTTGAAGTTCGACTGGCCCTGCTCCTTGGAGGAGCGCAGCGAATTCAGGATGCCGTTGCGCCCGTTGACGCTGACCACGCGGCCGCCGCCGGCGAAGGGGATCGTCTGGCGAATCCAGTAGCTGGTGTCGGCGCCCGCGAAGATCGGGTTTTCGAACACCGCGTCGAAGCCGGTTTCCTTGTTGTCGTAGGGATCGCCGTCGCCGGTGGCGTAGAGGCCGGACAGGCGAAAGCGCATCCAGTCCTTGTCGTAGCTCAGCTCGGCAGCGCCGAAAAAGGCGCGGATATCGGCCTTGCGGTCGGTGAAGAAGCTGTTGCGGTCCTGTCCGAGCGCACCGTAGGCCGATGCCGTCAGGTTGATCCGGCCGACGCGGCCATCGGCGTTGTAGCCAAGGTAGACGACGTCGTAGTCCCGGCCCTTGAGAGTGCCGAGCAGGGCCGGGCGCACCGGGAAGCCGTTATCGTCGACCTCGACCCGGTCGGCCTCGCGGTTGCGGTTGTAGGCAACGGTGAACTGGCTGGTCAGCGCCGGGATCAGGAAGTCCTGCCGGTAGATGTTGGCGACGAACAGGAAATCGTCGCGCGGGCGCTGGACGACCGAGTTGAGGCCCGAATTGGTGTCCTTTTCCAGCCGCCAGAATGCGGCCAGGTTGTACTGCACGCGGTTGTTGTCGCGGTTGCCGAAGAAACGGATGCCAAGCTGGTTGTCGTTGAACAGGAAGCCCCGGAAATCCGCCTGAAAAGGCTGGATGCCCACGCGCACGGAATCGAAGTCGTAGCGGTCCGAAGTGTTGCGCAGGTGGTAGTCGATGAAGGCTTCCTGCACGCCGACGAAATGGTCTGAGCGGTGCGAGGGCTTGCTGGGCTCGACGAAGAGCACGCGCTTTTCGGGCACGTTGACGTAGTTGTAGTTGAACGCCAGCGCGACGCGGTATTCCACCGCTGGCGGCTTGAAGGCGGTGTTGCCCTTGGTCAGGCCGAGCCCGACGATGAACGTCTGCGAGAAGACGAGGCTGGCGTCCTTGCCGAAGACGTTGATCGAACCGGGCCGCTCGGTCGTCTGCACGCCCACCGGGATCGGGAAGGTGCGCGGTTCCAGAACGGTGTCGGAGATCAGGTTGAGGCCGAAGAACCAGTCGTCGCCCGTGATCGGCAGCCACTTGACCTTCTTGGGGTTGAGCGGACGGTCACCCTTCAGCGTGTTCTGGTGATAGGGGTCGAACCAGCGTTCCTTGACCACGCCGAGCGTCTCGATCAGGCGCCAGCGGTCGGGGATGGGGACCTGGTCGGTCGGGAAAGCCTCGGGCGGAGGCGCGCGCACCGCGCCTTCGTTGTTCTGCGTCACCCGCTCGGGCAGGGGCGGGTTGTAGCCGGGGCGGCGTCGCCCGTCGATCACGCCGGGATCGACGTCTTCGGGAGCGGTCTCGGTGCCCGGCGGTTCGAGGATCGGCCGATCGGGCTGCGTATCTTCCTGCCCGAATTCGGGCTTCGGAAGCTCCTGCGACGCGGCCTGCGCCGCAACCAGGGGGACCAGAAGAACCGGCACAGGCATCGTTACAGGCCCTCGCAGACGTTCTGGTCGCTGGTGTCGAGGAACGGCGCGAAGGGACAGTTGACGAAACGCAGGCGCACCATCGCGCCGTTGACGTTGACGACGATCCGGTCGGCGCGGATCGCTGCCGGGGCATTGCCGGTGGTGCCGAGGCGCACGCCGGCATTGTGGTTGCCCAGGAAGCTGATCATGTCGTCCTGGTCGATGCCGTCACCCGATACGCCGATGCCGCCGACCAGCACATTGCCGCGATAGACCGGGACCGAACCGGGGAAGATCTGGATGCCGTTCTGCAGCCGGTTCTGGTTCGTGGCGACATCGGGCAGGAAAGTGCAGCGCTGCTGCGTATCGGTGGCGCTTGCCCCGGTGACGTACTGCAGGTGCTGGGCGAGGTTGGTCAGCACCAGCGCCGATTGCAGGCCGGTGGAGAACGGGCTCCACTGCGCGATCGGGCGCGAGAGCGGACCATTGGGACTGCCGACTTCGCCGTCGGGGAAATAGGGGCGCGACAGGTTGCCGCCCGAGCGGTCCGCAAAGGCGAAAGTGCCGGTCAATGCGCTCTGGTCATCGAGGAAGGTGCGCACCTTGCCGACGAAGGCCTGCACATCGCTGCTGGGATCGGCCAGAAGCTGGGCGCCGGCCTGCGCGCCGGAAAAGAAGGTGGCCGTGCGCGCCTTCTGCAGCGAGACGTCGGTGCCGAAGATCGGCGCATCGGGTGAGCGCACGATGCCCAACACCTGTCCGCGCGTATCGACCAGCGAGATCGAGACTTGCGCGCGGCTGTCGAGCGGCTGGCGGATCTGCGCCCGGGCGCGGGTCATGACCTTGAAGGCTTCCTCGAGGATCGCCGTCGCCTCGTCCGCCGTGATCGGCTGGGCGATGTCGGCGCCGTCGGTTCCCGCGCGGATCGGGTAGCGGTTCGTGCCGCTGCCGTCGGTCAGGACGTAGGCGTCGCGGTCCGAGAATTCGGCGGTGGTCGAGGCGCGGATGCCCGAGGTTTCCGAGCCGTAGGCGGTACCGGCGCGCAGAGCTGCGGTTTCGAAGTAGCCCTTGACCGCCACCAGGCTGCCGAGTGCCGGGGCGGTCTGCGCATAAGTCGCTCCGGCCACGTCGAACAGGCCGGAATAGGTCGCGTCCGAGTAGCGCAGCTGGGTACCATCCACGTAGATGCGGTTGGCGCGGATCGCCTCCGGGGCCTCGAAGCCCACGGTGCCGGCCAGCGCGATCTGTTCCTCGAAGTCGGTGTCGGTGTCGAGCACGTTGTCGTCGAGGCCGTAGACCCCGTCGCCGCTCACGCCGATGCCGCCAACCAGCACGCCGTTGATGTAGAGCGGAAAGCCGCCGGGGTCCGCCGAGAGGCCGAGCGGCGACCGCTTGGGCCCGATCAGCGCGTCGGTGCCGGAAGCCTTGAAGCGTGATGCGAAGTCCGAACAGGGAAGCTGGCTGAACTGCACGCCGAACAGCGGCCCGCTTTCCAGGCCCACGGTGCTCGGTGCGGGCGGGAAGTGCTCCTGCACGATCATGCTGGCAGTGCGACTGGTGAAGGCGTTGCCCGCGCTCGACAGGTAGGCGCCGGTGACTGCCTTGGCGATGGCCGCGGCTTCGGCCGGGACGGACAGGCCCTGGATGTCGATGTTGTCGCCATTGGGCGCATCGGGGATCCTGGCGTTGGCGGGCGCGCCATTCATGCGGAACACGGCAAGGACGTTGCCGACGCGGTCGACCACGGCGATGACCGAGGGATGGCCGGACTGGTTGGCCTGCGCCGCCGCCTGCGCCACGATCTTGCCGACATTCGCGCTGCTCAGCGACAGTTGCGCCGGGGCCTCGTAATCCTCCAGCGTCGTGCCGCCGCCCGAGGAGCCGCCGCCGGAGCTGCCGCCTCCCGAAGAACTGCCGCCGCCGCCTGAGCCGCCGGATGTACTGCCGTCTCCCCCGCCGCAGGCGGCGAGCATCAGGGTCGCCGCGAGCGCTGCAATGGTGCTCCCCCGCCAGCGCATCAGCGCAGGGCCTCGATCGAGCGGGCAGCGCTTCCCAGTGCCGCGCGGAAGGAGCCGGGATCGAACTTCTCAGGCGCGGATACGGCGACGTAGGCGCGGTTGATCTGCGCGCGGATTCCGGCCGCAGCACCGACCGTGACGCGGCCTTCGCGGACCAGCGCATTGAGCAGGGTATCGACGGCCATGACCGCCTGGGCCGAGCCGGTGTAGTCGGTCAGGCGCGGGGTGATCGCCTTGCCGGCGATCGCCGCGATCACCTGGAAGGCGGTATCGTTCGAATAGTGGCGCGCGGCCAGCGCGTCCGAAAGCGTGCCCGCGGCGAAGGACAGTGCCCTCGCGGCTTCGGCGGCCTGCGGGCGGCCCTGCGCCATGGCGGCGTGGAAGGCCTTTGCGGCGGCGTCGTAGCGGGCGGCCTGACCGGGCGCGAGCGTCGAAGCGACGGCGGAGAGCATGATCATGTTCTCGTCGTTGTAGGGCGGATTGCCGAAGGGGATCGGGCGCCCGGGATTGGTCTCGAACGTGCGCTTCGCGGCCGGATTGTCGGTGATCTGGCGGTGGCAGGAGTGGCAGTCGTAGAAATAGAACTGCGGGAACATGCCCTCGGTGGCGAGCGAGGCATTGGTGAACAGGCGCGTCGAGCGTTTGACCGCTTCGGCCTGGCCCACGGCCCAGAGCTGCAGGCTGTCCAGCCTTCCCTTGCGCTTCACGTAGTCGGCGTCGAGGTTGTAGTGGGCCTGCAGTGAGGAAAAGAGGTCGAGCTCGAAAGACACGCGCGGGTGGCCCGCCGCCATCATCGAATGCGTGACGAACTGGCCGGGCTTGTCGCTGCCGAAGTGGCAGTCGAGGCAGACCGAGGCGCGCACTTGCGGTTTTTCGAGCGGGATCATGCCCGCCGCGACGTTCGAGGCATGGGTAGCCGGCATTGCGTAGTGGCTGGAGAGCCAGCCCGAAGCCGGGCCATGGCAGGATTCGCAGCCCACCCCGTCGGAGGCGAGGAAGCGTCCCCCGCGCGCGGCATTGGGCGCATTCGTGGCATGGCAGCCGAGGCAGGCAGAGGCCGAAGCGGCATTGCCCAGCCCCAGAGCCGAGGCGATGCGCTGGCCGCGCGGGGTGGAAAGGACTGCAGTGGCACGGCTGTGCGCGCCGGTCTCGCTCGACGGTTCCTGCCAGATGCGCAGTTCGTCCTGGCGCACGACCTTGCCGTCGCCTTCGCTGCGGCCGTGGCAGGTGGACCCGGCGCAACTGGCGACGCCCTCGTAGCTGTCGGCCGTGGCGGCGTTGGACCAGACCATGACCAGAGCGGCTAAGATCGCCGCGATGGTCAGGTACAGGCGCGTCCTTGCGCGAAGTCCGGTTCCGATTCCCCCCGAATGGGTCACTTGGATTGCCCCCCTACGCAGCCCTCCGTGTCC